>NZ_JBHRRZ010000006.1:0-112434 GCF_042643265.1 Virgibacillus sediminis | reverse complement strand
CGAGACCCCGCAGTGTGGGTTTTCACGAGGAGGCTCGGGCGTTCGTCCGCGGAAAGGGAATGGTTCGTGCTCCTGGAGGCAAGAAAAAAAGCTTGTAGAAAAACACGGGGTTTCTCTACAAGCTGAGAGCGTATCAGACTGATACGCTCTTTTTACTTAAAAAGGCTTTAAAATCATTAAACCAATGATCACTAGAAAAATGCTGTTTTCCAGTCTTTCAGCAGCGAAAAGCCTTCCAGACAGTAAATAGTATTCTTTCGGAATTTCTTCGCCTTTACACCGTTTAAGAAAATCTTTCATAGGCTTGGAGCGTGGTGACAACAGCAGTGGTCCGCAGGCCAGAGCGATCATGAATAGAATTAGGCTAAGCCAATACCATCCTTGAGCAAATAAATAGGTATTCAAAAACCCCATCCATAAGCCTGTTATTAAAAGCAAAGTCCCCCCGACCAGCGTAAAAACATGCAGCTTCCCACGGATAAAATAGGCATGCTTCAGCTCCGTCATAGTTGACGCATGCTTTACTACGAATATCATAACAAAACCCGGACCCATCCCAATAATCGCAGAGAATACGTGAACAAATACCAATATTTCATAAAAGCCCATGATGCAGTCCTCCCCGTTGTGTATCCAGCATCATCATACACCATTCTCTACGTAAAAATTGTGATGTTCCGCACTTAGGGGCTGTTTATTTTCCTGTATACCTCCTGAGCACTGCATCTACACTGCTTCCATAGGATTCTCCAAAAAGGTTCAAATGGACAAGCAGATAGTACAGCTGATACAACGGCTTTACCTCCTGATAATAATCTTCGATGGGGTAACATTCATTATATGCCTCATAGAACTGTGAGCTAAAACCGCCAAACACTTCAGTAAAAGCCAAGTCGAAATGCCTGTCCCCATATAAAACAGAAGGATCAATGACGAACGGCACTCCATCCGATCCGATGATCCAATTTCCTCCCCATAAATCTCCATGCAGACAGGAAGCCTTTATCCCAGACGGTATCCACTTATCCAATCCCGCCAGCAGTGTCTCCATCCTTTCCCTTCTCTTCCCGTCAATTCTGCCCTTTTGTATACCCAGCTTCCATTGAGCGGTAAGCCTGCTTTCCCTATAATAATCAATCCATCTTTCATACAGGCCGTTCTTCTGGGGAAGGAGACCAATATAGGTATCCTCCGAAAAGCCATGTTTACCTGCATGGGCCCGGTGCATTTTAGCTATCCCTTCCCCCAACAATGCATCTGTCTCTTGAAAAGCCTTCCCCTCTATCCATTCCATAACTAAAAAAGCTTCACCCGGAGTATCAGAATATGTAAATACTTCCGGCACTTGCACGGAGTCCGTTCTCCGTATTGATTCAAGTCCATGTGCCTCCGTATGAAAGAAATTTTCCGGTGGATCGGGATGATACTTTATAAAATATTGGTTCTTCTCCGTTTCAACATAGAAGCTTTTGTTAATGGATCCTCCATGTATTTGCACTGTACTAACTAATCGTGACTGGTCGCCAGCCTGATATAATGCTTTTTCCACTATTGAGTTATCCATGCTTCCCCTCCTCTTCAATTATCTTCAGAAAAAGAGGCTGGGACAAAAGTGTTTCATCCAATGATTAATCCGAACGAACTAGAAAGTTTGATTAGTGGATATAAATCGCTTCGGAATATACTTCGCTTTCCGCGGGCGGCTGGTGAGCCTCCTTGTGCTACGCACTGCGGGGTCTCACCTATGCCTTTCCTCCCGCAGGAGTCTACGTATATTTCCTCCGCTAATTTAGATTATTGTTCGCCTATAGAGTTAAATGTTTTACTATGTCCCAATCTCCCTCATTTAGAAGAAAAAGATACATTCTCCATACCCTCAATTATATGGCTGGAAACCTCCCCTTCACTTGTACAGGAAAAATAACGGGAGCCCAGCACATCTACTAAAGCCAAAGCTCCTTCTTTTTCCGGATAAAGCTCTATGGCTAGATCACAATGGACGAACATGCCTTCCCTTCTAACTGTCGTTTGAGGGTTATGGCCGCGATAGATCGGTCTTTCTTCCGTCCAGCTCCTGAGCTCCTGCATATCCATCTCCAGCAATTCTTTTGTGTTCAGCCATAGAATCTCCCTCGGCTGACTCTCCCTGTCTGCTGTTGGTTCTATCCCCGCGTGGGTATATATAGCATGCTCGTCCTCATGGAGCAGAGGGAGAGTCTCCAGCCAGGAAGCATAGTCCTCTGCGATATCCCAGCCGTTTTCATCACCATACACCTTTTTGAAGCTCTTGATTGTCTCTTCTCCCCCGAATTCCATCCATATCGGAGAAAGCTCGTTCATGAACCAAATCATCATTTCTTCATGGTTTCCCGCTATCACATGAACACTATCGGGATACTTTCGGCTGTTTTCTTTTGCCCACTGAAGCATCTCTGCACTTCTTGGACCTCCATTGATCATATCCCCGCCGATCACTAGCTCATCTTTTTCCGCATCGAACTCCACATAATCAATCAACTTCTTAAAAAGGCAGTAATTCCCATGTATATCACTGATGAAAAAGATACGCTTCATACCAAGCTCCTTTCCATTTTTGAATCTTTTCAAAGATTTTACTCCTCTTTTAAAGGTAAGTAAATATATCCTATGATCTATTTTCGCCCTCATGGGATACCCTGATTATACATATAGAGTTCGAGCAGGAAAGTGACCTCAGTCACACTTTATTCATAAGTTATCCTCATATCTCCAGGTTGGATCCAACCGGCTTTTCGAAAACCTTCTGAGATAACCAGACTGATAATAGCTGGTCCGACGATATGCAGTAGCAGAACACTCCAAAATACTTCCATGGTGAAACCCATGGATTCGAATGTCATGATCTGGCCTACAAATCCGCTTGTCCCCATTCCAGCTCCTTCCGCATTGCTGACCATGCCCAGCCAGGCAGTTCCTATAGGGGCAAGAACAGCCCCAGCAATGGTCGGAGGAAGGAGAATCAATGGCTTTCTAATAATGTTCGCCACTTGAAGCATGGATGTTCCTACTCCCTGGGCAACCAGACCTCCAAACCCATTATCTCTATAACTGGATACAGCAAAACCAACCATCTGTGCAGCACAGCCGATGGTAGCAGCTCCAGCCGCCATTCCTTCCAAAGAGAGCATGATGGCAATCGCTGCGGCAGAGATAGGAGCAGTTAAGGCAAGCCCCATCAAAACAGCGACCAAAATGCCCATTAGAACCGGCTGCTGCTCTGTAGACCAGTTTATAAGATCACCGAATCCTACCATAAATGAATTTATAGGGGGTCCGACTATGGTTCCCGCAGTAAAACCAGCAAAAATGGTTACTAAAGGGGTAATGATAATATCCACCCTTGTGGTCTTGTATACTATTTTTCCAATTTCAGTGGCAAATAGTGCAGAAACATAACTACCTGCAGGGCCACCCAGTTCCGCACCGAAAGCCCCAGCGAACAATGCGGAAAACAAAACCAGCGGCGGAGCCTTTAAGCCATAGGCGATAGCAACCCCAATAGCTCCTCCCATGATTTTTGTATCCATGGCGAATTCACCCATCTCCACCATATAAGACAGCATACCAACTTGCTCACCTATTGTTTTGATGATCAGTCCGATAATTAGTGAGGAGAAAAGTCCTAAAGCCATGTAGCTTAATGCGGTTATTGTGTATTCTCTAATAGATAGGCTGACTCCTTTTCGAGCCAAAAAGTTCTTCATCGTTTCTCCTTCCCCCTTCTCCCAGTAGTGAAAAACTTCACAAGATATCCTTCAAAACATATATCTATTATTACTATTCTTTTGTAATTTATCAAGGAGTAAACAGCAGCTGGGCAGAGAGCTCTCCGCATCTCTGCCTTCCCTTCATAGCGGCAGCCGCTCCTTGTTGCTTTTCTTGATAATATCAGCTAAAATTTTAACTGAAAATAAAGATCTTTTATAGATATGCAGCAAAGGGGCTGGAAAAATAATGGATACAGCAAATAGCACCGAATTAGCCAAATTGATCCGCGAACGCCGGGCGGTAAAAAAAGGATATACAGACAAAAAAGTTACAGAGGAAGTGGTCCGCAGCTTATTGGACGATGCCATCTGGGCACCTAACCATGGGATGCGAGAGCCATGGAGGTTTATTTTTGTAGGAGAAGAGGAACTTCCTAATTTCGCGAAAAAGATTGCTGCCACTTATCCTGAAGAAAGACAGCAAAACCGGGAAGATTATCTGAATGAGCCGAATGCTATCCTCGTAGTCGTGATGGAAGAGCCTGACATCCCTAAACAATGGGAAGAAAATTATGCGGCAACAGCAGCAATGATCCAGAACTTCTGGCTGCTCGCCTGGGAGAAGCAGCTTGGCATCTGCTGGAAAACAAATCCTCATATTGCTGACCCTGAAGTGAAGAAGATTCTGGGAGTCGGCGACCATGAAAAAATTGTAGGTTTCATCCATATGGGCTACTTTGATGAACAGCCGCCGGCAAAAGAGAGAATTAGTGTAGACGATAAATTCACCCGTTTTCAAGGATAAACATCAGGCTAAAATAAATGAAATAGTTTACTAGCATTGAAAAAGACACCAAACTCTGAAGGCTTGGTGTCTTTCCTTATTCCTACACTGTGCTTTTAAGATTTCTTTCTTGTTGATACCGCTCCAGAGCCAATTCAATCAAACGATTGATTAAATCTTTATAAGGCAATCCGCTTATTTCCCATAACTTTGGATACATGCTGATCTTCGTAAACCCTGGTAATGTATTCACTTCATTTACATAGATTTCTCCATCTTCTGTCAGGAAGAAGTCCACACGTGCCATTCCCTCACATTGCAACGCTTCGAACGCCTCAACAGCAACCCTCTGCATCCTTTTAGTATCTTCATCGGAAAGGTCTGCCGGAATGGCCAGTTCTGCACCTTTTTCATCAATATATTTAGACTCATAAGAGTAAAAATCTGTCTGAGGCAGGATTTCTCCCAACTTAGACGCCTTTGGCTCATCATTTCCAAGGACGGAACATTCAATTTCCCGCCCATTAAGATTCTCCTCAATAATCAGCTTCCGGTCGTATAGGAAAGCATCTTCTATCGCCTTATCAAATTCCCCTTTCGTTGACACTTTGCTTACTCCTACAGAGGAACCTTGGTTGGCAGGTTTAATAAACATAGGTGTGCCAAGATATTCCACAGCCTCGGCATAATCGATCTTATGTTTCTTAGCCCTGGTAAATGAAAGGCCTTTTGCTACATTAATCCCCGCTTCTTTTAGCAGCCTTTTAGCCACATCTTTGTCCATACATACAGACGACCCAATAACACTTGGACCGACGAATGGGAGATTTGCAAGCCGAAGCATGCCCTGCAGGCTTCCATCTTCTCCTAGCGTTCCGTGTACAATTGGAAACACGACATCCAGCTGATCCAACTGATCATAGGTAGATTGGTGAATGAACTGGTTTCTCGTGGCACCGGGAACAATTGCTACATTTTCATTGGACCTGTTCAATTTAATCTGTTTAGGATCGTCGGCATTGATCAGATAGGAGGATGGATCATTCACATGCCATTTCCCCTCTTTATCTATACCAATCAGTACAATGTCATATTTATGTCTATCCATTGCCTCTACAATATTCTTTGCAGATTGCAGGGAAACCTCATGCTCAGCAGATTTTCCGCCAAAAATGATACCCACCTTCGTCTTAGTCATCATGACACCTTCCTTCTCATAATCGGCTGACTGCACAATTGCTGCAGATTTTTACGTAAGCAGTCACCCTTCCAAGCAAAAAACCTATACTTAAAATAGCATAAAACGGCCTGTACTTAGAAGTAAAATAAGTAAATAATTATTCCGCCATCATCTATATGAGAGGCTGCAGCATCAGAAATGAACCACCCCAAATTGGGAGTGGTTCATTTTCCAGCGATTATTTGCCTCTTCTCCGCTTTGCATCCTCATACTCCTCCCTGCTGATTTCCCCTTTATCCAGTTTTTCTTTGAGTACATTCAGGGAATCACGAGATTCTTCATCCGATTTTGTGGCCCGAAATCTTACAAGAATAACTATGATCGCTGTCAATACAATAACCATCAATATAATGCGTAAGAATCCCTCTGTAAGCATGAAATCACCTCTTCAATATTATTCCCTTTCTGCCATTATCATTAATCATGAATCGACCGTCAGGTTTTTGTCGATATTTCCCGGGAAATGAAAGAGTATAGGAAGATAGATCGGAAAATAAAAACCAAAATTTTCTAATAAACTCTTGACATCTATTTCTAAGTATTCTAATATTATCTGTAATAAGTAAATGAGTTCAGCGATGACGAAGAGTAGTAATCTATGTGAATCACCAAAGAGAGCTGGTGGCCGGTGCAAACCAGTGTGTTTCAGTAGATGAATGGACTTCCGAGCTCCCAAACCGAACCGATATGCAGTAGGCTTTGGCGATTTAGTCCTACCGTTACCCGGGACAGATAAGAAGCAGTATGGCTTCCTATCCCAAAGTGAGCTGTTTTCAGCTAATAAAGGTGGTACCACGGTCCCTCGTCCTTTCTTGGATGTGGGGCCTTTTTGTATAAAAAAGGCGAAATTGCCCGGTCCCCGAGTTTGATCGTATCCATAACATAACAACAATAAATATAAATCGGTGAATAAGATTAGTAAGCATTTGCAAGGCGTCATAGAGAGCTGGAGTGGGTGGAATCCCGGCACGCCTGACATGCTGAATGGACTTAGGAGAGGTTCTTTGAACGCCCATGGCTGTCCGGGGTCATTAGAAGAACACGGTTTCCCCCGTTACCGGGATAGGATATTGGATCATGCCCAGTATCCGGTAAGATGAAAAGGCAAGGTCTTTTCAATAGAGGTGGCACCGCGGTCCAACGCCCTCTGCAGGCACATTACGATTGTGCCCGCAGAGGGCGTTTTAGTTTATTTAAGAAAGGATGAACCCGATGAAGGAAACCGAACAGTCTACCTACAAATTGATCAAGATGAACGCTGATACCCTGACTCCCATCGAAATATTCAAGAGGATTACCGGAAGAAAAAAATTCCTTCTGGAAAGCACTTTTCCCCATAAAGAAAAAGGAAAATACTCATTTATCGGAGCCAATCCTTACAGGGAAATCATCGGTTACGGGAACAAAACAACCGATACCTCTCATGTGGATGGTACATCCGGAACATTTGAGCAGGAAGCCCTCCTTTATATACAGGAAAACCTGCCAACCATAAATATTGACCTTCCTCTTCCTTTCTATGGAGGAGCAATCGGCTATATCGGATATGATGCCATCAGGCAATATGAATATATCGGCGAGAGTTTGCCTGACGAACTGGAGATGCCAGATATCCACTTTATGGTCTACCAGGATACCATTGTATACGATCATGCTAAAGAAAATATCTACCTGATCGTCATGAATCCGAACAATGATACCGAATCGGAATTGGTCGACCGGCTGGAGAACCTGAAGGATATGCTGGCTTCCCCGACAGACGTGGAAGAAAACCCGGTAAAACATATAGAATTTCAGCCGGAAACCACAGCGGAGGAATTCCATAAAAAAGTCGAAACAGCGAAGAAACATGTACAACGCGGGGATATATTCCAAGTGGTGCTGTCCCAAAAAATGAAGGCTGAATTCGAGGGTGACCCCTTTTCCTTTTATCGAAAACTGAGGAAGGCTAACCCCTCTCCATACATGTTCTATATTGACTTTGAAGATTACCTAGTACTGGGGGCTTCCCCTGAAAGTCTAGTACAGACAACAGGAAGGGACATAATAACCAACCCGATAGCAGGCACCCGTGCAAGAGGAAAAACGCCGGAAGAGGATGCCGCTTTAGAGAAAGACCTGCTCTCAGATGAGAAGGAGATCGCGGAACACCGCATGTTGGTGGACTTAAGCCGGAATGACCTTGGCCGTGTTTGTGAAACCGGCAGCATCACCATACCAACCTATATGAAAATAGAAAAATATGAGCATGTCATGCATATTGTTTCAGAAGTGAAAGGGAGATTGAAAGAAGGCTTTTCCCCTCTCGATGCACTTGCATCTTGCCTGCCTGCCGGTACTGTTTCCGGTGCACCTAAAATACGGGCAATGCAGATCATTAATGACCTGGAGGAAAAAAAGCGAGGTGTTTATGCCGGGGGGATCGGATTCATCAACTTCAACCAGGATGTAAATATCGCTCTAGCCATACGTTCACTAGTCATCCAAGGATCTTATGCATATCTCCAGACTGGTGCCGGTATTGTCTATGATTCCTTGCCGGAGAACGAATACAGGGAAACCATGCAGAAAGCGAAATCACTCATGGAGGTGAACAAAATTGATTTTATTACTGGATAACTATGACTCTTTCACCTACAACCTTTATCAATATGTATCAGAAGAATTAGTGGATGTAATCGTAAAAAGAAACGATGAGATTACTGTAGAAGAAATAGACAAAATGAAGCCTGAGGCCATTATCATCTCACCAGGCCCCGGCCTCCCGGATGAATCAGGAATCTGTCTGGAAGCCATACAGCGTTTCCACCGCGATATTCCTATCCTTGGTGTATGTCTTGGTCAGCAGTGTATCGCCCAAGCTCTGGGAGGTTCATTAAGGCCGGCAAAGGTTATTATGCATGGCAAAACTTCCCTCATAACTCACAATGGCGTGGGACTGTATCAAGACCTGCCAAATCCTTTGGAAGTAATGCGCTACCATTCGTACGTAGTAGATAGCCTGCCTGCCTCCATTTGCCTGGATATTGAATCGAGGTCGGACGATGACCACGAAATCATGGGGATCAAACACAAAAACCACCCTTTATACGGAGTGCAGTTTCATCCTGAATCAATTGGAACCACAACAGGCAAGAATATCATTCGAAACTTTTTGAAGGAAATCAGAGAGGAGAGCGAATTGAATGAAACAATATCTTAATAAGCTGATTAAACAGGAGAACTTAAGTCTCAAGGAAATGAAGGATGCAACAAATTACTGTTTCACTGATTCTGTAACGGAAGCAGAAATAGCCTCCTTCCTGACGGCTCTGCAGGCTAAGGGAGAAACTGCGGAAGAAATTACCGGCATCGTAGAAGTCATCCGCTCCCGTTCTTCCTTCCATACTGGACCGGTTATGCATGCCATGGACAACTGCGGTACAGGCGGTGACCAATCATACAGTTTCAATATCAGTACTACTTCCGCTTTTGTGATTGCCGGTGCCGGAGTGACAATTGCTAAGCATGGCAACCGAAGTATTTCAAGCAAGACCGGCAGTGCTGATGTGCTGGAACACCTCGGTGTATCCCTATCCTTTTCTAAGGAGAATGTAGAAGAAATGCTGCAGAAAAATAAAATAGCATTTCTATTTGCACCGCATGTCCATGCCGCGTTGAAGCCTTTTACCCAAGTACGTAAGAACCTCGGCATACCTACCATATTCAATGCTATCGGGCCACTGACTAATCCGGTAAACTTGGATACACAACTTATAGGGGTCTACCGGAAAGAACTTCTTCCGCTTCTTGCCGAGGCAATGCATCAACTTGGAAGAAGGCGCGGAGTAGTCGTAAATGGGGCAGGTAATATGGATGAAGCCTCCCTCGCCGGCGAAAACCATTTGATCATCCTGGAAAACGGAGAGAAGAAAGCCATCTCCCTCTACCCGGAAGATGTGGGCCTCCCATCCTATACCATCGATGAGATCCGTGGCGGCAACCCAAAAGAGAATGCAGAGATTCTAAGAAATGTCCTGCACGGCCAAAAAGGTTCTTACTATGACACAGTACTCTTAAATGCTGGTTTGGCTCTATTTACCAGCGGAGAGGCAGAGACCATCCGCGGAGGGGTCGAATTAGCCAGAGAAAGCATTGATTCAGGCGCAGCCCTGGAAAGGCTGAATCGCCTAGTAGAATACAGCAGTAAAATTCCAAGCGAGGTGTCCTAATTGTCAATCCTGAAGAAAATCATTTTAGAAAAAGAAAAGGAAGTAGTTGAACTCAAAAAAAGGGAGTTCAACAAAACTCATCCCAAAGCAATTTCCAGCTTTCAACAAACAGTGGAGAACAGCAATAACATGAACATTATTTCGGAAATTAAACGTGCTTCCCCTTCCAAGGGAGAGATACGTATGGATGTGGATCCTGTTGAACAGGCGAAACAGTATGAAGCAGCGGGCGCATCCGCTATCTCCGTACTGACTGACCGTTCCTTCTTTAATGGATCCATGGATGATTTAAGAGCAGTCAGGGAAGCCGTAGACCTCCCTATTCTTTGCAAAGACTTTATCATCGACTCGGTACAGATTGACCAGGCGAAAGAAGCAGGGGCTAATATTATTCTGTTAATTGCGGCCGCCCTTACGGATGAACAGCTGCAGCAGCTCTACCAATATGCATGCGAACTGGATTTGGAAGTATTATGTGAAGTCCATAATGAGGAAGAAATGCACCGGGTGCTCCTATTAGAACCGGAAATCATCGGAATCAATAACCGTAACCTCAATACTTTTGAAGTGGATATAAAAACGACAGAAAAGCTGGCTGCCATGGTTTCCAATCCAAGCACTGTCCTGGTATCCGAAAGCGGCATCCGCACCGGCGAAGATGTATATCGAGCGAAGGAATCAGGAGCCCGGGCCATTCTTGTCGGCGAAACATTGATGAGGTCGGATAATCTTGTGGATACCTTCCGTGAATTGCAGCTAGCCGTCAAGGAAGAAGAGGTGAGGTAGGATGAAAGTTAAAATTTGCGGAATAAAAACAGTTGCTGCAGCCCACTCCGCAGTACAGGCTGGGGCTGACTTCATTGGATTTGTTTTTGCACCCAGTAAACGGCGGATCACTCCTGAAGATGCAGCACTGATTGCTCATTCACTCCCTTCCCAGGTGAAAACAGTAGGAGTATTCGTCAATGAAAGCACCGAGAACATTCTGCAAATTGCCAGTCAGGTTGGCCTGGATTACATCCAACTCCATGGTGACGAACCGGAACAGAAAGCAGCGGAACTTCCCTATAAGGTTATTAAAGCCTTCCCTTTTAAAGAAGAGGAAATTAATAGAATCACAGGATACTCATGTGATTACTATTTGATAGATAGTCCAAAAGGAAACAACCGTGGCGGGAATGGAACGACATTTAATTGGGCTTTGACAGAGAAATTGCCAGTCAGCAGAAAAAAGACCATTTTGGCCGGCGGGCTTACCCCGGAAAATATTCAGCAAGCTATTAAAATGGTCAATCCAGCTGCAGTGGATGTCTCCAGTGGAGTGGAGACGAATGGAGAAAAGGATCCAACCAAGATACGGAAATTCATCAAGAATGCAAAACAGATAAGAAAGGATGAGGCCAATGACCACATATACCATGCCTGACCAATCAGGAAGATACGGAGATTTCGGCGGGAGGTTTGTACCGGAGCTGCTGATGCCTGCGGTTATCGAATTGGAAGAAGCATATAAGGAAGCAATGAACGACCCCGAATTTGTGGAAGAGCTTAATTACTATCTAAGACAATATATCGGCCGTGAAACCCCCCTTTATCATGCAGCCAATATATCTGAAAAATTAGGGGGAGCGGACATTTATCTCAAGAGAGAGGATTTAAACCATACAGGTGCCCATAAAATCAATAACACGATCGGCCAGGCATTATTAACGAAGCGGATGGGCAAAAACAAGGTAGTTGCAGAAACAGGCGCAGGCCAGCATGGAGTGGCCACCGCCACAGTGTGCGCACTGCTTGGCCTAGAGTGTGTAGTGTTCATGGGAGACGAGGATATACGCCGGCAGAAGCTTAATGTATTTCGTATGGAGTTGTTGGGCGCGGAGGTGCGTGGTGTCTCTCAAGGCAGCGGAACATTGAAAGATGCAGTGAACGAAGCACTCAGATACTGGGTGAGCCACGTAGAAGACACGCATTACATCATAGGCTCGGTTGTAGGTCCCCATCCATTCCCGCAAATTGTACGCGATTTGCAGTCTGTTATCGGAAAAGAGACAAAAAGGCAGATCATGGATCAGACAGGAAAACTGCCAGATGCAGTGGTTGCATGTGTAGGCGGCGGAAGTAATGCTATGGGGATGTTTCACCCATTCATCGAAGATACCGACGTCAAGCTTTATGGAGTGGAAGCAGGTGGCGCAGGGCTGGAAACGAACCAGCATGCGGCCACTCTCTCCGGAGGAAGAGTAGGAATCCTGCATGGTACAATGACCCACCTGCTGCAGGACAGCAACGGACAGATCGAAGAAGCCTTCTCCATCTCTGCTGGGCTTGACTATCCTGGAGTGGGGCCTGAACACAGCCATCTGTATAAAACAGAAAGGGTGGCCTACACCTCCATTACCGATGAAGAGGCACTGGAGGCATTCCAATATCTCTCAAAAACCGAGGGGATTATTCCAGCATTGGAAAGTGCACATGCTGTAGCATATGCAGTCAAACTGGCACAGCAGATGGAGAGAGGCGAATCCTTGGTGATCTGTCTGTCCGGTCGAGGAGACAAAGATGTAGACCAAGTAAAAGAGAAAATCGAGGAGGAACAATAATGGGGAAAGCAAAATTGGAAAATACATTGAACCAAAGAAAGGAATCGGGGCAAAATCTATTTGTACCCTATATTATGGCTGGGGATGGCGGCCTGGAAAATTTGGAAGAACGCATCTCCTTTCTTGAGGAAAGCGGAGCTTCTGCTGTGGAGCTGGGCATACCATTTTCCGACCCAGTGGCAGACGGACCGACCATTCAGGAAGCTGGGATCCGCGCTCTTGAAAAGGGCACATCCCTTTCCATGGTGCTGGATGAACTCGCTTCTTTCCGTAAAGAGCGAAACATACCCGTTATACTGATGACCTATTTCAATCCCATACTTATCTATGGACCAGAACGCTTTGCATTGGCCTGCAAACAAGCAGGTGTAGACGGCGTAATCATTCCCGACCTCCCATTGGAAGAGCAGTATATTGTCAGTGGTTATTTAAAGGAGAATGATATTGCATTCATCCAACTTGCAGCAATGACAAGTCCCGATGAAAGACTCGCTGAGCTCGCCAGAAGATCAGAGGGATTCCTCTATGCTGTTTCCGTCATTGGAACTACAGGGGCGAGAACCTCGCATAACGAGAAGGTGCAAGGATTCTTGGAAATGCTCAAAAGTCACAGCAATGTCCCTGTACTTGCCGGCTTCGGCGTATCCAACGCCAACCAGGCGATAGAACTCAGCAAGTCTGGAGATGGTGTGATTGTCGGCAGCAAGATTGTGGACCTTCTCCATCAAGGGGATACAGAAGCAATTAGGCAACTAATTCAAGATAGTACACAAACTAACGTAAAAGTATGATTCGTTTTATCGGACTTTCGCCAAGATTTACAATTAAGGAAATATAAGGTAGCATAGATATGGAATAATTAAAAAATTTAAGCACTAGGGGAGCCAGAGGTACGGCTGAGAGGGGCATTCGCCCTGACCCTTGCACCCGATTTAGGTAATGCTAGCGTGGGAAAGTGCAGTTGATATATATGCATATCACTTCATATATTGTCAGACTGCATTCTCCGTGAGTGCAGTCTCTTTTTTTGAGGCTGCGGGTTCAGCCGCTGTCTCCGTTTGGTGACGGAACAGGAGGTAACAATTTGGAGAAAGAATGGGCTATTCTGGACAGCGGTTTCCATGATGCCGCGACAAATATGGCTTTGGATGAATCGTTGTTGAACTGGCACAGCAAAGGTATGATACCTCCGACTCTACGATTCTATGGCTGGTCAAAACCAACCCTCTCCATCGGGCGGTTTCAAAAGCTGAAATCCATCAACATGGAAGCTCTGAAGCGGCACGACTGTGAGTTAGTCCGGAGGCTGACAGGCGGTAGTGCTGTCCTGCATGACAATGAGCTCACCTACAGCCTGGTGATCAATGAGCAGGACCCTTCCATACCCGCCTCTGTTCAGGAAGCATATCATATCCTGTCCAAGGGTGTCCTATCAGGTTATAGAAACATTGGAATTGATGCAGACTATGCCCTTCCTGAAAGAAAGCGGGAAAGAGAGAGAACCTCCATTTGTTTCGAAAAACCGGCGTTCTACGAGATGGTTGTAGACGGAAGGAAAATCTCCGGAAATGCCCAGACAAGGAAAAATGGCGTAGTGCTCCAGCATGGTTCCATCCCAATAAGCATGGATACCGAAATGCTATTTGACCTATTCCGTTTCTCATCCGAAAAACACCGCGTGAGGAAAAGAGAATCCTTTGCTGAAAAAGCAGCGGATATTGCACAACTGACAGGAAAAGAGCTGTCCTATAAGGATATGACGGAGGCATTCAAAAAAGGGTTTGAAGATGGGCTCGACATTAATCTGCACCCGATGGCCCTGTCGGATGCACAATGGAACGAAGTATATCAGCTGGCGGAGACAAAATACTCATCGGAAACATGGAATTATCAAACATCGAAGGAGCGTGTCGATAATGGCGAAGCAAGCAGAGTACATACGTAAACCCGATTGGCTGAAGACAAAGATCAATACCAACGAATCTTACAGAAAGCTCAAGCATCTGATGCGCGACAAGAAACTGAACACAGTATGTGAAGAAGCACGGTGTCCCAACCTCCATGAATGCTGGAGCGAGCGGAAAACAGCGACCTTTATGATTTTAGGGGATACCTGCACACGAGGCTGCCGTTTTTGTGCGGTTAAAACAGGCCTTCCGAATGAACTTGACTGGGGAGAGCCACAGCGGGTCGCTGATTCTGTCAAAGTGATGGGACTTAAGCATGTTGTGGTGACTGCAGTGGCAAGGGATGATTTGAAAGATGGAGGCGCCGCGGTATTTGCCGAAACCGTCCGGCAAATACGCAAGCAAAATCCTGCAGCCACCATTGAAATACTTCCTTCTGATATGAAGGGCGACTATGAGAGCCTTCACACGCTGATGGATAGTGGGCCGGATATTTTCAATCACAATATTGAGACTGTCCGCCGCCTTACTAAGAAAGTGAGAGCCATCGCTATGTACGACCGGTCGCTCCAGCTTCTTGAACGGGTTAAGGAAATAGCACCGAATACACCGACGAAATCAAGCATCATGGTAGGCCTTGGAGAAACCAAGGAAGAGATCATTGAAGCAATGGACGATCTGCGGGCACATAATGTCGATATTATGACCATTGGCCAATACCTTCAGCCAACCAAGAAACATCTTAAAGTAGAACGCTACTATCATCCAGATGAGTTTGAAGAATTAAAGAAGATCGCTCTAGAGAAAGGATTCAAGCATTGTGAAGCCGGGCCATTGGTACGCTCTTCTTACCATGCCGACGAACAAGTAAGCAATGCATCAGCCCAACGCAGGATTAAATACATGAAAGGCGTGGAACAACAAGAAGAATCAGAAGTTGATTTCCAATTCTAGTAAGTTTCCATAAAAAAACACCAGCCGCCCTCTATCGGGACAGCTGGTGTTTTTGCACCGGAAGCATCTCCTAGTTGTCAGAAAATACCAGTTGAGCGAACATCTTGCCAATATGGAGCATCGCCCGCTCATCTACTTTGAACTTAGGGTGATGATGTGGGTAAACAGCATCAATCTCTGGGTTTCCTCCGCCTACCGTAAAGTAGACTCCCGGCACCACCTGCTGATAAAAAGCAAAATCTTCACTGCCATGCATTGGCTCCTCCGTGTGGACTGCATCTTTCCCAAATACAGTCACAGCATTCTTCCGGACCTTTTCCGTTTCTTCTGGATCGTTCCATATGGATGGGCAGTCCTTCACATAGTCAAAATCCACTTCTGCACCAGCTGCTTCACAGGTGCTTTTGACAATCTGCCTCATAGATTGTTCAATGATTTCCATTGCTTCCTGGTCATATGTACGTACGGTTCCTTTAATAACAGCAGTATCAGGGATGACATTGGTGGCTTTTCCGCTGTGAAATGAACCGACGGTCACAGCTGCAGCACTTTGAGGGTTAACTCTTCTGCTGACAATCTGCTGCAGATTCACGACCAGCTGGCTTCCCGTCACCAACGGATCCACCGTATTATGAGGTTCGGAGCCATGGCCACCTTTACCATATATTTTAATGTAAAAGTCATCCTGAGCAGAAGAAAAGTAACCTTCCCTTACTGTACAGGTGCCGAAAACTTCCGTAGACATAACATGTGCACCATAGATAACATCGACTCCATCCAAGCAGCCGTCTTCTATCATGCTTTGGGCACCACCTGGCGTGGCTTCCTCAGCAAACTGATGAACGAAGACTACCGTTCCCGGCACTTCCTCCCGTACCTCACTCAGCACCTTCGCCACACTAAGCAGGGAAGCCGTATGGACATCATGGCCGCATGCGTGCATGACCCCTGGAACTCGGGATTTATAATCTATATCGTTCTCCTCCTCGATAGGAAGTCCATCAAAATCGGCACGCAGAGCGATGGTCCTTCCAGGCTTACCACCTTTGAGGATACCTATGACTCCCCGCCCGCCTACACCTGTCTGAACATCTATGCCCAGACCCTTCAAATATTCGGCTATTTTTTCGGGTGTTTTTTCTTCCTCATGGGAGAGTTCTGGATACATGTGGAAATCCCTGCGGAGTTCCACGATTTCTGGGAATATTTCCTCTAGCCTATTATAAATATTTTCAAGCATTTCTCTTCCCTCCTACCAAATAAACAAATGTGCAACTGTGACAAAGATTGCAGCTAGTATGTACCATATAACGAGCAGCGGCCAGGCCCACTTCACCCATTTCACCCAAGAGATCTTAGCGACAGCCAAAGAAGCCATCAGAACCCCGGCAGTGGGCGTGAGTATATTTGAAATTCCATCACCGAACTGGTAAGCCAATACTGCTGTCTGCCGTTCAACTCCTAATAAATCACCTAGCGGAGCCATGATCGGCATACTTAACGCTGCCTGGCCGCTGCCGGATGGCACAACGAAATTCAGCAGACTCTGTGTGAACAGCATGCCGAGCGCAGCCAGACTAGAAGGCAAACCAGATACCATGGATGATATACTGTAAAGCAAGGTGTCAATTGTATTAGTATCTTGGAGGACAACTAAAATGCCATAGGCGAATCCGACAACGAGCGCTCCTACTACCAGCTCTTCACAGCCTTTAAGGAAAGACTGGGCCATCTCATTTACCCGCATCCTTGCAATGAACCCAACAATTATTCCCATCAATAAAAATAAACCGGCAATCTCCTGCATATACCATCCTTGGAGCGTAACCCCGAGGGCAAGCCCGATGACGGTTAGAATGAGCACCCCGACAATCAATCCCTGCCGTTTGGTCATTTCCGGCTGTTCCTCTAAATTCACCTCTGTTTCTCTTTGCTTGTCTTCCTCATATACCAAACTTTTGGACGGATCTTTCTTGATCTTCCTTGCATAAATCATGACATAAGCAATACTTGCAGCAAGGAAAATGACAAAAAACACAGCCCGTACACCCATCCCTGAGAATGTCGCCAGCCCGGATATCCCCTGTGCGACCCCCACTGTAAATGGATTCATAAAAGCAGCAATAAATCCAGCATAGACACCGACAAGCACCATGGCAAGACCGACCATCGAGTCAAATCCTATCATTATGGCAACCGGCACCATGATCATGATAAAGGGAATCGATTCTTCAGCCATACCGAAAGTGGCCCCACCAAGTGCAAAGGCGCTCATAGTAATGGGTATAATCAGCATTTCCCTTCCTGCAAGCTTTTTGGACAATGAACCAAATGCCCCTGTCAACGCATGGGTAGCGTTTAAAATACCAAATGCCCCTCCTACGATAAAAATGAAGAAGATGATTTCCGCTGAGTTGACCATTCCAGCATGGATGGACTGGAAAATATCAAAGAAACCGACCGGCGTCTTCTCTATGGTGGAATAGGTACCATCCACTACCGTCTCCGTTCCTGTTTCACTCATTTCCCGCTCATATTCTCCCGCAGGAATAAAATATGTAGCAATAGCTACTATAACCACTAGGCTGAATAGAATAACAAATACATGCGGAAACTCAAATTTCCTGTTCCGCCCTGACTTCACTCTCTCCATCTTTCTCCTCTTCCTCCTCGATTTCACATGAGCATTTATTATACAAAAAATGCAGCGATAACACAATCGGGCGAAAATTATGTAGGAAGTTTTGATCTCTATTGGTATGATATCTGTATGTTAGGCAACTTTCTTGCACTCTAAAAAATCCCCTGCACCAATTTGGGTACAGGGGGTTTACTAGGTTTTAGTGATTTTAATTGTCTTTTCCATCATTTGTGGTATATTTGCGTTCACTTTGAGAAGCATCTTGAGAGTTATGCTTTTCCTTTTCGTGTTTCTGCTCTATCTTCAAATCCTCCATCGGCATATCATCAACCAGCTGTTGTTCTTTGAATCCATCCAATTCACTTCGTTCTTCTTCATTTGCTCTGCTTTTATTATCCTTAATCCTTTCCTTGTCTTTTGCACCCATTGTTTCACCCCATTCTTCAGGTTTTATAGACATTTTCCTTATAATTGGAGATGATAAACCTCTTCAGATGCCCTTAGGTCAAATACTTTGCTATAATCGCTTCAAACTATAAATGGAGGTGAATGTTCTTGAGAGAATTCCACAACCTTAGCAGCCTGGAAGAAGTTGATCGATGGATTGCTGAAAATGAGCTGGCACTCCTATATATATCCCGACCTAATTGCAGCGTATGCCATGGTCTCAAACCCCAAGTCCAGAAGTTGATGGATAAGTACCCTGCCATGGAGCTGGGGCACGCAGATGTGCAGCAGACAGAGGAATTGGCAGGGCGCTTTTCCATTTTCACTGTACCGGTTTTGCTTGTTTTCTGGGATGGCAAGGAATATCTGCGGGAAGCACGAATTATTCATATGGGTCTTTTGGAAGAGAAACTGGATAAATTATATAACAATGTGGCCGAATGAAAATCCGGCCGCATTTTCTAATACACCATTAATTCATTGATGTGCAATTTTCCTCTATTCTGGCCAGCCTCCACTATACCTTCATACAAGACATTACCGTCAGATAAATCCACTACGAAAACACTTGGAACTGATTCCTGGTAACCCGCCAAATACAGCTTTCCACCTTTCACAACGGAAGGTGGTCCTCCCCTCCTCTCCGTTTTCGTCAACGGCAGCTGTATCACCTGCTGCGCTTCTCCCTTTTCCGCACTTTCCAGATTGTATGCGAGTACTTCCATACCTTCTTCATTCATATTACTGAGATATATGACCGAACCTTCCATGGCCGCTGTATGGATGGAATCTTTTAGATTCTCTGGAATTTCCACTTCTTCTGCCTCACCTGTTGCATTATTTACAAGGATAAGCTCCTCAGCTACTGATTCGGGTTGTGGATGACCATAGGGACCTGGTACCTCCTCCCATTCACTGACAAGGAATAGGCTGTACTCTGCTGCACTGATTCCCCTCCCCATAGTCAGAGAACTCATTTCCGTCCAACTTTCTCTACCAGAAGATGTTGCAGACAGCAATGACTTTGAATCAATTAATGTTCGAGTTTCCATATCAATACGATAATAGTTTAAATTATCACCGCCATTAGTGAAGTTTCTGGTAAATATATTTAAGACCCCATCGCTGAGTTCCACCGCTTCCATATATATCATTTGGTTTTTTCTGCTGCCTGGCACTTCTATATGGAAGGAAGCAGTATCCTCCGTGTTTGTATTTAATGTCTCCACAGCTATCATAAATGCTTGGTCTGATTCCTTCATAGATACATATGCCAAGAGATCACCATACTTACTGAAGTAATGGGGGCTCTCATTTTTCCCTCTCATAAAATTCCGGTACTCCTCCTGAAGTTTTTCAATCGCAGGATCCTTATACAGCCCCCCTGACAGCCGGTCGAAATAGGAAAGGTCATTGGAAGACACTGCCCCATCCCCTGAGATTTTCAACGCAATATCATTGATGTTTTTTTGGTAATTAGCCAATACGGTTATATCTCTTGCAACCTCTTCCTCCCCGTTGACCTTGGTCAACTTGAATTCCGGATAGCCATGCCCCGCCATAGCGTGCTGTATGTAATATACCCCTGTGACTAAAACAATGAATGCAGGAATAACTATCAGTTTCCAATAACGCATATTCTTCCTCCTCCCTTAAACAGTGATTTTTTTCTTTAACAGGAAATGGCTCAGCCAGATGGAAACACCTGAAACGAGCAATAATAGGACCAGTTCTACAGCAAACAATTCTCCGGGGTATAGAAATCTTGTATTAGGAGATATCTGCAGGATTACAGGCCCCAAAAAGATAACTCCGGACAAAATGGCATATCCCGCCCCCATTAAAGCCCCCTTCAAGCGAAAGCTTCGTTCAAAGAGAATTGCTGTAAATACCACGAATACTGCCATAAATCCGATGCCATAGGCTACCAAAAATCCTACAAAAGTATCTGGAATGATGATCTGCAATTGATAAATATTATTAATGATTTCATGTACATTCATATCCAGACGCAAGTCGGCAGGTACCGTCCATTGCAGTACTGTACTTAATAACGGCAGCAGAACAATCTGCAGGGAAATCAGGCCAAGTACCATTAGAAAAATGGCTGCTGCCTTTGAAAGGAAAACATTCAGCCTGGCTGTAGGAAGCATCAGCAGACGGTAAATGAATGTATTCTTTCCCAGCCAATCCCTGTACCAAATAAAAAAGCAGTAAAATATCAATGCTGCTGCAGACAGGGCGATCGGTCCCATAAACCATAGACTGGCCGTTACCTGCCTCATGCTCATCGCTCCATATGCCTCTACATAGGCCCCCATATTCATTGCCCGCTCAAACATAACTGTCTCTGCATGATTTAGATAATCCTTCGATTGGGCAATGACCCCAGCAAATTGTGAAATTATCGTGATTCCAACCAGAACCAGATAAATTTTCATAAACCGGCCCAGTTCAAAGTTGACCAATTTTAAAAATCTGTTCATTACTGATATACCTCCCTCATGACATCGACTACAGATTTCCCCTCTTCTTCCCGCATTTCTTCTGTCCTGAATTCTGTAAGAACCTTCCCATCATCCAGCATGACTACTTTATCTATCAGATGTTCAATGTCATTGATTTCATGGGTGGTAATGAGCACTCCTCTATCTTCCACTAAATGGCTGGCAAACACTTCAGCGATTTGCTCCCTGCTGAACAGATCAATACCAGAAAATGGTTCGTCCATCAGTAAATAATCCACATCCAAAGCCAATCCCAACAGTAAATTGGCCTTTGCCCTGTTCCCCTTCGAAAGACTGGAAATCCTATCTTCCTGCTTCAACCGAAAAAAGCTTAGAAGCTCATCAGCCCGCTTTTCGTTCCATCCCTTGTAGAAATCCTTCATGAATTGCATGGCATCTGCAATAGACATCTGCGGAAGCATAGTTATAGCATCAGGAATGAACGTAATTTTCTCATAGCTGTCCTTGCCTATTTCATCACCATCCATGAGAATGCTCCCGCCTTTAATAGGAGTCATCGACATAATTGCATTCATGATCGTCGTCTTTCCCGCTCCATTGATTCCTATCAGACAAGTAATTTCACCTTTTTCCGCGGTGAAAGAAACACCGTCCAACACTTTCTTCCTTCCATATTTCTTTGTGATCCCATTTACCTCAATCATTCTCGTAACCCCCCTTTGAATCTTTAAGACTCACCATATTTTTCCCTTATCAGGCCAATCAGTTCTTCTAAAGGAACATTGATTGGGCGAACCGATGCCACCAGATCTTCCACTGCTTCTGTAATAAGTTCCTCCCTTACTGCTTCCAGAACCTTTACGTCCTTGGTGATTTTACTTGGGAGGTTCTTCTCTGTATAGATCAAGCCAGCTTCCCCCATCTCCTTATATGCCCGCTGGGCCGTGTTCGGATTGATCTTCAGCTTGTTTGCCAGTTCTCTGCGGGAAGGTATTTCCTGTCCCGGCTCCAGCTTACCCGTAGCAATCTGCTCCTTGAAATGCCGGACAACCTGTATATATACCGGGTCACGATTATTGAATTTCACTTCCATAGCAACAGCTCCTAACAGCTCATTAGAGTGTATTACCCAATTAATACACTTCAGGCAAAAATGGTGTATTAATCACTTCATACACCACTGATCTGTATTATATGGCTAATACACTTAGAAAGTCAATATTTCTCCTTAAAAAACTCCTCGACAAATTTCGAACTTCCCCTATCTGTATGCTAAAATAAACGTCATAGAGAAGAATTATGAAGGGGTAAGAGTGGTATCTATGAAACTGGTATCTTGGAATGTAAATGGATTAAGGGCCTGTGTACGCAAAGGCTTTCTGGATTACTTTCACGATATTGATGCAGATATTTTCTGCCTGCAGGAAATCAAGCTGCAAGAAGGGCAAATCGATCTGGAGATCAATGATTATCACCAGTATTGGAATTATGCTGTACGTAAGGGTTATTCTGGGACAGCAGTCTTTACAAAGGAAAAGCCTTTATCTGTCCAATATGGGGTAGGAAAAGATGATTCAGAAGAAGAAGGAAGGATTCTCACCCTCGAGTTTGAAAATTTTTATCTGGTCAATGTCTACACCCCCAACTCCAAAAGGGATCTGAGCAGACTCGGCTACCGGCTGCAATGGGAGGATGAGTTGTATGAGCACCTCAAAGAGCTTGATGCACAGAAACCGGTCGTATACTGCGGTGATTTAAATGTAGCCCACCAAGAAATTGATCTTAAAAATGATAAGACAAACCACGGGAATTCCGGGTTTACCGTAGAAGAACGGAGCAAAATGAGCCGCCTCCTTGATGCAGGGTTTACCGATACGCTTCGCCATTTCTACCCGGATACGGACGGCCTCTATACTTGGTGGTCTTATATGAAAACCATCAGAGAAAGGAATATAGGCTGGCGGATTGATTATTTCATCGTTTCTGATCGGCTGGTGGAATCCCTCATTGATTCGCGAATACACGCAAAAGTGATGGGAAGTGACCATTGCCCGATCCTGCTGGAAACCAAAGATCAACTTAAATAAGGAGAGATTCAAATGAAATCCTACAGTAAAATACTGCTTCGTTTTTCAGCTGCCTTTGCGTTTCTAGGCGCCGTCATTGGCTCCCATATGGCAGGGGCAGGGGGGCTGGAATTCAAAACGGTTCACGCCCATATTTTGGTTGTCGGCTGGCTATCCCTTTTTTCCTGGGCCGTCTTCTATAGGGTATTCACCCCGGCTTCCAGAATTATGGCTTCCCTTCATGTCTGGTCTGCGATCATCGGATCCATTGGCTTGACTAGTGGAATGTGGCTCTATTATGTGCGCCCATTTTCCTTGCCCGACACATTTGTCACCGTTTTTTTCATCGCAGGAGGCACCATCCTATTACTCAGCTTTTTATTTTTCCTGATCCTCACATTCATGAGACTGGACGGAGAAAAATAACATAAATCACCCATTCCTCTTCGGAACGGGTGATTTTCTTCTTACTGTTTAATGGTCTTAAAATAATCGATGATCCCAAGGGCACTAATCTGCATATCCAAATTGATAATGATATACGCTTCGTGATCATCAGCTATCCCTACATCCTGCAAATGCTTTCGGACTCTACCAAGCATGCTCCTGGACAGTTCATCGTAACCCTTCCCCTCAGCAAGTGCCTGTTCCCCTTCCTCCATAAATATTCCTAGCCATTCAGAAACCTCCTGCAACGCTTCCTCCGGCTGTTCTGTCATTCCAAAATGGCCATAGTAAATGCGCTCCGGCTTCAGGTCGGAGATACGGTCAATGGAAGCCTGCATCGAATTAGGATTAAAGTGATTCGGAGAAGTAGAGGGAAGAAATAATTGCACCCCTTCCCTGGCCAGATGTTCATAACGCACGCCTACTGTGTCTCCAGTAAATATTCCTTTGCTAACCGGGTCATATATACTGAAATGATGTTTTGCATGGCCGGGAGTATCGAGAAATTCCAAGCGACAGCCGGAACCGATTTGCAATGTCTCACCATCCTCTTTTAGGAGCAGTCTGTCCTGGGGAATCGGAACAATTGGTTCAAACAGTTCTTGGAAGCTCTCTCCGTAGACGGCCCTCGCCCCTGCAGCCAGTTTTTTTGGATTGATCAAATGCCTTTCACCTCTTGGATGAACAACCACAGTTGCATTAGGGCACTCGCGCAATAATAGCCCAGCCCCTCCTGCATGATCAAGATGAATATGTGTAACGATAATATACTTCACCTGATCAAGGGAAAAACCAAGTGCCTCCAACCCCTTTTTGACATATTTTACGGAAGGACTCGGCCCTGTCTCAATAATTGTCAAATCTTCCTCGTCAATCACATACGTACCTGTACGGTCTGGCACCCCTAAATCGAATCCATCAATCAAATGTATACGATCATCCAGCCGTATTGGCTCTCTTTCCTCCATAAGCAGCCTCCTAAAAACGAATTCTGTCTCTTTTCTCATAATATCATAATTTTCATTTATTGGTCGCGCATTTCCAGACTTTTCTTGCAAGGCGATATCATCGCTTGTTTTCATATGAATAACCTGAACCAATCTGTTTAAAATAAGCAGGAAAATGATTAGGAGGTTATGATAATGAACAATCAGCAACAAAACCAAAACTTGCAGGATTCCTCTCAAATGGCAGCCAAGGAGAGCCATGGCGGCCATGAAATGCTCGATGTCCATGAAGCAGTTTCCGGAGTAGTGGGAACGCTGGAGCATTATTTATTGTATCAGAACCATATCCAGGATCCCGAACTAAAAACCATGCTCCAACAGCATAAAACTTATCTTTCCCAGACATACAATACCATAGTGGAAACACTCCAGACCGGGAAGGAACCAGCTGTTAAGACACAGACTTACAATATGGCCCAAGGCAACGATGTGGTATACGGCATGCAGCCGTCCCAGCCTAAAACGCCGGCTCAGTCTGTCAATGAATTGAATGACCAAAGTATCTCCAGCTTCATGATGGGCCATCTGAAGACCTGTGCTTCCGCATTTACCATGACTGCTTTGGAAGCAACTAATCCGGTTCTGCGCCGAGTATTTGCAGACAGCATTCCTCACGTTATTGAAATGGCATATGAGGTATTCCAATACCAAAATAAAAACCAGTACTATCAAGTGCCTCAGTTAAAACAGCAGGATATGCAGAATTATATGAACAGCTTTGCTCCCATCCAAAATCCGATGGCTCATTAATCAACTAAAGACACAATGGCCCGGTTAACGGCATAAGGACCATGCCGGAGACCGCCCACGGATAGGTTGGCATGCTCCAGTAAACAGAATCTGTCCCCATCCCCACAGATTCCTTAACAATTGAAAATCTGCCTGCCACACGTAAAATACCTTGATATCGAAGGACATTTTACAGTAGCAGGCAGTTTTCCTTTAGTCTAACAGCCGGTTGGTTTCATCCACTTCCAGCACTCTTGCTCCTTTGGCTGCATCATCTTTACTATAGGAGCCGTCTCCTCTGCAAATGCTGCAGGTGTATTGCCATCCCTCATCATCCGCCAGCATTCCAGTCCCTTCACATGCCCTGCACAATTCATCTCTTCCCATCATGATCACTCCTCCTTTTTTGCCTTAGTATTACTGAATAGGGCTTTTTTTATGAATTAAGCAGAGGCAGAAGATACTGGCAGGGATAGACCTTGCTGTGAGAGCCATACTATACCTGTAATACTTTAATCAGGGGTGAGCAGATGGGCAGAGATGAGCATAATAAACGGAAGAACAACTTTTTGTCTCAAACACCAAAAAATCAGATTTCTGACGGCCGGGATATTGAATTTGCCGAAGAATTTGCAGACACCGATGATAAAGTTGCCCAGCAAAGAAGCAGAGAAGCTGACCTCCGGGCAAAGAAAAAATAGTTTTTCCTTACAAAATAAAGGGTATCTCCTTGATGGGATACCCTCTTATGATTGCTGATGCTCAAACTTCTGCTAAAATGGCCTAAAAAGGTAAAAAAGTGAGGAATCGCTATGACCAACAAAAATGTAGACGATTATCTAACGGAAGGCATGTATGGCGTCCGGCTGCCAAAGGACGAGGAAAGGAAGAAATTCCTTGGAACTCTAAGAGAAAGGATTGTTCTTGCTCTTAATAAGGGGCAGATAATGAGTGATTCCGGCCTGAGAGCACTGGAGGAAGAGATGAAATCCCATCCAGATGCAAGCTTGTTGATCAATGGTCATGTCTCCCATCGTTTTCTCAAAGAAGAAAAAGAGCTAGCCAAAAAGTATAATATACCTTACACAACTATTACGGATGAAGAAAATGATACAGATATCGGAGCTGTGCTTACTTACGACTATGCAATTGATAAGGAAAATATTTTTATGGAAGAAAAAACTGCAGCCGACTCAGATGATAAAAAGGAAGAATCCTCTTCCCTTTTGTCCAAACTTAAAAAATGGTTTTAAAAAGAGGCGCGCTCTTCCGACTTCTTTCACTTTCACGGGTGGTTCGGCGTCAGAGGCATGCTATCGGTTTACATTCCTAAACAAACTAAAAACCCCGTCCAAGTTTATAGATGAACTTGTACGGGGTTTATTTTGACTCACTTTTTGCTGTTGTTTCCCGCGCAAGGCGAAAAACTTCGATTATCTGCCTCCTGGAAGCCCTCTATTTTCTCGGCCCATATTCGGCCCTAACTGATTTATAAAAGGCTCCTCCCATTAGAAGGATAACCAGTGAAAACGGCAAGGCGGCAATGATCAGCATATTCTGCAAGCCTTGAGTGCCGCCAAAATAGACAATAATCGCAGCGACCGCAGACTGTGTAAGACCCCATGTAATTTTCACCGAATTTTTGGGATTAAGCAGGCCGTTTGTACTTAACATCCCGAGTACAAAGGTAGCCGAATCGGCAGACGTAATGAAAAATATAGCTACTACTACAATAGTGATCATGGACATCAAGGTGCCTAATGGATACTCGGCAAGTACTCCAAAAGTTGAAGTTTCCACCGAAAACTCGGAGATGGCAGCTATTCCATTTTGTTCTAAATTTAAGGCAGATACACCAAACACAGCAAAGAATATAAAGCAGACAATAGCTGGAACCAATAGAACTCCCAACATAAACTCTTTTACTGTACGGCCTTTGGAAATTCTGGCGATGAAGATGCCGACAAATGGTGCCCACGATATCCACCATGCCCAGTAGAAGATCGTCCAGGCATTAATCCATCCCCGATTTTCCTCATCAAGCGGTGCCAAACGGAGGCTCATATCAAAGAAATCAGATAGATAGCTTCCCAACGTGCTAGTAAACATATTCAGTATATACAACGTCGGCCCAACTATAAAAAGCATGAGCAAGAGAACTGTTGCCAGCCCCATGTTAATATTACTTAAGTACTTGATCCCTCTTCCGATTCCGGACCAGGCGGAGATAATAAATAGCCCGGTTGCTATGACCAGTACAAGCAGCTGAACACGGAAAGTTTCAGGCGTGCCGAACAGAAAGGATAGTCCTCCTGTAATCTGTGCAGAGCCAAATCCTAATGTAGCCGCCACACCAACTACTGTGGCGAAAACAGCCAGTGTGTCAATAAGTTTTCCCGCAAGTCCCCTCATGCTCTTTTCCCCAAAAATCGGAACAAGAGTAGCACTGATCAGACCTGGTGCATCCTTATGAAACTTGAAGTAGGCCAACACCAAGGCTACAATTCCATATACCGCCCATGCATGGACGCCCCAATGAAAAAATGAATATTGCAGCCCCTCCTTTACCGCTTCATCAGACCCTGGTTCCGCGGTGGGTGTGCTGATAAAAGCATGGGAAATTGGTTCGGCTGTCGTCCAGAATACAAGTCCCATTCCCATGCCTGCACTGAAGAGCATAGCGAACCATGTAAGCAGGCTGAACTCCGGTTTATCGTGTTCTTTGCCCAGTTTCACCCTTCCATAACGGGAAAAACTAATATAAATACAGAAAGCAAGCATAAGTACAACAATCAGCAGATAATACCAGCCAAAACGCACAGAAATAAACCCGGTTACCGCTGCAGAAACTTCCTCCAAATGAGTCGGGGCTGTAGAGCCCCAAATTACTACAGCCAGGCATATAGCAATAGAGTACCAAAAAACATTTGTGACATTCTTCATAAAATCTCTCCCTTTATCCTATGTTTTCCTGGTTGGTAGGATTATATGAGAATACAGCCAACCAGGAAAAGGCCATCAAAAATAAAATGTACGCATTCTATCGAACAAAACACGTTAAAAGACCTGTATGTTTTTATCATAAATTGATGATTAATGAGAATACTAAAAATCAGGAGGTGTATGTAATGGCACAGCCATACCGTTGTCCTAATTGCAAGACAAATAGCACACGGTTTAACATTATAGAGCAAAAGGCAACCCCCGTAAAGCTGGATCCGCAGACGGGCGACACTGTCGCCACCTATATCAGTGAAGCTCCTGAAGTGTTCCACACCCTCTACCACGGACCCGAATACAAAGTGCAATGCGGGTCTTGCGGCCTAATTGAAGATGAAAAGACGTTTGTGAAATTTGCAGAATATCAACAGAGGCAGAGTTGATCTTATCCATTCTGCAGATAGTTCGCCTTCATCGCCTTCCTTTGGTACAATTGGCATATCATGAATGGGAGGAATCTGTATGCGGCTAGAGGGTACAAAAGTAATTGCCCTAGTAGAAGACGACTTTGAAGACTTAGAGCTTTGGTATCCTGTCCTGCGTCTGCAGGAAGAGGGGGCCACGGTGGATTTAACAGGGAAGGAAGCAGAAAAAACCTATACAGGAAAATATGGGGTTCCTGCAAAATCCGCCTTTGCTTTTAAAGACATAAAGGCTGATGAATATGATGCCATCTTAGTTCCTGGCGGATGGGCGCCGGATAAATTACGCCGCTACCCTGAGGTGCTTGAATTGATCAAAAAGATGGATGAATCCCGAAAACCAATAGGACAGATCTGCCATGCAGGCTGGGTACTTATCTCAGCGGATATCTTACAAGGCAGGATTGTGACAAGCACTCCCGGAATCAAAGATGATATGAAGAATGCCGGCGCAGAATGGCATGATGAAGCAGTGATCATCGACGGCCATATCATTTCAAGCCGCCGTCCACCAGATCTTCCTGCGTATATGGAAGCTTTTGTGGGCAAACTGGCCGGACAATAAGGGAACCCTCTTGATATAAGGGGGTTTTTTTTCCGTTTCATACAAGGATGCTTTACATAGCGGGAACGAGTTCATATAATAGTGTTAATTATCATAAAATTCGGGAGGGGATAGGATGAGCAGGATGGAAGAAGGCACGCTGTTATGGGAACCAGGCGAGTCTCGCAAAGAGAAAGCCAACCTCAATAAGTATAAGGATTGGCTGAAGGAACATAAACATCTAAATTTTGAAGATTACGCTTCTCTATGGGCTTGGTCTGTCGATGAACTGGAGGAGTTTTGGGAGACACAGTGGGAGTACTTTGACATACAATCGAAGAAACCCTACCAGACCGTCTTATCCTCTCATCAAATGCCTGGAACCAAGTGGTTTCCAGGAGCAGAAATCAACTATGCGGAACATGTATTCAGAAACCATAAAGAGAATAAAACAGCTATTATTCACGCCTCCGAATTACGGGACAAAGCCGAAGTCTCCTGGGCGAAGCTGTACAATGATACAGTTGCGTTACAGAATTCATTGAAAGATTATGGCATTCAAAAAGGAGACCGGGTGGCAGCCTATCTGCCAAACATTTACGAGACCATCGTGGCATTTCTGGCCACAGCAAGCCTCGGTGCCATCTGGTCGAGCGCTTCTCCCGATTTCGGTACACAAAGTGTCATTGACCGTTTTAAGCAAATAGAACCAAAGCTCATGTTCACAGTAGACGGCTATCGATACGGAGGAAAAGATTTTGACCGGTTGCCTGTGGCGGAGGAGATTCAAAAGGAGCTTCCAACACTGGAAGCAACCATCGGGGTCCCCTACCTTAACGGCAAGGCTGATTTCAATAAGCTGAAAAACGCTGTGACATGGCAAGAAGCTGCCAAGACGAATCATAGCGGCGAGCTTCACTATGAATACGTACCGTTCAATGACCCGTTATGGATATTATATTCTTCGGGAACTACCGGTAAACCAAAACCCATTGTTCATAGTCAAGGCGGAATCCTTCTGGAACACCTGAAGGCGCTGACTTTCCACCAGGATCTCAGAGAAGAGGACCGCTTTTTCTGGTACACCACAACCGGCTGGATGATGTGGAATTTCCTTGTAGGAAGCCTTTTGACCGGCAGTACTGCTATCCTGTACGACGGCAGCCCAACATATCCGGATAAACATGTTCTGTGGAAATTTGCAGAGGATACAAAAATGACGGTGTTCGGCACAAGTGCCAGCTACATTACCAGCTGTATGAAAGGGGAACTCCATCCAGGCAAGAGCCACGATTTAACCTATTTAAGAAATATAAGCTCCACCGGATCGCCATTGCCGCCAGAAGGCTTCCAATGGTGCTATGACAAAGTAAAAGAAGATATTTGGATTGCTTCCATTAGCGGAGGAACCGATGTATGTACAGCTTTCATACTTGGAGCACCAACACTTCCCGTTTATGCCGGAGAACTGCAATGCCGAGGACTCGGTGCCAAGTTGGAAAGCTATGATGAGAAAGGAGAGCCCAAAATCGGAGAAGTCGGAGAATTGGTATTGACAGAACCCTTCCCATCCATGCCGATCTATTTTTGGAATGACCCCAATGGAAGCCGTTTGCACGACAGCTATTTTGACGTGTACCCCGGGATTTGGTGCCATGGCGACTACCTCAAGATCACGGAGCGGGGCACAGGTGTAATTTATGGCCGCTCAGATGCAACCATCAACCGGGGAGGAATACGCATCGGTTCCAGTGAGATATATAGGGCAGTGGATCAGGTAAATGAAGTGGAGGATAGCCTGATTGTTGATGTTCCTGATCAAGAGGGCAGCTCCTCCACCCCGCTGTTTGTCGTCATGAAGGAAGGAACAGAGCTTACGGAAGCAGTCAGGAACAAAATTAAACAGCATATCCGGGAACAATGCTCTCCCCGCCATACACCGACAGGAATCTATCAAATAAAAGATATCCCAAAAACTTTAAATGGCAAAAAGCTGGAGATACCAGTCAAGAAAATATTGATGGGGCAGCCTGCCGATCAAGTTGTCAATATGGGGTCATTAAGTAACAAGGAATCCCTTCAATACTTCATCAAATTTGCAGAAAAGTTCCAGCACACGCTATAAACAAACTTTCCCCTTACCTAAAAAGACAGCCGTCATAGGAGGCTGTCTTTTTAGGTGTGTTATTAAATTTCCGGCGCCGGACTCTGTTTATGCTGTGTTCCAAAGCTTACTAATATATAAGAAGCGAGGGAGAAGACAACCGGAAGGACAACCGAATGAAGCCCCAAAGGCTGTGGGAAGAAGCTGTCAGACAGGATATACAGCCCAACTCCGGTAACCATGGAAGCAAGTGCACCATATTTATTACCCTTCTTCCAATAGAGGCCGAGTATGATAGGCCAGATAAATGCCGCTTCCAAGCCTCCGAATGCAAATAGATTAAGCCAGATAATCAGATCTGGAGGATTTAATGACATGAGAAATACACCAATCCCCAAAACAGCAGTAACCCCCATGCTCAGCTTCATCACTTTTTGCTGAGATGCCTTCGTTTCTATGTAATTCAAATAGACATCCTTGACAATGGTCGAGCTTACTAATAGCAATAAAGAGTCCACAGTCGACATGATGGCAGCCATCGGAGCAGCTAGCACCAATCCCGCTACCCAGGCAGGAAGCACTTCCAAAGCGATCAGCGGCATTACTTGATCAGCAATTTCAATACCTGGAAGTATCGGACGGGCAAACACACCAATTAAATGCATGTTAAGCATAATGAATCCGACAACAATAGTACCGATAATTATCGCCCTATGCATGGAACGGGAATCTTTATAGGACATAGCCCTTACAGTTACCTGAGGAAGGGCAACCACCCCAACTCCCACGAGAATCCAGAAAGAGGATACATACGTCGGTGTCAATGTTCCTTCTGCCCCATAAGGAGTAATCAAATTGATGTTTTCACTGGCCAGGTCGTCCATGATAGCCGGGATTCCTCCCCCTGCAATAATGGTTGCTATCAGGAGGATCAGGGTACCGACGAACATCACACTTCCCTGGATAGCATCCGTCAAAGCCACTGCACGAAAACCGCCGATAATTACATAGACCAAGACAGATAAAGCAAATATGAACAGGGCCGTCGTATATTGGAGGCCTGTCAATGATTCTATCAGCCGTGCCCCACCGATCCATTGTGCAGCCATTGCGGAGAAAAGAAAAATGATGATGCTTAAAGCGGAGAAAAGCACCACCCATTTGGATTGATACCGTTCTTTCAGGAAATCAACCATTGTTACCGCTTTATACTTCCTGGTGACGATAGCAAATTTCTTTCCAAGTACTGTAAGCACAAAATAACCGGTAACCACCTGTGTCATCGCCAGCAATACCCAGCCGAGCCCCTGTGTATACGCGGTGCCGGGACCCCCAATAAAACTGCTTGCACTTCCATATGTAGCCGTCATGGTCATTGCCAGGATGAAACCTCCCATTCCCCGGTCGCCCAAAAAATAGGACTCAAGGAATGTCTCGGATGACCTAACATTTCTGCTGGACCAAATCCCTACCGCGAACATCAACACTAAAAGTATAATTAAAGGTATTAACGCCTGCCAATTCATTTCTCTTCTCCCTCATCTTCCAAAGATACTTCCACAAAAAACTTCTTGACGATCACTGTCACCAATACAGCCATTACAATAAACCCCAGTACACAACTATAAAAGAACCATGCGGGAAGCCCTAGGACATAGGAGTAGTCTTCCGGATCTTTGCTGCCGAGCCCATAGGCGAACCCGTACCACCAGATAAAATTGAAAATAACCAATGCCACTCCAATCAACGCTTCCCTGTTGGCGATTTTATACCGGTCATCCTTTCTTTCCGACTTGCCAGCCACCTTTCATCCCCCATTTCTAAAAAATTTTACTATTCTATCAATATAACCTATCAATTTTAATATGTAAATATCATGTGGCATTCCCCCAGTATATCTGACATCCCTCTATCTTTGCACGTTTCATTTCTTCATAGATAAAGGGACCCTGCCTGGTAGCAGGATCCCTTAAAATCTACAGCCGATTACTTCTTCCATTCAACCTTCAATACATTGCCTTCGTAATCCGCCATATTCACCGTTTTCGAATATTTGCCATTCATGACAGTTAATACAACTTCCTTATCCCTTAAGATATCCACTTGTTTTTTATTCACTATTAGCTTTCTTGATCTGCTTTCTTGCGATATCGGGACGACTATCTTGTCCCCTTGGCCAAGGACAGCTAGTTCGCTCGTCCGTAAATGGGCCGTTCCCCTATCGTTCCGCGGAGCCACTTCTACAGCGGGTTCATGGTTTTCGTCCGATTCATTCGGTACTTTGTCCGTTTCCGTAATCCTTCCCTCCGGACCGTAAACGATCGGGTTTTCCTCCGAACTGTTCAAGCTGTCTACATAATCCACCGTTGCATCAATATCCTCCGGCCCCATGATCGGATTCTTCCCAAGTTCTTTTATCGGACCATCTGAAGTACCCATATAATTATTCACCGTTAAAGTATAGACTTTCTCCTCATCTATCGGTGTACCGTCCGGCAAGGTGATCTCCACCACCTCGTTCAACTCGGGGTTCCAAGTATAATGTAAACCGGAAATACTGTAGTCAGGGCCATACTTAGGTGAAATTTGCTCATTGAGAATCGGATAGAGATCCTCTCCCTTTACTTCCACCTGCATAAGAACATTACCGAATGGCTGAATGTTATAGAGGTCTCCCCAGGTTACTTCCCCAGCAAGCAGATCGTCCCTGATCCCGCCGCCATTCATCATAGCAAAGTCACTATCCATCTTCCATTTCATTCCATCGGCAATCAAGTTGCCTAGCCCATGGTCACCATCATTGGTGTAATCCCCTGTTAGATCTTCGGCATTATAACCGATGACCTCATTGATGATTGGACTGATCTCCTCCGCGTACTTTTCCAGGATTTCTGTAACAGCAGGGTCTCTCTCATATTCACTTTGACTGACAAAGACAACCTCTGCTTCTTTACTTACAACATCCCCGGTTTCCCGGTCGATTTCCAAATCCACATCCGAAAAAGCTTTTCCATACTCTGAGGCTTGGACAATCAATTTATTATCAACTATTGCATTATTGACCTGGTGATTATGGGCCGCAAATATCACGTCAACCCCATCATCTACGGTGTTTGCCAATTCAGCCGCCTCACCTGTTGCACTTTCTCCTGATTGATATGCCGGCATATGGGCAAGGACAACAATTGCTTCCACACCCTGGGCAGTCAATTGATCTACAGCAGTATTTACTGCTTCTGCTTCATCGGTAAACTCCACACCTTCCAGGGAAGAGGGCATGACCATATTAACTGTTTCTTGTGTGTTCACGCCGATGAAACCTAGTTTCTCCCCATCGACTTCTTCAATATGATAGGCATCCAGTAAGGCATCCCCTGACTCCTCATCCACACAGTTGGCACAAAGGACAGGGAAGTCCATTCCATCATACCCCGCTGTACCAGATCCTTCTGGATGCTCACCTCCATTCACCATACGGAGCAGCTCATCCACCCCTTCATCAAATTCGTGGTTCCCGACGGTACCTACGTCAAACCCTATTTCTTCCATGATTTCTACCGTTGGTTCATCTTGCAACAGCCCTGACACCGGTGAGCTGCCGCCGATCATATCCCCGGCATGAACCATTAATGTATGCTCATTCTCCTCTTCCCGAGCCTTCATGGCCGCCGAGGTATAATCGATTCGGCCGTACAATTCCCTGTTTCCGTCACCATCCACGTCCAACATGTATTCCTGATCAATTTTCCCATGCAGGTCGTTGACACCGAGCAGCTGCACCTCCAGATTGTCGGTTTCCGTTCCATCCTGTACAGGCGCAAAACCGAATGATTCAGCTTCTTCGGGACTTGCAAAGAAAATTCTGTTTCCTACTGGAACTTCTTCCCAATCTTCCGGCTGAACGTACATCTTGGTTTCAGAATTTCCGACATACCGCTGGAATCCCTTTTGGTCATCATTGGCACGGAAGACAAACGGAAGCTCCATCAATGGTTCTTCAGGATCCCAAATCCCCTGTCCGGCCTCTTTCGCTTCTTTTACCGCTTGTTGGTATGCAGGATATGCCTCTTCATCAACCGGTGCGATGAAATAAGTCGATGCATAACCCTGTTTCACCATTTCCAGATTGATATTGAGGTCATCATCTTTCCTAATCACTTCCGCTAAGATCCGGCCATAATCATCGGTCGGTTGATCCCCGACTTTGAGGAATATCTCATCACCAGGCTGGATTAGTTCATTGAGATAGCCGGTGGCCAAATCTCCAAAATGCTTCTGGTTCTCATTGATTTCCTCCCTGTCCGGGTCACCATTTTTTGAAGGGTAGGTTTCCGGCGTATCCATATTCACAAACCGTACACTCGTCTCTCCAAAAACTGGCTCTTCCACCCGGATGGTGTCCCCGTCCGTCACACTTGCTACTGTTGCTTCATAATATCCGGCTGCTGTCGGAGCTTCAGGCTGATCCTGCGCTGTCTGAATATCCTCCTGACCTGTCGGTATTAGCTGATAACTGTCATATTGACTGACAATACCTGTTACGTTATACCATTTATCAGCTTCTATGGCTGTTATATCCATGGAATTTTCCATAATCCGAAGTGTCGTCCCATGGAAATCCGCATCTACCATGGACACATTGTAGCCGCCACCCGCAGGAGAATCGGGAATATTGCTGATAAACCCGTTCACCTCGACCAATTCACCCTCATAATTCTCTGCTATGGCCGGGTCCTGCAGGTCTTTTAAGGTAATCTGCTGTACCTCCGGCAAATCATATCCTTCTTCCAGCACTTCAAGTTCAGAAGGGATGATTTCCTTCAAACCCTTATAAGAATCAAGTTTACCCGTCACCTTGACCAGGTCCCCTTTAGTTACGTCAGGAATTTCCCCTTGTTCAAAGGAAAACAGGTTGATCCCCGCTGTCTCATCCTGTATGTAGGTCGTAAACTGTTCTCCATTACTGATGGCGGAGCTGTCGGCCGTGACAACACCCTGCACGATAACGGAAGTTCCATCCACCAGCTCCCGTGTTTCTTCAATACTATATTCTTCCGCATCCTGCTCAGGGTTGTCGCCTGAATCTACCGGTGGACTCACCGGATCCATGCCATCCATCGTATGGCTGCCGAGATAATCGAAGGTGTCCTCATCATGAACAGCCCATTCGTTTGGATTATAAGTGGAAGTTGGAGAAATTACAGAAGGTTCCCTGGTCATTGTTACCTCCTGGCCGTATGTCTCCCCGACCCCAACTTGCCCTAGTACATCTAAAGCCTCTCCATTCTTACTGAGTACCACTGCATCATCGCCGTTAAAATTGATGACAGAGGACACTATTTCATCGGCTTTGTCAAGGATGGCTGTATCTGCATCCGAATGGGCCAACACAAGGACATCCCCATTTGCCAGGCTGCCCTTCAATGTAATACTGTGGTTGGGAGATTGCGCCGCATTACTGTACAGTTCAAGCTGATAATCGGAAAGTTCCACCTCACTTCCCGTCCCATTATAAATTTCAATTGCTTTGTTATGAGAACTTCCCTCCACATATTCCGAAATGAACAACTCATCGGCTGCTGTGCCGGCCTCTTGCTCCGTTCCGGCTGCACTGACAGTGGCTGCCGGAGACAGGTTGGATAACACCACCAAACAGACTAGCACTAAGTACATCATCTTTTTCCGGGAAAAATAGTCCATAATCAACCTCTCTTTCCTATTAATAGTATTTTTCCCTTCTAATATTACATATCCATTGATAAAATACTATTAATTATTTGTAAAATTTTGTCAAATTTAGTGCTATATAACTACAAATAGAAAAAACCGTTATTGGTACCTATCGATTTATAAAATAACGTAAATTTTTTGCGAAAACCCTTGAAAAATTGTTCAATCCCATATATAATTTATTCTTGTGATGGCCGATATGGGGCATTAGCTCAGCTGGGAGAGCGCTTCGCTGGCAGCGAAGAGGTCAGCGGTTCGAGCCCGCTATGCTCCATCACCAAAGAGAAGCTTCCTTACTATAAGGAAGCTTCTCTTTTTTATTTCCCTCTGCAATTCCTTTGTTTACCTTTCCTTCCATGCGGATATATCCATTGTAAACTATTGAAAAGGAAGTGTACTTATGCTAGCAGTTACTTTCCAAGGAAAAGAGTCTATGAAGGCAAAGAAAGTGGACACTCCGGATATAGAAGAAAACACGGATGTTATCATCAAAATTACGGCAAGTGGCATTTGTGGGTCTGATTTACATTTGTATAAAGGGGGAATCACCCCTGAACAAGATTACGTGGTCGGACATGAGCCCATGGGAATTGTAGAGGAAACAGGTTCTGAAGTAACCAAACTCAAAAAAGGGGATCGTGTAGTCATTCCATTCAATATTGGCTGCGGAGAATGCTTTTTCTGCAAAAACCAAATGGAAAGCCAATGTGACAATTCCAACCCGCACGGGGAAGTCGGTGGATTATTTGGTTTCGGAGAGCAGAACGGCAACCATCCGGGTGGCCAGGCTGAATATTTGCGTGTTCCTTATGCAGATTTCACCGCTTTTAAAGTTCCTGAATCAAGTGAACTGGAAGACGAGCAGGTACTGCTGCTCTCCGACGTCATCCCAACCTCCTGGTGGAGCGTAGAAAACAGTGGTGTAAAAGAGGGAGATACTGTTGTGGTACTTGGGTCTGGACCTGTCGGCCTTATGACGCAGAAACTTGCCCGGTTGAAAGGCGCTCAGCGGGTGATCGCAGTTGACCAAATGGATTATCGACTAGAACATGCCAGGAAAACCAACCAGGCTGAGACTTATAACTTTAAAGAAGAGGAAAAAATCGGGGAGTTGCTCAAGGAAGAGACCAAAGGTGGAGCCGACGTAGTCATCGACTGTGTTGGTATGGACGGGACTGTTCCGCCTAACACAGAGTTCGGCTCTGAAAAAGATAACCAGTTCGGCACCATCAGCCCAATTGTAACTGCTTCCCAGGCTGTACGTAAATTCGGTACTGTTCAACTTACAGGTGTATATGCTACAGAAGCAAATAATTTCCCTATTGGAGACTTCTTTACCCATAATGTTTCTTTAAAGATGGGGCAGGCTCCCGTCATTCATATGATGCCTGAGTTATATAAAAGGATTGAAAATAAGGAATTTGACCCGACAGATATTATTACGCATAAAATGAAGATAGAAGACGCTGCTGATGCTTATGATATGTTCGATAAAAAAGAGGATAACAGCATCAAAGTAATCTTCAAACCTTAGAACTGAACAAGTATGCTGACAAATAGCTACACTTTTGTTATGCTAATATAGAAAATTCTATAAAAGCAAGAACTACTAGGGGTGCCGAAATACAGGCTGAGAGGAAAGATGGACTTTCCGACCCTTACGGACCTGATCTGGATCATACCAGCGGAGGGAAGTAGTCGACAATTTGTCAATCTATTTTCAGCTTATTCAAGCCAGGTCCTGCATGGGATCTGGCTTTTTTGGTTTCCGAAAGAAGGGAGAATACAGATGAATCGTACACATTTACTGACATTAATGGCTGTATTCATTGCAATTGGCACTATCACCTCCCAATTGCTCTGGTTTCCAGCCGGCATAGCCAAAGCCTATCCGGTACAACATGCTATCAATGTCATGGCTGCCGTCATCCTGGGCCCTGGCCCGGCGGTAATTATTGCCTTCATGATCAGCCTATTAAGGAATATGCTGGGACTCGGCACCTTATTGGCCTTTCCTGGGGCAATGGTGGGAGCCCTGTTCGCCGGCCTGCTTTTCCGCTGGTTCGGCAAGAGAATCTGGGCTGCAGCCGGAGAAGCTTTGGGAAGCGGGGTTATCGGGGCTTTGTTTGCCGTCCCTTTTGCCAACATTTTGATGGGCAGTTCTGCGGGTGCCCTTGCATTTATCCCGCCATTTATCATTAGCAGCACTACAGGAGCCATTATCGGCTGGTTTATCGTGACAAAGCTATCAACCAATAATGCATTGGAGATTACAGGGAGGAATACACAATGAAACAAATACCATGCGCTTTGACAATTGCCGGTACCGATCCCAGCGGCGGAGCGGGAATTCAAGCTGATTTGAAAACATTCCAGGAATTGAAAAGCTATGGAATGTCAGTGATCACTTCGGTGGTCGCCCAAAACACAACAGGTGTTCAGGATGTCCTGCATATGACACCGGAAATGATATCCCGGCAACTTGATTCTGTCCTTACTGACATGCCGGTCCACGCATTCAAAACCGGCATGATCGCCAACATTCCTATGATGGAAGCCATCTCAGAGAAAATCATAGACATCAAGGGACCGTATGTGATGGACCCAGTAATGGTGGCTACCAGCGGGGATGCCCTCATTGAAAAAGAAGCCCGTGCTTTCCTCCGCGAAAACCTGCTGCCACATGCAGACTTGGTAACACCAAATATACCAGAGACAGAATTTCTGCTGGATAAAAAAGTTGAAACTGTTACGGATATGAAACTGGCAGCTAAAGAGCTAGTACACACATATGGAGTCGGAGCTGCATTAATTAAAGGCGGCCATATCAAAGGCGAGGCAATAGATTTCCTGTATGACGGCCAAGATATCCATTCCTTTTCCGCTCATCGAATTCACACTACCAGTACCCATGGGACAGGCTGTACTTACTCAGCAGCCATAACGGCTTACCTCAGCCAGGGAAAACCATTGATAGAGTCGGTGGAGTATGCAAAGAGGTTTATTACAGCATCTCTTCAGCATGCTTTTGATCTTGGTACTGGCAACGGACCGACAAACCATTGGGCTATCAGGGAGGAAGGTTTTAGACAATGAAGGTAGAGATCATTAAAGAAGTAAGAGAACATCAGCCATTAATACATCATATAACCAATCAGGTAGTCATGAATTTCTCGGCAAATGGACTTCTCTCCTTCGGGGCCTCTCCAGTAATGGCCAAGGCCCAAGAGGAAGCAGCAGAAATGGCTTCCCATGCGGATGGACTGCTCCTAAATATCGGAACACTGACATCCGGTGACCTGGAAGCCATGATTGCTGCCGGTAAAGCTGCCAACCAAATAGGCATACCGGTAGTATTAGACCCTGTAGGAGCAGCGGCCACCACTTGGCGCAGCCAAGCTGTTAAAAAAATTTTGGCTGAGGTGCATCCTTCCGCCATCAAAGGAAATGCCGGAGAAATGGCCCACCTTGTAAACATCCCCTGGGAAACTAAAGGGGTAGATTCGACTGGTGAGGGAAACACCGAAAACATTGCTGCTCAAGTTGCAGACACCTATGACACCACCGCTATAGTTACAGGGAAAAAAGATATTATTTGCCAAGGCAACAGAATTATTGAAAATAATACAGGAGACCCCTATCTATCAAAACTGACAGGCGCAGGATGTTTATTGGGCTCCATACTGGCTGCCTGCCTGACAACTGGCCATTCTGCCGATCAACAAGCACTTGCTGCCGTCAATTTCTATGGTTTGGCAGCCGAATATGCTGCAGATTCTCCGGATGTTAAAGGGCCCGGCACATTTATGTCCCGGTTCATTGATGCTCTTTCCAAGGACCCCGCCAAGTTGAACAGGAGGGATATAGATGAATGATAAAGTCCATCAGCTGCTCAGAAAGTATTTCATCATGGGGAGCCAGGACTGCCCCCGTGATCCGCGGGTCATCCTTGCAGAAGCCGCTGAGGCTGGGATAACCGCCTTCCAATTCCGGGAAAAAGGGAAGGGCTCGCTTGAAGGAGACGAAAAAAGAGCATTGGGAAAAGAACTGCAGCACATATGCCGTTCCCATCATATTCCATTCATTGTGAATGACGACCTCCATTTGGCCAATGAGCTGGATGCTGACGGCATCCATATAGGTCAGAACGACAAGCCTGCAGAAGAAGTCAGGAGGCTCTTCCCGGATAAACTCATCGGACTTTCCCTATCCAATGAAGAAGAACTGTCCACGAGCCCGCTTTCCTTTGTTGATTATATCGGTGCAGGTCCGGTTTTTTCTACAAGTACTAAATCCGATGCCAAAAGGCCAGTAGGTACTGAGTGGATCAGTACTTTGAGGGAAAAGCATCCTGCCATGCCCATTGTCGGAATAGGCGGCATTTCCCCGGCCAACGCCTCTTCAGTCATAAAGGCTGGAGCAGACGGGGTTTCGGTGATTTCTGCTATTACCCGGGCAGATAACATCGCTTCCGTGGTGGACTGTTTGTAAATAATTCCAGTCAACGATCTCCGCTCCTGCCTATTATGTTAATTTTACTCCCATAGTAGGTCGTTCTCCCATATAGTATATGGAAAACATTTTTTGGGAGGGCATTCTATGAACCATCGTCCATGGCCGCCTTCGGATGAAGAGAGGCAATTTAATTTACCACAGTTCGTTTGGAACCAATTGTTCGGCCAAGGAGGACCAGGCCTCGGTCCTCCGGGTGGATTCCCTGGAGGGCCAGGAGGTTTCCCGGGTGGACCGGGAGGACAGCCTGCAGGTGCTCCAAGCACCCCGCCACCACCTTTTACTCCAGATCAGAATCAATTTCAGTTGTATGCGGTGGATCCTGGAGGAATCCGTGGATGCCTTTACAGGTTCACCTACATTTGGTTAAGAAGAGATTCTTTTTGGTTTTATCCTACCTTTGTCGGCCGGAACTCCATTGCTGGATACCGCTGGCAAGGACGCAGATGGGTCTACTTTGGTATTGATCTGGACCGTATTGAATCTTTCCAATGTTATTAACTGATGAGGCAAAGCCCTAAGGCTGCCGGTATCTCCGGCAGCCTTTTATTTTTCCCAGAACTGGACGGCTGGTCGAAGGATGTGGCTATATTTTTAGATCAATCATCCCAACATTTTTTGCCCGACCTGTTTCCAGAACCATTAAAAATGCCCTGACTGCTTAACAGTCAGAGCAAACTATAGATGCTTATTTATCCATTTTCTTTTTCATTTCCCTTTGCCAGACCAATCCTTGCTCCAATGCCATCTGGCGGGCAATACGAGGAGCAGTCCATAACGGCGGGAGTAATAGTAGTGAAACTGGCACAGCCGTTATAACAATGGAGTTCTGAATGGAGGCGATGCTGTTCTCTCCTATAGTTAATATCACCATGGTAGTTGCACCAAAAATCAGCGCCCAGAATACCCGAAGCCAGCGTTTTGGATGGTCATTCCCCGTCAAGGTAGCTGCTACGGTATAGGACATCGTGTCAGTAGTAGTAGCTACGAAAATGATGGAAACGAGCAAAAACCCAATACCCATCAGCGTGCCCATTGGGAGCTGGTCAGTGATCGCCATAACTGCTGCGGGCATTCCCCCTTCATTTAGGGCATTGGATATAGATCCAGGATTCTCCATCTCAAAATGCACCCCAGTTCCCCCAACCACAGAGAACCAAAAGTTATTTACAATAGGTGCAACAATGGAAACCGCAATGATCAGTTCCCTGATGGTTCTGCCCCGGGAAATTCTGCTGATGAAAACGATCAACATTGGAGCATATCCGATAAACCAGCCCCAGAAAAAGATCGTCCAAAAGGACAGCCATCCTTCATCGCCCCTGTACATACTCATCGTAAAGAAATTCTGAATATGAAAACCGGTTCCCCCGACAAATGCATCAATAATAAACATGGTAGGACCGATTACCAATATGACAGCAGCTAAAAAGATGGTGAATCCGACATTATAGCGGCTTAATGTAAGAATCCCTCTATCTACCCCGGTCGCAGCCGAAACAGCTGCTATAATCACAAGGGAGAAAACAACCAAAATACTTACGGTCAAAGTGTTCGGTACACCGAACATATGGTTAAGGCCATAGGATATCTGCAAACCAAGAAAACCGAGCGGGCCTAGTGTACCTGCTACAGTAGCAATAATAGAAAAGATATCTGCCGCAGACCCCAAGGCATTTTTGTGATAAATCTTCTCACCGAAAAGGGGAAATAAGAGCCCGCGAGGCTTTAAAGGGTAACCCTTGGTGTAATGCACATACATCATGACGATAACTGCAAGGGTGCCAAGGATAGCCCATGCGGTGAATCCCCAGTGCAGGAAGGCTTGCGCAAAGGCTGCTTCCGGATTATTGAATTGTCCTCCGCCAAACAATGGCGGGGTGTCCATATAATGATACATCGGTTCAGAAGCAGCCCAGAAGACTCCTCCACTTGCCAAGAGGGTTACAAGAATCATTGCAACCCAACGGAAGTAATTATATTTGGGCTCCGATTGGTTCCCAAGGCGGACCTTTCCATATTTAGAGATTGCCAGCCCCAATCCGACTAAGAAATTACCAAGCAGTAAGAGCTGCCAATATGCTCCAAATAGGTCTGATGAATAGGCAAATAATGTATTGACCGCATCTGAGACCATCTCATTGTTAATTAGGGATAAAATAATAAACGCAATTAAAAAACCCCCGCTTACTATGAAAACAGGCCAGTCCAGTCGATTCTTCTTCTTGTTTGATTCCACGCTTTTCCTCCTAAAGTGTTTCGAGAAGCAAGTGTCTAAAAGATGATATTGCCTCGTCATTAAAGACCGTTGGATGGGGATGATGCCAACTGTAAAAAATACTGGCATGATGCCATTGCCAGCCCCCACCAACTCGCCCAGATTCTCTATTGTAGTTTTCTATTATAGGCAGATTTTATGTAAACGTCAATTTATGAAGGAAAAGCTGCTATTTTTGTACAGAAATATGCATATGTCTGTCAAGTGCCTGTTTCAAGGAGCTATAAGTCCTTATCGTTGAAAAGTCCACCCCAAGGCTTACCATTGTCTGGGATACTTCGGGCCGTATTCCGGCAATAACCGTTTCAACTCCGACCAGCTCCAAAGATTGAATAATTTTATATATATTATAAGCCACCATCGTGTCTACCAGCTTCACACCGGAAAGGTCAATGAATAAATGGCTCAGATTCTTTTTCCCCGCTTCATCCAGCGCAGTTTTCATCAACAGCTCCGCTCGTTTTTCATTAATGCCTCCAATAATCGGCAGCACAGCCACTTCATCAAAAATAGTGATTACCGGTGCCGACAAGCGGAGAAATTCATCTTCAGCATGTTTGATGCTTTCATCATATGATTTGATATATGCCCTTGTAAAAGAAGAAATGACTTGGTCAAATATAGGATCGAAAATATCTGCTATCTGCAAAGCAGTCTCAACAGAAACCCCTAAGTCCAACATTATTTCCTTCAGCTGCTGCCAAGTCTCTCTTTTGGCCGCTGCCAGCTGTGTAATGGAATCATCAAGGTGCTTCCCATGACGCAACGCCATTTCCCCAGTTTTTTTCCCATATTCTAAAGTACGATCATCGAAAAGCCTTTCCCTTTCCTGCAACGCCTCGGCAAAAAGATTCAAGCATTCCAACACATTCTCCTTGATTTCTTGCGGTTCAAAGAAACTGCCTGGATATCTATCCAACAGGTCGCTTAGAACAGCTTCGAACCTTTCCCCTACTCGCTTCACCTCTTGGTCTATCATTTCATTCCCTCCGCCCCTCAAATTATCACTCCGTGTCCTGTTAAGGCTACCTTATTTTTTAAACGCAGTTTGGTTTAATTTTTTCGGCTTTCTGATAGGAGGTCGGTCCTGCCCCTTAATCATTCAGTATATCATCCACCGTTTCCTCCACTTCATCCCTGGATATTTTTTCTCTTCCTTTCTCCATAGCCCGGAGTGTTTTCTTTGCCAGCTCCAATGGGATTCTACAGAATAAAAGAATGTTCCGGGTATGTATATCCTTCATATACAAATCAGCCTGTCTGAGATTTTCGTTAGCATATTCAAAGAGGTCGTCTCTGGTCCACCCGGCCGGCACGAACCTGACCCCTCTCTCAGCATCTTCTTCTTGGTTTCTAAGGATATTCACAGCCTGGAGACCTCTACCATAGCCTATAGCCAATCCCCTGTCAGTTTGGGTGCCATCATGCCATTCCCATATATCGGATAGCATGACACCGACAAGGCCAGCAACATAGTACGTATACTCATCCAGGTCTTCCTTCGTATCGACCCGCCAATCTCTTTCCACCCAGTCTGCCATCCCACGTGCCATAATACTGAGAGATTCCTTCACTTTATGTATAATACCGTCAGGACAGAAAGCAATCCAATCATTTAGTCTTTGGGTGACCTCCGGCAGGATTTCCTTGTAAGGTTTGATGAGTTCCTGATAAGCCATATCATCAAATGGCTCATTTTCCACTAAATCGCTAATCGTGCGCAGTAGATGCTGCTTCGCCTCGGAACCCAGTTCTTCATGATCTTCTATTTCATCAATTGCCCGCATACATAAATAGGCAGACCCTACTGTTCGTTTCAAGGTCGGCTGTAACAGTTTAATCGGAATATAAAATGTTCTGCTGGTCTCTTTCAGGACCCGCATCGCTTCTTTTTGTAATTGAGCGTCCTTCATTTGCTGTTTGCTCCTCCTGTCACTTCTGCTATTTATAAGTATAGCAAATTTGCTCGACGATATCTTCTTATTCGTCCCCTTTACTGCCTAAGGCCTGCTTTAATGAGAGAAATGCCGTTAGCTGCATAACCTATCGCTTATCCTTCCGACGAAAATCTTGGCATAGGTCCAAGCCCAAGCCCCACTTTTCCGTGCTATGCCCCGCTAACATCTCATACCATGTTTACCCTTTATCCTCTAATCTATTAGTTTATCAGCCTCCTTCAGCCTATCATTTATTTGTACCATATCGCACCCACTTTTTTTGATTTGCCCAGTAATTAGACCGCTTCTCGGTCGATGCCAACCATATTGTACCAACTTTTTCGCAATGTAAGCGCTTGATGTAAATAGTTTAAAAATTCACTATTGCTATACTCCCCCATTCGTGTTTAAATGTATTAAATATACTAATAATTACTCTGTTAATTAAAAGGAAATATGAGGTGATAATGTGGGAGATAGTGTATCAATCGGACTTCTCGGCCTGGGAGTTGTCGGCTCAGGCGTAATCAAACTGGTTGAAGACCATCAAGAAAAGCTCGTACACCAGCTGGGAGTCAAAGTTAAAGTGAAAAGCGCCCTGGTGCGAAATCCCGATAAAGCACGCAATATCGATAGAGAACGTACACACCTTACGACCAATCCCGATGATGTGTTGAACGACCCGGAAATCGACGTGGTTGTGGAGGTAATGGGAGGCATCGATAAGGCAAGAGAGTATATTCTACAAGCCTTCTCCGCCAAAAAGCATGTCATTACAGCCAATAAGGACCTGGTCGCATTACATGGGAAGGAGCTGCAAGAGGCGGCTGCCCGGAACAAATGTGATTTTTTCTATGAAGCAAGTGTTGCTGGCGGAATCCCCATTTTAAGAGGGATTACTGAAGGGCTTTCTTCCGACCGCATCCAGCAAGTGATGGGCATTGTCAATGGCACCACCAATTACATATTGACGAAGATGAATTCAGATGGGATGAGCTATGAAGATGCACTACAGGAGGCGCAGGAACTCGGCTTCGCGGAAGCAGATCCTACCGCTGATGTCGAAGGACTGGATGCAGCCAGAAAAATGGCGATTCTGGGACGCCTCGCGTTTTCCACAGATGTTGAACTAGACGATGTTGAAGTAACCGGAATCAAAGGCATCGAGCTTGAGGACTTGCAGAACGGTGATAGACTGGGCTATACCATGAAACTCATTGGTTTTGCCAATTTTGATAACCAAAAGTTGGAAGTGAACGTCCAGCCTACATTGCTTTCCAAAGAACACCCTCTGGCAGATGTCAAAAATGAATATAATGCAGTCTATGTTTACGGAAAAGCTGTCGGAGAAACCATGTTTTACGGGCCTGGGGCTGGAAGCCTTCCAACAGCAACCGCAGTAATGGCTGACGTCGTAGCAGCCATCAAGAATATGCGTCTCGGTGTGACAGGAAGCCAAGTAGCTGAGCCTCATTTCAAGAAGGAATTGAAACCTGCCGATCAGCGTTTTGGCCAATTCTACGGACGTCTGTATGTAAAAGATGAAGCTGGTGTGTTTTCTTCTATTTCCTCGCTGTTCCATGAGCTTGGCATAAGTTTCCAGCGAATTTTGCAGACACCTGTCGAACACAATGAATTAGCTGAAATAGTGTTCATTACTTACGAAACAACTTTGGAGAATTTCAATAAAGCGTTGAATGAATTGAAGAATTTGGAAAATGTCATCGAAATCAAAAGCTATTACAAAGTGGAAGGAGATGGGGATAATGATATGGCAAGGACTACTGAAACACTATAAATCATATCTGCCCGTTACAGAAAATACACCAGAGCTAACACTACATGAGGGCAATACGCCATTGATTCATTTCCCTGCCCTCTCGGAAGAATTAGGAATAGAATTATATGGGAAAGTAGAAGGAATAAACCCTACCGGTTCCTTCAAAGATAGAGGGATGGTTATGGCCGTTGCCAAGGCAGCGGAGGAGGGAAGTAAATCCGTTATCTGCGCATCTACCGGCAATACCTCTGCATCAGCTGCTGCTTATGCGGCAAAGGCCGGCTTGAAAGCGATCATTGTCATCCCTAAAGGGAAAATTGCCTTGGGGAAATTGGCCCAGGCTATGATGTATGGGGCGGAGATTGTTGAAATTGACGGAAACTTTGATGAAGCTTTAAAAATCGTTCGCAAATTAAGTGAAACCTCCCCAATCACCTTAGTGAACTCTGTAAATCCTTACCGTCTAGAAGGCCAGAAAACGGCTGCCTTCGAAGTCTGTGAGCAGCTTGGACAGGCACCTGATGTACTGGCAATTCCGGTAGGGAATGCAGGAAATATCAGCGCATATTGGAAAGGCTTCAAAGAATACCACGAGCAGAAGCAGACAGGGCTTCCTAAGATGTTTGGATTTGAAGCAGAAGGCGCAGCTGCCATTGTAGAAAACCGGATATTTACTGAACCGGAAACAGTGGCCACGGCCATCCGAATCGGAAACCCTGCAAGCTGGGAGCTTGCTGTAAAAGCAAGGGATGAATCTGGAGGGCAAATCCACTCTGTATCCGATGAAGAAATCCTCCATGCCCAGCAGCTGCTGGCAAGAAAAGAAGGAATCTTTGCTGAGCCTGGTTCCTGTGCTTCGATCGCCGGACTTATCCAACAATGTAAGAACGGAACCATCAAAAAAGGAAGCAAAGTAGCAGCCGTTCTTACTGGGAACGGATTAAAGGACCCTCAGACTGCCATTGAACAGGTAGAGGTCAATCCGGTATCCTTGCCGAACGATGAGCAAGCAGTGAGAGATTATGTAGAAAACCGGGTGAAAGCATGAAGAACTTCAGGGTTTCCATTCCGGCAAGCTCCGCTAATTTAGGACCTGCCTTTGATTCGGCAGGTATTGCCTTGGATTTCTACCTGACACTTGATGTGAGAGAAGCTGAATCATGGAACATAGAAAACCGCTCCGCTTTTTTACCTGATGATATCCCGTACAGAGAAAACATCATTTATCAGGTGGCAGAGAATACCGCCAAAAAATATGGCAGGGCACTTCCTCCATGCAATATAACGGTATTTAGCGACATTCCCCTTGCACGGGGGTTTGGGAGCAGTGCGTCCGCTGTCCTCGCGGGGATTGAAGTGGCAAACCAAATGTGCAACCTCTCTCTGTCCGAAGAGCAAAAGCTGCTTCTCGGCACCGCAGAAGAGGGCCATCCGGATAATATTGCCCCAGCCCTTCTAGGCGGTTTCACCGTAACAGCCCAGACTGGAACGGATCAGGTCAAATGGGCAAAACTTCCGGTTCCCATGTTAGATGTGGTTGGCTATATACCGAATTTTGAATTGAAGACGGAAGATGCGCGTAACGTACTGCCCGATGGATTTTCCAGGCAAGAAGCGATTGCGGCAAGCAGTATTAGCAACATGATGATTTCTTTCTTATTGACTGGGGATCTCAAACAGGCAGGAGAAATGATGGAACAAGACCTCCTCCACGAGCCATTCCGGGCCAAACTCCTTCCCCTGTACCACACAATCAGGGAAAAGGCCAGGCAGGCAGGAGCATATGGCACGGCCATAAGCGGAGCTGGGCCCTCTATGGTCTCCCTTGCCCCAAAAGGCTCCGGACAGAAGATAGCGGTTAAAATGGCGAAAGAACTGCCGGATTACCGAGTTGTCCAATTAAAAATCGATCCAGATGGATTAAAAGTCAGCAAAATTGAAGAGGTTAAAGAAACAGCTGCAGAGTAATTCTGCAGCTTTTTCTTATTTTCGAGTGAGTTTGAAATGCCACGCGTTCTTCCGTGTATTGACCGTTATACTACCTTCCGGCCGATCTTATTGATGATGAATTTGCTGTTGGATACGGTCGGGAATCTTACCATACTGTAACTCAAATCCTGTAAAGGAACATGGTAAGCCATCTTATTTACCAGGTATTCCAACGAAATTTGCATTACCTGGACAGTCACCCATTCACCTGCACAGCGATGACCCATGTTATAGTCTCCCCCGCCCTGTGGAACGAAGTCGAAGGGGTTCTCCTCCCAATCAGCAAATCTTTCAGGGTTGAAAACCTGGGGATTATCCCATTGTTTCGGATCGTGGTTTGTCCCATAAAAGTCCATGAGTACGAGATCATTCTTGCGGAACGTAAACCCTTTCCATGTGAAATCCTGTTTAACTTTCGCTGCTTGGAATGGAAAGAAAGGATAGTATCTGCGTACTTCCTGTACAAACATCAAATTCTGCTTTTCATCTCCACTTTCCAGTTTTTTCGTCTCCTCGGGGTATTGATGAACAGCAAGTGCTGTAAAGTTGATATAAATGGCGATGGCGACCATGGGCCTGATTATATTCAATACTTCCTCTGCTGCTGTATGAGTATCCAGCAATTCCCCATTGACATCTCTGTATAACGAAATAGTATGAAGAGCTGTTTGTTCAGGAGGATCCAATTCGCCGCTGCGCACTTTCTCCACTAAGCTGCCGATCCACTTTTCCGAACGAGCACGCCCTTTCCGCGCCTTCCAGTGCCTTGGCCCGAGTGATCCCGCCCCTTCAAACATGGAAGCCACATCATCTCTGCGTAAAGAGACTTCATGGGACCATAAGGGCACACCTGCCCATTTACAGGCAATCCTAAGCATGAGTTCCTTTGCTTCTTCGTACAAGACGACCTCTTTTTTCTCTAGCCAGCGATCCAGTGCAGCTTCCCACTGTTCTGTGGTGATTTGATCCATTACTGCCAGCCGGTCGGTAGTCATTAGGGACATGAACATTTTCTTGCGGTTGTAATGCATATCACCGTCAAGATTCTGTACACTCTTATCTCCAAGCAGCGTCTTCCTTACCATTCCAGGAGCCGCACCTGACCTTTTGAATTTATCATTATCGTAGAACAATTCCGCTGCTTCCTTTCCGCCCATACATATAGCCCGCCGACCAAGAAGGCGGGTTTCAAAGATATCCGACTGGAAGCTGCGTCTTCTGTCAGGAATAAAATTATAGCCTTCCCTCATAAGAGCAAAACTATGGTCAATTCCCTTCTCCCGGGAAAGTGAATCAGTCTTTACCAACAGCCTCATCCTTTCTGAAATGTCATTCCTTTATAAATTCTTCCCTGAAAGGATGGGTTTAAACACCAGAACGACCTCGCTTGCCAGGGTCATAAGAGCAAGGTGCCCGGGTTAACATTTATGATAAGAAATACTTGCCGGGCGCTGGTCTTGGCAGGAGCCATTAGCCTTAGAATCGATAAGTCTTATACCTTTATACGTTCTTTTGCAAAATAAGCAGCCGCTCCCTGCGACTGCTTATCACTTTTATTATCTTTCCGCTGGCGGAATACTCCAATCGATTTCTGGACGGCCTACTTTCCTTAGAAATTGATTCGTACGGGAAAATGGCCGGCTGCCAAAGAATCCCTTATTCGCCGAAAAAGGGCTCGGATGAGGCGATTTAATGATTAGATGATGGGAAGATGTGATGAGCTCTTCCTTGGCCTGGGCATTTCTTCCCCACAGAATGAAGGCTACAGGGTCTTCTTTTGCATTCACCTCCCTGATCACTTCATTCGTGAAATTTTCCCAACCGATCCCTTTATGGGAGTTTGCCTCTCCCTTTCTCACTGTCAAAACAGCATTCAAAAGTAGCACACCTTGGTCAGCCCAGTTCGTAAGACAGCCATGATCTGGAATACGAGCACCTGTATCTTCCTTCAACTCTTTAAAAATGTTCCGAAGTGACGGCGGTATTTTTACGTCAGGCTGTACGGAAAAACTTAGCCCATGGGCTTGCCCCGGGCCGTGGTATGGATCCTGCCCGAGAATCACTACTTTGGTTTTTTCGTATGTCGTATGATGCAGCGCATTAAAAATATCATGCTTATCCGGATAAACGGTTTTTGTCTCATACTCTTTTTTTAAAAAAGAACGCAATTCTTGGTAGTAGTCTTTACGGAACTCCTTATCCAACCTCGGCTGCCAATCGTTCCGGAGAATATCCAACGCTCTCCCTCCTTATTCCGATACTCTGTGTTTTCCCTTTCCCCACGGAATACACCTTAAACCAGGAGTTAAGCATCAGTCGAGTTTCTTGACGACCAGTACCTTTAGATAATTGCTCTGCGGGTAATTTCGGTTTGTTTGGAAATCACCGGGCAGGGAGAATTCTTCTAAAATTTTAAAACGTTTGCCGCTATCTTGGAATGCCTTCTGAATAAAACCTTTGAATTTCCTCATTCCAAAGGTGGCGTTATTGGTGGAGGCAACAATGATTCCGTCCTTTTCAGTAATCTCCAAAGCATCCTGGATAAGCCCAGGGTAATCCTTTGCCGTACTGAATGTACGCTTTTTTGAACGGGCGAAGCTAGGAGGGTCAAGTACCACCATATCAAAGGAAAGATGCTTCCTTTTCGCATATTTAAAGTAATCAAATACGTCCATGACAACAATGTCCTGCTGGTCAAAATCGATACCGTTCATACTGAATTGTTCAATAGTCTTGGGCTTGCTGCGTTTAGCCAGATCTACACTGGTTGTACTGGCAGCTCCTCCTAAGGCAGCAGCAACAGAAAAAGCTCCAGTATAGGAAAAAGTATTAAGGACTCGTCGCCCAGCCGCATACTTATCGCGGATGGCTTTCCTTACTTCCCGCTGATCAAGGAAGATCCCAACCATGGCCCCGTCATTTAAGTCCACCGCGTAATTCATGCCGTTTTCCTTTACAATAATAGGAAAGTCGCCCCGCTCTCCTTTCACAAAGTCGTCATCCTCCATATATTTCCCCTTTGAATCAAAACGTTTTTTCTCATATACCGCTTGATAATCACCAAGCTCGTCCAGAACCCGAAGGACCTTTTCCTTAAAGCTGTATATTCCGTCGCTATACCAATTGATCAGATAATAACCATCATAGTAATCAATAGTCAACCCACCGATTCCGTCGCCTTCGCCATTGAAAACACGGAACGCAGTAGTCTGCTCATCCTGATAATAGGAGGCCCGTTTATTAAATGCCTTAAGAATCCGATCTTTGAAGAAAAGATAATCTATCTTTTCTCCTTGGTTGAGGGACAGCACCCAGCCAAGCCCTTTATTCTGTTTACCGTAGTAGCCTTTGGCGATAAATTGACGCTGGCTGTCTACCAAATGGATGATGCTCCCCTCTTCCTTCAAGGCACCAGGATTGGACAGGGAATCCTTTCTGATCAGCGGATAGCCGTTTCGGTACTTTTTTATATCCTGACTTTGTACTTCCAGTTCAATCACCATTGTTATCATTCCATCCCATCACATTTTTCACCCATTATCGCATGTTCTCCTCAAAAGTAAAAGAATACCCAGAAGAATGCCGGACATACCTGATATCTAAGTCTAATCGCGCCAAAGAAAAGCCCTGGCAGCATAGCAGCCAGGACTTCGATTATTATTAACGATTGGACAAATCTTGTACTCCCTTGTGGATGAGCTCGAAAATCTCTTCAATATCCCTTTCTTCCACACTGGAAAACGCAATGCGGAGATCGGTATCATTTACTGCAATCGTGCCTACCCCATACTTTTCAAGCAGGTGGACACGGAGCTTTTCTGCATCTGTGTTGATCAATTCCAGACACATAAAGTATCCAGAGTTGAAGGGATATACCTTCCAGGACTGTTGATATTTCTCTTGTGCCAGTACTTCTTTTACTTTTCTTGCCCTGCTCTCCATCAACGCATATTTTTCCTTTTTCTCTCTTTCAAAGTCATCGGACTCCAGAGATTTCAAAATAACAGTCTGTGACAAATGGGAGCCGCTGGAGATTGTCCCTCTTATCAACCCTTTTGTTTTCTGTTCCAGGGCATCCTGTACTGCTTTGTGTTCCACACCGAAAGTAATGAAGCCCACACGCAGTCCCCATACATAATTCTCTTTAGTAGCTCCGTCAATTTTAACCGGAAGCAGCCTAGGATGCAGGCTGATCAGGCGACCGAAGATAGACTCCTTAACGGAATCCTCATAAAACAAGCCAAAGTAGGCATCATCAAGAAGTACCACCAGATTGATTCCGGAGTCTGCAGCCTCCTTCAATACCGAGACTATCCCTTCTACTTCCTCTTCATGAGGGGTATAGCCGGTAGGGTTGTTCGGGAAGTTCAGGATGACGATGGCTTTTCCGGAGGTTTTCTGTTCCATCACAGTCTCCCGAAAAGCCTCCACATTGAATTTTCCGTTCTCATCAAACAAAGTAAATTTCGAGAAGTTGCCGCCTCTGCGCACATTAAATGTCAGGTTGTAATTACCCCAGAATTTATCAGGAACAATAATATGGTCACCAGGATTAACAAACAGGTCGCCAGCTATGCTCAAACCATGGGTAAGGGCATTAGTAGCAATGGGACGGCCGAATTCTTTGCCCTCCAGTGAAGGATTTTCCCGAAGCATTTTCTCTTTCCAAGCTTTACGAAGAGATTCTTTCCCCTGTGGCGGGGCATATGGATAAATGTCCTCCGGTGCATAGTCCTGCAGCTTTTCCTGGATGTGATCGAAGTGCATTGGTGTATCTTCTTCTGTAGCAATTCCCAAGGTAGCATTAAATCTGGATGTTGCCTTACTTTTCGCCTCCGCACTCTGGCTGAGGATCCCCTTCGGATAGAAAATACTCCTTCCTAAATCTGACAGCATATCATAAATATATTCATTCTTTTCTTCAATCATCTCATTAAGCTTTTTTGCAATTTGATTCAATGTCTGTACCTCCGTTGTTATTTATTGAGAATGGATCGCAGTGCTTCTGCAAAGAACTGGTTTTCCTCTTGTGTGCCGATGGAAACCCGCACATGCTCCGGCATGCCCCATGTATTTCCGTAACGGACGATAACTCCTTTGGTCAGCAGCTCATCATTTACCTTTTTCGCATCTGGACCAAGGTCAACCAATACAAAGTTGGCCTGTGTTTGTATGTAGCTTAAGCCCAACTCGGAAAAGAGATGATAGAGCTGGTCCGCTCCCTTAATGTTCATCTCCCTTGATGCCTCAATATGCTTCTCATCTGATATGGCCGCAGCAGCTGCAGCCTGTGCCAGGGCATTGACATTAAAGGGCTCCTTGACTTTCAATATTGTCTGGATGACATAATCCGGCGCAACCCCGAAACCTACGCGTACACCCGCCAGACCATAGATTTTTGAAAAAGTCTGCAGAGCAATAATCGGATATCCCGCTTTGACATATTCCACTCCATCTGTATAGTCCTCAGCAGTAGCGTAATGGCTGTATGCTGCATCATATACCATAAGGACATGTTCCGGCATAGCCTGCAAGAGTTTCTCCAGGTCGCTTTTTGGAAGATATGTACCGGTAGGATTATTCGGTGAGCAGATATAGATCAATTTTGTCTTGTCTGTTATGGCAGATATCATCTTATCCACATCGAATTGGAAATCTTCCTCCAGCTGTACAGGTACTACTTCAGCACCCATCAGCTGTGCACCGAAATCATATTCACTGAAGGAAGGGAACGGAACAATGATCTCATCCCCCTCTTCCAGAAACGCTTCAGAAACCAATGTAATCAGCTCATCGGCCCCGTTGGTGACGATCACTTGTTCCTTGGTTACTCCCATGCTGGAAGCAATCGATTTTTTAAGTGCACTGGTATCTGCGTCCGGGTACCGGTTTAGTCCATCCAGACTGTCCGCTATGGCCTGTACCCCTCTAGGTGACGGACCCAATGGATTTTCATTGGAAGCCAACTTGACTACTTTGTCGAGTTTAAGCTCCTCCTGCAGCTCCCATATGGGTTTACCAGGTGTATATGGCTTGATTTTCCCCAAAACTTTTCGTGGTTGTATCTGATTTGAAGTTGCCAATGATTAACATCCTTTCCTAATGCTGACATTCGTCTGTCTGTATTTGTTTTCATTATTAATTATCCATTATAAACTATATTGCTTTCTGAATTAACTCCAATTTAAAAATTCCCACTTTATTTTCTTCATACAAGTTAGTAACAGAAGTGGAATAATTATGGATTACTGCAGGAAACTCCAGTTTTTCCTCCGGGACTTCTACATGAAAATCATTTTCGTAAAGCAGTACGGTAACATCATGATATTCTTTGCTGGTGACCTTGAATTCAAAACCAACCAATAATAATGGTTTTCCATTCTTTGTAATGGTCTCCTTATAGAAATTTTCTGCTTGGAAAGGCCTCTCATTAATAAAAACTTCCTGTGCCATTCTTCCACTCACTCCTCTAATCTTTTCCGTATAGGTAAGATACTAGCAGTTTACCGATGGCAACCCCAGCAATTTGATTCTATAAACAATGTGAAGTTCTTTCTCTTATTCTATCCCTACTGTATTACTCCGCCTTTCCATCAACAGGACATCCCGCCATACTCCATGTAACTTGCCGAGACGTCTTCTGACACCCACCCGTTCAAAGCCAAATTTTTCATGCAGACGGATACTCCCCTTGTTTTCAGGGAAAATACCGGCTTGCAAAGTCCAAAAGCCTTGTAACTCACTCTCTTTCACCAGTTCATCCATCAGCCTTGTACCAAGTCCCTTTCCGGTTGTTCCTGCACGAAGGTAGATGCTCAGTTCAGCCACCCCGGAAAATGCAGCCTTGGCATTGACTGGCAAAAGTGCAGCCCAGCCTACTACCCGCTGACCTTCCCTGGCAGCCAGCCTGCAGACAGGAAGATACTTCCTGTCCCATTCTTCCCAATCAGGCGTTTCTGTATCAAAGGTAGCATTCCCTGTGTTGATGCCATCCCGATAGATGTCCCTCACCTGCTCCCAGTCTTTTTTCTCCATTTTGTCGATTACTATGATACTATCCATGCCGCCACCCCTTCTTTCGCGCAAAGCTATCTGTACTAATTTCTTACTATTTTATCATAACTCTTCATTTGCCTTGTACGGTTGGCTAACAGATGAAAATCGCCTACAATAGGTTTATCAAAGGTAACTTGCAGCTTTAGGACCTGGTTGGCGCCGATAAGCTGTTAAAACCCATAATGAAATTCACTGATATATATGGTAACAACCCTATTGGAGGCCGAGACCATGAAAATATATGTAGATGCCGATGCATCACCGGTCAAGCAAACTGTCATCCATGCCGGGAGACAGACAAATATCCCGGTTGTCCTTGTCCAAAGTTTTGCCCATTATTCCAAGAGTGATGAACTCGAAGGAGTAGAGACCATCTATGTAGATACCGGGGCTGAAGCTGCAGATTATAAAATTATGAAGCTAGCCCGCAAAGGCGATATCATCGTTACACAGGATTACGGACTTGCCTCCCTTGGATTGGCAAAGGGCTGTAGCGTCCTGCATCATAAAGGATTTGCCTACACGAGTGATAATATTGACCTTCTCTTGGAAACCCGTTACGCAAGTGCCATGGCAAGGAAAAGCGGAAAACGGACAAAGGGACCGAAAGCATTCAGTTCAGAGGATCGGCAAAAGTTTGAGAAACTGCTGATGGAGACCATTCACATTCATAAGGAGAGTCACAAATGAAAATTATTTCTATTGAACCGACCCCCAGCCCGCATTCCATGAAAATAAACCTGGATGAAAGGCTTCCGGATGGGGAAACCCGGAATTATAAACTGACAGATAATATGGATAAGGCACCTGATTATATTAAAGGTTTATTTAAAATAGACGGGGTGAAAGGCCTTTACCATGTCATCGACTTCATTGCCCTTGAACGCCACCCAAAATATGATTGGGAGGCCATCCTTCCAAAAGTAAGAGAAGTGCTTGGATCAGCAGAAGAGAATCCGGAAGAAATGCAGACGGCAAATGCATCAGCCACAGATGATGCATTCGGGGAAGTAAAGGTGTTTATTCAAAAAATCCATGGCATTCCCATGCAGGTAAAGCTCCAAGATGGAGAATCCGAAAAGCGCTTTGGATTACCGGAACGTTTTACTGATGCAGCTATGAAAGCTTCTATGGCGGTAGAGAATATACTGGCGGAGAGAAAATGGATAGAACAAAGCCCACGTTATGGCAAGATGGAGGATATTGGCAATGAGGTAGTGGAAGAATTGGCCGCCAGTTACGATGAAAAAAGGCTGTCTTATTTGCTGGAAAAGGACAGTTCGACCGAAGTCAGAAACGGAACCATTACAACGGAAATGCTGGAGCATCCGGATTGGAAAGAGCGTTACGCAGCGCTCGACCGGATCATTGAGCCTAACATCAACCACCTTCCCCTTTTAACGAAAGCATTGGATGATGAGAAATCATCCATACGACGACTGGCAACAGCGTTCCTTGGAATGATTGAAGATCATAAAGTACTACCTCCTTTGTTCAAAGCTCTTCAGGATAAAGCTGTGAACGTCAGAAGAACAGCCGGAGACTGTATATCCGATTTGGGCTTTACCGAGGCAATACCGGAAATGATCAAAGCACTTGAAGATCCCAGCCGGCTTGTCCGATGGCGGGCTGCCATGTTTCTCTATGAAACAGGTGATGATACAGCCGTTCCTGCTTTACGCAGAAGACTGGAAGACCCAGAGTTTGAGGTACGCATGCAAGTTAAGATGGCCCTTGCCCGCATAGAGGGCGGAGAAATTGCCCAAGGATCCATCTGGCATCAAATGACACAGGCAGCTAAGAGGAAATAGTCTTTACTATTAGCAATAACAATAGAATCGCGCTTACCAAAGTATGTGTAAAAATCGATGGAATGAAACAGCAGACTACCGGTTTTGGCTCCGGCATTCTGCTGTTTTTTTAAACTATTTTCTCAGGGGATCCTTCGCCTGCAATAGCTGCTGAGCTAATTTCTCAAATTCCTCTGACCCTGACCGTTCAGCAAATTCGGCAACGGTAACGGGATAAACTGTCTGCAATTCTTTTATATGTTCCCCCATGGAAGACCAGACATATCCCCCTGCTTTTTCATAAGCCTCTATCAGCCTCTCTAGCGCATCTTCTCCAAAGGCCATATAATGAGAAACAAAATCGGTGGCAGGATCATCGACTCTGGCTTCCGTCCAATCAATCAAACCTGTTACCCTGCTTGTATCATCGATGAGTATATGTCCCGGATGAAGGTCTCCATGTATCACTGCTGTCCTCTCCGGCCAAAATGCATCATTATGCAGCCACTCCTGCCAGCGGCTCCAAAGCTTTTCATCTATTTCATAGTTCTCTTTTACCCTCTCCATTCGTTTCTGTGTATTGGATCTCACCTCTTCAGCTGTATAGGCTTGCATCCCAGCTTCTGCCGCCTGTTCCTGGCTGATGCGATGGATTGATACCATTGACCTGGCAAGTGTTTCATGATAAATAATCGGTACATTCTCTTCATCAATTGCCCATATATATGCTTTCTCTTCCGGATCTATGGTTCCTACAGGAAAACCAGAAAGCAATTTATAAGCAATCAGCTCATTAGAGAATATCTCCCATTCTGGAGCCGCTACTGACAGATGAGGAACGACCAAATCAAGTATCTTTTTCTCTTTAGCAGCCTGAGGTAGGACGTCTGGACGGCGAGGAATCCGCAGAACCCACTGGCTGCCTTCCACATCATGAGCAAAAGCCACATGGAAATCCAATCCAGATTCATGAAACTCGATAAAATCTTCCCTGATGATCAACCCGTGCTTTTTTGCTATTTCTGATACCTTCGATGTTGTCAATCCCATATACTCACTTCCTTTTATATCTTGGTCCACTTAAACCCATTCCCCCTTTCACCGGCCATAACACTATCAAAACTGCTGAGGTTCATTTGACATCAACTGGTAAATAAATTATTATGAATTCATTATAATATGATTCAAATATATTTAATTTAATTAGTTTATGTAGGGAGGTGTCACCATGAGTGAAAACTTGTCACTAAAAACCTTTGTTGTATTGATGAAATCATCCAAGACCGTGATGGAACGGGTAAAAGAGGATATAAAAAACTACGGTATGAAAACATCGGACTTTGCTATTCTGGAAGCTTTGTATCATAAAGGGGAATTGACGGTTAAGCAGATATCCGAAGCAGTATTGATCAATACTGGATCTATCACCTATGTCATAGATAAACTAGAAGCCAAAGGATTGTTGAAACGGCGGCCATGTACGGAGGATCGACGGGTTGTCTATATTCATATCACCGATCAGGGCAACCAGCTGATGGATGAAATTTTCCCCAAACATCAACAGGTGATAGAAGAAATCTTCTCCGGCGTTTCTAATGAAGAGAAGGAAACTATTGTAGAAGCCCTTAAGAAAGTAGGAATAGAAAACGGACAGTAAGTCTGCTGCCGTTTAAAGTACAAAGTTTTCAAAGAGAGGAGCAATTCAGATGAAACATATTTTCCAACAAGGAAGCAATCCCGATAAACCTACCTTGCTCTTGTTACACGGAACAGGCGGCACGGAAGAGGACTTGCTTCCTCTTGCCAAAGAGGTGGACCCCGAAGCAAATGTATTGAGTGTTCGGGGAAATGTATTAGAAAATGGCATGCCGCGTTTTTTCAAACGTCTTGCCGAAGGTGTATTCGATGAAGAAGACTTAATCTTTCGTACAAAGGAACTGAATGATTTTCTGAACGATGCAGCTAAAAAGTATAATTTCTCGAGAGATAATATTACTGCTGTCGGGTACTCGAACGGGGCAAATATAGCAGCAAGCCTGTTGTTCCATTACCAAGACAGCCTTGCCGCGGCCATCCTGCATCATCCCATAGTGCCGCGCAGGGGAATCAATCTTCCGGACTTATCCGGAAAACAGGTATTCATCGCTGCCGGAATCAACGATCCCATCTGTCCTTCAGAGGAATCCGAAGACCTGCAATCCCTCCTTGGAAATGCAGGGGCTTCCGTTGAACTGCATTGGGAGAACAGAGGTCATCAGTTGACTATGGCAGAAGTGCAAGCAGCAAAAAAATGGTATCAAACCATCTAAAAAAACCGTTCTGCCATACAGCTTGGCAGAACGGTTTTTTCAAATTATGAACAGGTCATCCAGGGAGCACCAGCTATTTTGTATGTTCCACTATGAGATGGATCTTATTGCCCGACGGGTCTTCTACTCTATAAGCATCCCCTGCTTTTTCTACGTTAAATTCTGCCTGCTCGAGACGGTCAACAGCTTCCTGCCTTGCTTTTCCATCAGGGAAAACGAGGGAGTACCAGCGAAGCCCAGCACTATTTGTAGAGGGCTTCCCAGCCCCTTCCCCATTCCAGATATTCAGGCCGATATGATGATGGTATCCGGCGGTGGATATAAACAATGCACCTGGATAGGTCGTCACTATATCAAACCCAAGACCATGCTTATAAAATACTTCTGCATCTGTCAAATTTGCTACATGCAAATGAATATGCCCCATGACAGTCTTCTGGGGCAGTCCATGCCATTCCCGATCGCTTTCAGCAACCAGACTATCTCCATTGAGAGGTTCCGTAACCATCTTAACTTTACCGCCACTCCATTCCCATTCGCCGGAAGGACGGTCCCGATAGACTTCAATGCCATTTCCATCAGGATCGTTAAAATAGAGAGCTTCACTTACATGATGGTCAGAGGCGCCTAATTGCAGCGTCTGCCCTGACTTAATAAGATGGGTCAAGAAGCTGGAGAGGTCAGACCGGGATGGAAGTAAAATAGCAAAGTGGAACAACCCGGTTTTCCGCTCTTCTTTCGGCAGGGCGCCTTCAGGCTCGACAATGGTTAACAGCGGCCGGCTGCCATCAGCTGTCAGCGAGACAGTATTCCCCGACTTTTCCAACACGTTGAATCCAACCACTTCCTGATAGAAAGCAAGGGATCTATCCAGATCGGTAACATTAATGTTCACTTGCCCGACATGGGTTGCCGGACTTCTAAAAAATTTCTCCTCCATGTATAAAACGTCCTTTACATTATATTGATTACCTAATTTAACTAAGTTACTATATGTAACTATTGTAGGGTCTCCACTAAGTTTTGTCAAATTGTTCCGCTGTCTGTTACAGGTATCCTTCCCAATGCCGCTTGTTTATATTATACTTGTTAGGTTCAGACCGTGGTTCGGGAACCTCCCACGATAAAAAACTAAGGAGAGAAGAAATATGAAATCTAACACAATCGTCGTAAACGCTTTGCTTGCGGCATTATATATCACTGTATCGATGGTGATACAGCCCTTTGGCTTTACCAACGTACAATTCAGGATCCCCGAAATGTTCAACCACCTTGTTGTCTTTAACAAGAAGTACTTTTTCGGTATTGTTCTCGGTGTCTTTCTAAGCAACCTCTTCTTTTCCCCGCTGGGAATCTATGACCTAGTGTTTGGTGTTGCTCATTCCGCCATATCACTTGGCATCATCATATTCCTCGCAAAGTATATAAAAAACATTTGGGTGTTGTTGGTTCTTAATACACTTATTTTTACATTCAACATGTTTATTATTGCCTTTGAGTTGAACCTGGCATTGGGGCTGCCTTTCCTATTCACTTGGCTGACAACTGCCGCAGGAGAATTTGTGGTCTTAGCAGTCGGTATTCCGGTTATGTATGCACTCAACCAGCGCCTCCACTTTCATAAGTTATTATAAAAACAGCAGCCTTTCCTGTATCAGCAGACGAAAGGCTGCTGTTTTCCTTTCTGTTTACATATTCATCAATATAGGGAAAAATACAAAGTAGGCATCAAATCGAAAGGATGAGATGAAATGATAGTAAGGGAACATGATAGCGAATTTGTCTTAGTCGAGCAGCACCACCATGCCGAACTTTCCGGAGAAATCATGGAAAAATGGAAAGGGTTCCGTGGGAAAGAATGGAAGGAATCAGTACTCTATGCCATCCAGCAGCATGATTTAGGGTGGAAGGAATTTGATAAACAGCCTTTCTGGAATGATGCAAAACATGAACCTTTTACATTTACTGACTTCCCCATCCATCCGAAAATTGTCCTATATACCCTCGGGATTGATGAAGTGGAAAAAAGAGATCCTTATGCTGCGCTTCTCTGCAGTGAACATTATAAGCGGTTTCTTGCTGCTGAATCCGGCAAGGAAGCAGAACGGTTCGTACAACAGGAAGAGGCAAGACAACAGCGGATCATCGAGAGCCTCTCCAATTACAACAAACGTTTGTTTAAATTTCATTATGGGCTGGTCCAGCTTGGTGATAACTTTTCCCTGTATGTCTGCATTAACGACCCGGGGGTTAAAAAGCAAGATGAACACCCATTCTTCAAGCAAGGCATTCCTCTTCCTTTTAAACTGGAGGGATTCTCCAAAGATGTGATAGACATAAAATGGCTGGACCAACAAACAGTCGCCATTGAAAACTTCCCATTCGAGGAGCCACTCGAAGTTACAGTTGAACAAAAGAGGGTTCAAAAGAAGGATATCCAAGATAAGGGTCTAATTGCGTGTTATGAGGAAGCGGAAACAGAAAAGGTCCATGTCCGGCTTGTCCCTGCAGAATAATGGCCATGGTTGCCGGCGCCTTTATCACAAGCGCCGGCCAGCCTACAAACCTTCTTTCTTCCCTCTGATCCCTAGTCATAAAGGACAATTCTTCTCCCTATAAAAAGTCTCTCCCTTTCCCGGAAGAATTAGATTAATAAACCTCCATAAAGGTCATTATATGAATAGCGCCTCTTAGATGGGGTGGTGGCGTCCTATGGCATCCTTGTGCCAAAATACTTATGGAAAGAGGAGATACTGCATGGCTGAAGACAAATCCAATGGCAAGCCCACCAATTATGAAAATGATGATACCCTGACCAACAGGCAGGGCCATCCAGTCACCAACAACCAAAGCATACGCACAGTGGGAAATCGTGGTCCAAGTACATTAGAGAACTATGATTTCATTGAAAAAATCAGTCATTTTGACAGGGAAAGGGTTCCTGAGCGGGTGGTCCATGCACGTGGGGCCGGCGCCCATGGCTACTTTGAGGCTTATGGAACTGCAGGAGAAGAGCCCGTTTCCAAATACACAAGGGCTAAGCTCTTTCAAGAAAAAGGAAAGCGTACACCAGTATTTGTCCGCTTTTCCTCGGTAATACACGGCGGGCATTCCCCCGAGACATTAAGAGATCCTCGTGGTTTTGCGGTTAAATTCTATACAGAAGATGGAAACTGGGACTTGGTTGGTAATAACCTGAAAATTTTCTTCATCCGTGATGCGATGAAATTCCCTGACATGATTCATGCCTTTAAGCCGGACCCGAAAACCAATATCCAGGACAGCCAACGGTTCTTCGACTTTTGTGCGAGCTCCCCGGAAACCTTCCATATGGTTACATTCGTCTACTCGCCTTGGGGAATTCCTGCAAATTACCGCCAAATGCAAGGCTCCGGTGTCAATACGTATAAATGGGTGAACAGCGAAGGGAAGGCTGTACTGGTAAAATACCACTGGGAGCCGAAACAGGGCATTAAAAACCTTACACAGAAAGAAGCAGAGGAAATACAGGCCAATAACTTCAATCATGCAACAGAGGACCTCTATGAGGCTATTGAGCAAGGGAACTACCCGGAATGGGAGCTTTATGTTCAGGTAATGAGCGATGATGAACACCCGGAATTAGATTTTGATCCGCTTGATGATACAAAATTGTGGCCGGAAGATCAGTTCCCGTGGCTGCCTGTAGGAAAAATGGTATTGAACAAGAATCCGGAGGACTATTTTGCAGAAGTGGAACAATCCGCATTTGGGACTGGTGTGCTCGTTGATGGACTGGACTTCTCTGATGACAAAATGCTCCAAGGCCGGACATTCTCCTATTCAGATACGCAGCGCTACCGTGTAGGAGCAAACTACCTGCAGCTTCCGATCAACCGTGCGAAAAAGCAGGTGAATACCAACCAGGAAGGCGGCAACATGCGTTATGAAGTAGACCGCCATGTCGGTGATAATAAAAACCCGAGCATCAATTATGAACCATCGATTCTCGGAGGTTTTAAAGAAGCCGAACAATCAGGAAAAGAGTATACACCTGAGGTGAAAGGAAAGTTGGTCAGAGAAACGATCGACCGGGATGATAACACAAAACAGGCCGGTGAAACATTCCGCATGTTCGAAGACTGGGAAAAAGATGAATTGCTCTCCAACCTTGTAGGAGATTTATCAGAATGTGATCAGCTTATTCAAAATAAGATGGTGGAGCTGGCAGAGTCTGCAGATGAGGAATACGGCCGCCGTCTGCATGAAGGGCTGGAGGAAGCCGGGAAAATGAAGAGAAAGAACTCCAAGCCGGGCCCGCTCGGCAATGAAGACAGTGAAAAAGGGCCACAAGAAGCAATGGACAAAGGCCATGACGCCGACCCATATTAAAACTGCCGACTTAAAGCACCCCAAAAGTTATGGAATCTAACTTTTGGGGTGCTTTATTCTTAAGTATTTATAACCGGTTATACCATTCATCAGCAGGAATAACATGTCCAGCACCAGAGCCCATATGATTTTGTCCCAGGGGATTAAAGGAGTTCTGCCAGCCGCTTGATTCGATGCTTGGATACTGAGGCGAACTCAGTGGACGCTTCAAAATAACTCTGACCGTTCGGAAGGATGGAAAAATCCCCATGGCGCAGGCGAAGACGTGTATTCTTTTCATGGATTAAGAGTTCATAACTAAAGAGGATATCCTCAGGAGCGGGGTCCACCTCCCAATCTGAAACATACAGGGAAAGCTGCAGCCTCTTCTCCTTTTCCGCTCTGACTACGGTACTTTTCGAATAGCGGCCATTTGGAAGCGCCCAGACTAGCTCATTGCCCGCTTTCAGTGGTTGATCCGGATAATGATCAGGCAATCCGTCCCAGCTTTTGATATGCCGAGGCTGTACGAGCACTTCCCATACTTTGGAAGGAGTCGTGTGGATGATGATCTCATCTGTGACAATTAACGTGCTCATAAATGAGTCCTCCAGTCGGTCCTGTAATAGAATCTACTTTTTTATCATTGCCTATATTCCCTGATTAAATAAACCAATCCTATTCGATTGCTTGATTAGTTTTCCAAGTGGGTTTTCCTGATGAACATCCTTCTAACTTATGCAGCACATAAAACCTCAGTATAAACCGGTTTGCTTTTAAGCATCCATAATGACTTCTATAATGGTTGTAAGAAATAACAAAAGAGGGGATGATCACATAATGGATCAATTTCAAGCATTGGTGCTCGAAAAAGGAAGTGAAGGAACACAATTGGGAATGAAACAGTGCGATAAGAGCGACCTGCCTGAAGGAGAGGTTACCATTCAGGTTGCCTATTCTAGTATAAACTATAAGGATGCCCTCGTCGGCATCCAGCATCAGCTGGCCGAAACATTCCCATTGGTTCCCGGCATCGATCTGGCAGGGACCATCATTCATACTGAAACACCTGAGTTCTCTGAGGGGGATGAGGTCATTGTAACCAGCTATGGACTGGGAACCAGCCACTGGGGAGGGTACAGCGAATTGGCCAGGGTGCCTAAGGAATGGGTGGTACCGCTCCCGGAAGGCCTCTCTTTAAAAGAAGCAATGATTCTCGGAACAGCTGGTCTGACAGCCGGATTATCTATCCAGCGCCTGGAAGATAACGGTCTCCACCCCGAACAAGGGACGGTATTGGTGGCTGGAGCTACCGGTGGAGTAGGCAGTCTGGCCGTTGACATGCTGTCCAAGAAAGGTTATCGAGTTGCAGCCAGTACCGGCAAGGCTGCCGAAGAGGATTATCTGAAAAATCTTGGTGCTGCAGAAATTATTGGTCGGAAAGAGATTATTGATACGGATGGAACACCCACTAGAAAAAAACAATGGGCTGGAGCCGTAGACCCAGTAGGCGGGAATACTCTCCAATATATCCTTAGCAGCCTTGAATCCGGCGGGTCGGTAGCAACAAGCGGAATGGTCGGCGGCGTAAAAATCTCTACGACAGTTCTTCCATTCATTGGAAGAGGTGTCAACTGGCTTGGTATCGATTCCGTCCAGTGTCCGATGAAGTTAAGGAGGAAAGTGTGGAATCGCCTCTCCGATGACTTGAAACCTGTTTCTCTGGATAAGGATATTGTCAATGAGGTCTCTTTAGAAGATGTTCCTTATGTGCTTGAGGACATACTGGAAAGCAAGGTGCGCGGCAGAACCATTGTTAAATTATAACCTTTAGATAGAGCCCGGCCGATGAGCCGGGCTCTTTCATTTATACAGCGTTTTGAACCTTAATCTCCCTGTATGTCTCGCCTATTATAGCCAATGAACCCGGCGACCGCCAGCACCAGGGCGCTGACAATAAGGAGAACAACCGGCATTGCAGCCATATCCTCCACAGGAAGCTGCGGCACATGTCCATACGGAGATAATTTACTCAACCAATCAGGCAGGTCAAAAAGCCCTCCCCAATAGATTGCCATGAAAGAATAAACTAAATAGAGCCATATAAATTTCGAATACTTCGGCTGAAAGCCTATCAACAAGATAGTTAATCCAAGCATGCACAGTATAGCAGGGTAGTAGAGTATTCCACTACTGTATAAGGGCCAAAACCGCATCCCTTCCTCCATGGCAGCATTTCCCGTCGCCCATAGTCCTATGGCCGCAAGGGAAAGCATGACAAACGCATTTGTTGCGGAAACAAGAAGATAGCCTGCCATTAACCGTGAACGGGATAACTCCCTGCCAAGCAAGTGATCAAGCCGCCCTTTCTTCTCTTCACCGATTAGTTTCAGTATCGACATTAAAGGAGGTATACTAGCTAGAATGGCCATCACTACGAACAGCATCGGCAGAAACCGTTCCGTGAGCGTAAGTCCTCCATCTCCGAGAAGCATCTGTTCCAGCAGTTCATTCCCGTCAAAGAACCCCTCCAATTCTCCTAACACCGATCCATAAGAGAGTCCCATCACCAACAGGCCGATCCCCCAGGCAACCGTACCTGTTCTCTGTAACTTTAATGCAAGGGCCACCGGGCCTTTTAGGGTTTGGCCCGCACTGGTCCTCCCAGCCCTCGACGGGAGTGTCCCTGTTCCTATATCCCTATTCGCATGAAGGTAATAGGATACGAGCATCAGCACAAATGCCGCGGCCACCAGCAATAATACCGGCGACCATTGGTTTGCCGTGTAGGGCCCTGTCTTGGTAACCCACCCTAAAGGGGATAACCAGGACCATTTCTCGTTATTTATATCGGTAATTCCCCGCGTCAAATAAGCCACTAGCAATACAGCTATGGAGATTCCCATCGCACCTCGGGAGGTTTCAGCAAGCTGAGCAGAGACTGCTACCACTCCGGCAAAAAATAACCCTGTACACCCAAGCACTGCTCCATATAATAGGGAGCCTTCAAAGCTCATACTATCTATCCCGAGGAAGTATAGTCCAATTCCTGTACTTAGGGCCAGTATCATGTTTGTACTTGCCATCACCAATAAAGTGGCATGCAGATTGGAAAGGCGCCCTATCGGGAGGGCGCGAAGCATTTCCGCCCTGCCCTCCTCTTCATCCCCCCTTGTATGCCGGCATATCAGGAGGATATTCATCAAACTTACCGCCAATGCGGTAAACAGCAACATTTGGTGAGAAGTCATCGCTCCTATAGTATAGTTATCCAATTCCCCGGGGCCGACCAACGCGGTCATTGCCGGATTTCGCATGGTTTCAGCCATACCGGCTCTGTCTTCCTGGGAAGGATATAATTCGGAAAATGCTCCCGGTACAAGTAATGTGAAAACCACAAGACCTGCCAGCCATAATGGAATACGCAACCTCTCCCTGTGCCAAACCAGCCTGGCTAACGATATTGTCCCCCTAAAAAAAGAGATCCCCATCAGGCTTCACTTCCCGAGCGCTGCCTGTCAGTATTTTCATAATGTCTCATAAACAAGTCTTCCAATGTCGGAGGGCTACTCTCCAAGCTAATGATCCCCAAAGCACTCAAGTATCTCATTACCGCTTCCAATGCTCCTGCGTCAACTTGCATAGATAAGGAACGGCCCCTTCTTCTTATATCATAAACACCTTCCAATTCCTTTAACTTTGCTGCAGGTTCTCTGGTCTCCACCAGCAAATTGGTCCTCGTCAAATGGCGCAGTTCCTGAAGGGTGCCGCTTTCAATAAGTCTCCCCTGCCTGATGATACCCACTCTGTCGCAGAGCTTCTCCACTTCCGAAAGAATGTGGCTGGATAGCAGAACGCTTTTCCCCTCTCTTTTCACCTCCAGTACACACTCTTGAAAAACAGTTTCCATGAGTGGGTCTAGCCCGGAGGTAGGTTCGTCAAGTATATATAAATCTGAATGTGTACAGAATGCTGCTATGAGTGCCACCTTCTGCCGGTTCCCTTTGGAATATGTCCGGCACTTTTTACTAGGGTCGAAATCAAACCGTTCAATTAGTTCGTTTCGCTTGTTTATATCCGCTCCCCCGCCTAGTTTGGCAAACAGGTCAATAACCTCTCCGCCTGTCAGATTCGGCCATAAATTCACATCCCCAGGCACATAGGAGATTCGCTTATGAATCTCGACAGCATCTCTCCATGCATCCTTTCCAAAGATTTTCGCTTCCCCGGAACTCGGCTTCAGCATGCCTAATAGTATACGGATAGTCGTTGATTTTCCTGCCCCATTAGGACCAATGAACCCGTATACTTCTCCTTTATCCACTTCCATTTTCAAACTATCGAGCGCAGTGAAATTGCCGAATTTCTTAGTCAGATCATCAACTATAAGTTGACTCATTGCTCTACGCCTCCCCTTTATAGAAACTGGTTCTGAGAATCTCCAGGTAATCATAGAACTCTTGCCAGTATTAATCCAGGTCTAACTCCGGTATATTTTCTCCTTGCAGCTGACTGGTAATTTCCTGCCGGTACCCATCCATGGCCCAGCGAATGAGATTAAAAGCTTTATTCACATCAATATCCGTTCGGAAGAGGCTTGTATCTACGTTCTCATACATAATCTCCCCTCCCTTTCTTTTTAAGTCCCTCAACCTGTCCTGCAGACCTTTTGGCAAGCTCAGCTGGTCATCAAGAATCACAGAGGAAATAAAATTATTGATATGTGGATGGGCACGAAAATAATCAAGTTTAATCTTAGCAATTTGCCTCATACGCTGAATGAAATCAGGCTCCGTTACATCGATTCGGTTCAAAAATTGATTTGTCATTACATTCAATGAATAATCAATCAAATAGTAGAACAAATCCTGTTTATTATTAAAGTAGTAAAAAAGCATTCCCTTGCCGATTCTGGCATTCCTAACAATCTCATTCGTGGAAGCCATTTCGAATCCCTTTTCGGAGAATTCCTTCAAAGCGGCATTCAGTATCCTTTGCTTCTTCTCCTCTTCCAGCTTATGAAAGGTCTGGTTCATCTATATACGCCTCTTTCAATAGAAATCTCAAACACAACTTAGACCACTTTGGTCGAATATACTGTAACACCATTGACCAGGGTGATCAACTAAATATTTAATGGACAGGTAAATTTCCCCTAACCAAGTTCGTTTATCAATATATTGTATATCAATTCTTTCTGATTTGATGTATACTATCCTTATAGGTTTTAGAGTAATCTATTAATAGCAGAGGTGAATCTCATGCCAATACCAACTGACCATTCTAAACCGATCCGTCAAACTGCGAAGGAAAATGCATTTAACCAGCTTCAAAAATGGATTATCGATGGAACACTTCTCCCTGGTGAGAAACTGAATGATACAGAACTAGCCAACGCCTTGGGTGTAAGCAGGACACCTGTCAGGGAATCACTCCAGCTACTTGAAGCCCAAGGATTTGTAGAAATGTTCCCAGGTAAAGCTACACAGGTAACAGAGGTGGATCGTGAAGCAATCAAGGATCTGCTGCCTCCCCTGGCTGCTCTGCAGGCCTTATCAGCCGAACTGGCAGTTGAGCATATAAATGATGAGACCATTGACTTGCTGGAGCGTACAAATGAACGTTTTGCCAAGGCGATTGATTCAGAGAACTACTATTCTGCTTTAAAGATCGACGAAGAATTCCATCAGATTATTGTTGATACTGCCAACAACTCTTACATCCATGGAATCGTTGATAAATTGCAGGCACACGTCCGCAGGCAATTCTTCCATAACTCCATCGTACTGACTGAGGACTCCATCCGAGAACATGCAACAATCATCGACCTGATGAAAAAGCGTGATAAGGAAAACCTCACCAACACGATGAAAGTAAATTGGCTCAGGGCAATCGAAGAATTTCCCAAAGTGGAATCTGAATAAAAAGTTAAAACGGCCGGTTACGTACAGGGTGTGACAAATGCATCGTGGGCAAGCCGGCCATTCCATAGAAGAGATAGAATACTTCTTCATAGAGATACTCCAATTTTCCAGTCTGTTTTCTTCTATGAGGCCTCTTCATTCAGAACTTTATAGTTTTTCTAATACTAAAAAGCCGGTTCTCTATTTGAGGGAACCGGCTTTTGTATGATTGATTATTACGAAGCATGGGCTTCGGCTGATCTTGTTTTTTGCACGCGGACGATCACTGTTGTGACAGCAATTACCACCAAGGCCGGTGCCAACCAGCCCAGTCCTTCATTATACAATGGGAGAACCTGCTCATAGAAGGAAACAACTGGCACCATCCAGCTGAAGTAATCCATTCCAAGAGAATCGCATAATGCTTTCAGGCCGTCAATGATACTAATTAGGAATGTCACCGTGATCGTTGATGCGTAAACAATCCGTGCATGATTGAACAGAGGAGACAGAAATGCTAGCATAATCAGCACGATTGCCAATGGGTAAAGGAACATCAGCACTGGCACAGAGAAAGCAATGATATTAGCCAATCCGAAGTTTGCAATCCCAAAGGTTACTGTCGCAAAGACTACAACCCAGCTTTTATAGCTGATTTTCGGAAACAGTGTATGGAAATACTGCGCATTGGCGGTAGTCAAACCAATTGCTGTCGTTAAACATGCCAACGTGATCACAATGGCCAGCATAATGGAACCGAAAGTACCGAAATAGTAAGATGCAGCACCGCTCAGTACAGGCCCGCCTGTATCAAAGATTCCAAAAACCTGTGTGCTCGTAGCCCCCATATAGGCTATTCCTACATAAATGGCAGCAAGAAGCAGTATGGCGATGCTCCCTGATTTTGCCGTTGTCTTGAGTATCTCATTAGTGGAAGTGACCCCCATCGCCCGGATGGCATTGATCACAATAATTCCAAATACAAGGGAAGCAAGAGCGTCCATCGTGTTGTACCCTTCCAGGAACCCTGTAACAAATGCACCACTCGTATATGCTTCCTGTGGCGCCTCCATGGATCCCATTGGCTGGAAAAATACCATGGCTAGCAGAATAGCAAGAAGTATAACTAATCCCGGAGCCAGCACCTTCCCTACATTATCAACAAGTTTTGCTGGATGTAAGGAAAACCAGAGTGTGATAGCAAAAAACACGAGTGTAAATATCAAAAGTCCCAGCTGCTGAGCGCCATCTCCAATAAAAGGAGCAATACCCACTTCATAAGCTACTGTTCCAGTACGGGGAGCTGCAAAAAATGGCCCGATCGTCAGATATAGAAGGGATGTAAAGAATATAGCATAGCCCGGATGAACCCTGCTTGCCAGGTCCTCCAAATTGCGGCTTCCGGAAAAGCTCATGGCAATGATTCCCAGTAGCGGCAAGCCAACCCCGGTGATGAGAAAACCGGCGATCGCCGGCCAAAGGTTTACCCCTGCATTTTGGCCTAGTTGGGCCGGAAAGATTAAGTTTCCTGCTCCGAAAAATAGTGCAAACAGCATAACACCTATTGCTGCATAAGATGAAAAAGACAATTTACCATCCATGTTGTATTCCTCCTGATTGTTGTATATTTAATGGTGAAAACTTATATGCAATATATCAATGAAATACATAATACTATCTTCCTGAGTAAAACGCAATATATTACGGAAATTTTTTGACGATTTTTTCTTTTCCTTGTTTTTCCTTGTCGAATATTACTCTATATATAAGACAGAGTTGCAGCAATCCCTGCTAATTATTCGCTAAAAATTCTTCTTCCTCCATAAAAAAACCCCTGCCTGTCATCGATAGGCAGAGGATGGTACTAATTTTTGTTATCTATTCCTTCAATTGTTTTAAATTCCATATTCCGGTAGCATATTGCTGGATGGTATGATCACTGGAAAATTTCCCGGAATAAGCAATATTTGTTACACTTTTCTGCAGCCAGGAGAAGGAGTCACGGTAAGTGCGCTCTACAATTTCATGGGTCTCCATATACGGCTCAAAATCTTTAAGAACAAAGTACGGGTCATTATGAGAGAGAATATTGTAGTAAATGTCTTTGAACTCTATTTCCTGGGAACCAAATTCCCCTAACTTCAACTGGTCAAGTATTCTCTTTACCCTGTCATCCGTATTATAAATTTCGGTAGCACTATAGCCCCCATGCCGGTAATAATCCATTACCTGCTCTGCAGTAAGCCCAAAAATAAACATATTCTCATCGCCGACAAGATCATGGATTTCAATATTAGCTCCATCCATGGTACCTAAGGTCAAGGCTCCATTCATCATCATTTTCATATTCCCAGTCCCCGATGCCTCTTTACTGGCCGTAGAAATCTGTTCACTTATATCCGCAGCCGGTATAATTTTCTCCGCCAGACTGACATTATAGTTTTCCAGAAATATTACCTTTAGCTTATCCTTTACGTCCTTATCATAGTTGACGATACTTGCAACGGTATTGATCAGCTTAATAATTTCTTTCGCCAAATGATAGCTCGGTGCAGCTTTTGCGCCAAAGATAAAGGTCCTCGGAATCATATCCAATTGTGGGTTATCCTTCAATTCATTGTATAAGTGAATGACATGGAAAATGTTCAACAGCTGTCTTTTATATTCATGAAGGCGTTTGATCTGTACATCGAAAATGGAGTTGGGATCGACTGCTATTCCGGTACGTTGGTGGATAAACGCTGCTAATGCCTGTTTATTCGCCTGTTTAGCTGCAGAGAACTTTTCCAGGAGAGGTCGGTCCCTTGTATATTTCATCAGACTTATGAGCTGTTTTGGCCTCCGTATCCAATTCGGCCCGATCACCTCCGTGATCAGGTCTGCTAGCCGAGGGTTTGCTTGCAGGAGCCAGCGCCTATGGGTAATGCCATTCGTCTTATTATTGAACTTACCAGGCGATAGCACATAAAAATCCCTCATCTCCTGCTTTTTCAATATCTCGGTATGGATTCTGGCAACCCCATTCACACTGAAGCTGCCGATAATTGCAAGTCTGGCCATATGAACTTGCCCATCAGCAATAACAGCCATGCGGGGAATTTGATCCCGCATCTCTTCTCGATTAAACCATATATCCTGACAGAAACGTTCATTTATTTCATGGATGATCATATAAATCCTCGGCAACAGGCTCTCCATCATTCCTACCGGCCAAGTCTCTAATGCCTCGCTTAACGTTGTGTGATTGGTATAAGCGAACACCTTTGTAGTCACTTTCCATGCAGCATCCCACCCAAGGTTCTCCCCATCCATCAGCACTCGCATCATCTCTGGGATGCCCAATGAGGGATGGGTGTCATTGATTTGGATGACCACTTTTTCAGGCAGTCTGCTTAGCGGCAGCTGGTAGTTATCCTTAAATTGGCGGATGATATTCTGGACACTTGAAGAAACAAGAAAATACTGCTGCTTCAACCTTAATTCCTTTCCCTCCGGGCTTGAATCATCCGGATAGAGGAAACCGGTTATCTGCTCAATGGAATGCTGGTGCTCCAGATCATGGTAAAAATCTTCATCCTGAGTCGCGTCCCCCTCTAGAGGAAAGTATGGTTCAGCACTCCAAAGCCTCAGTGTATTGACCGTACTGTTCTGATAGCCGACAACCGGTATATCATAAGGAACAGCCATTACTTTATCTGTATTTTCGTATTTGAATTCCAGTGATCCATCGTTCTTTTTGAACATATGTACATCACCACGGAAGTGAATCAGAATAGCTTCCTCTTCTTTACGGTTTTCCCAAGGATAGGGATCCTTCAGCCAATAATCCGGAAGTTCCACTTGATTTCCGTGAATGATTCGTTGCTCAAACAGACCATACCGGTATCGAATACCACTGCCGTGCCCTGGATAATCCAAGGAAGACAATGAATCTAGGAAACATGCTGCAAGTCTTCCCAGCCCCCCATTACCGAGAGCTGCATCCTGTTCTTGACCAAACACTTCCTCCGGATAAAAGCCCATTTCTTTCAGTGCCTCTGTTGTCTGTCCAAGCATTCCACAGTTCAACAAGTTACTCTTGATCAAACTTCCGATAAGAAATTCCATGGAAAGGTAATAAACCTGTTTAGCCTTTTTCTCCTTATGCTTTTGCTGGGTCTTCTTCCATGCCGGCATAATTTCACCATGGACAATGGCGGCAAGCGCATAGTAGATATCCTTGGGAGAGGCCTCGTGTGTACTTAGTCCTTCATCCACTCTTAGCCTTCTAGTTATTTCATCTTTTAATCCATCTGCAGTGTATGGCTGCATTCCTCCACTCCTCATCCGTAAATTGGTGTCAGTGCATCATACATACCCTTATACTCCTGAGCAGAATCCTTCCAGGTAAATTGACTCCTGTTTACATTTTTTAAAAGCAATGGCCAATCCTGTGGGGAATGGTAGGCGTCCAAAGATAAACGCAATACCTCCAGCAGCTCGTGGGCATTGTAATTGGAAAAGCTGAATCCATTCCCTTCTCCGGTAAGCCTATTATAGGACATCACTGTATCCTTCAATCCGCCGGTTTCCCGCACAATGGGAACTGTCTTATATTGCAGAGCAATCAGCTGTGCCAGCCCACAAGGTTCAAATTTCGAAGGCATCAGGAAGAAGTCAGCACCAGCATACATCAACCGTGAGGCCTGCTCATCGAACGTAAGCAAAGCAGCTGCCTTATCCGGATAGCGGTCCGCCAGCCACCTGAAGTAATCTTCAAATTCCTCTTCTCCTGTTCCTAAAACGATGAACTGTACCTCCTCTTCCAGGAACTCATCGAGGATACGCTGGATCAAGTGCAGCCCTTTTTGCTCGACCAGCCTACTTACCATCACATACATCGGAATATCGCCGGCCTGAGGCAGACCGGTCATTTTTTGAAGCGCTATTTTATTCTCCTTCTTCTTCGCCCGAGAAGTTCGGTAATTAACTGGTATGTGCGGATCATTCAATGGATGGTACTCTTTTGTATCAATTCCGTTCAAAATCCCGGCAAGATCCCCTGATCGCTGTCTAAGAATCGGATCAAGCCCTTCCCCATAATATTCCTGCTGGATCTCCTCCGCATAGGAGGGGCTCACCGTAGTTATTTTGTCGGCATGGAACAAAGCGCTTTTTAGGCAATTCAACATTCCGTTCCATTCCATTCCGGGGATATGCTTACGGGAAAGCTGAAAAAAATCGTCAAAAATACCAATAGGCATAACACCCTGATATTTTATATTATGGATGGTGAATACAGTCGACATACCTTCTACCGGCTCAAGTATCCGGGCAAGAGCGACCGCCATCCCCGCCTGCCAATCATGTGCGTGAAGGATATCCGGCCTGAATCCGATATGGGCCAACGCTTCAATGACCGCCTGGGAAAAGAAGATAAACCGCTCCCCATCATCGTAGTAGCCATAAACCCCTTTTCGAGTGAAGTAATAGTCATTTGCTATGAAATAATAGGTAATACCTTCATTCTCCAGCAGATAGACGTCCGCCTGCTGATTCCTCCATCCCAACTGGACATCGAACGATAGGTAATACTCCATTCTGGCACGCCAATCCTGTCCGATTTCATCATAAAGAGGGAGAATGACACGAGCATCCACCTGTTCATACTGTTTTAATGCCTGTGGGAGGGACCCGATTACATCAGCGAGTCCTCCTGTTTTTATAAAAGGCGCACATTCTGAGGCGGCAAACAGGACATTCTTCATTAAAAATCTCCTCCTTTCTTTTCTCCTAAATGACCTGCCGTTTCGCTATCACATACGGTTTCTCAATAGAGCCAATCAGTTTTTGACCAGCCCTGACATGAACATCTTTATCAATTATTACATTCTCCAAATAAACTCCTTCTTCAATGTTGCAGCGTTGCATAATGATAGAGTTTTTGATGACCGCTCCCTGATGGACGGATACTCCCCTGAAAAGGACGCTCCGCTCCACTTCTCCATTAACGGTGCATCCATTGGCAATAATTGCCTGGCTTACTTTTGAATGCCCACTGTATTCAACTGGAGGGTTGTTTGACACTTTAGTCCGTACGATATGCTTTTGATGGAAAAGGTTTCGATAGTTCTCCTCATCCAAAAGGTTCATATTATGCTGATAGTAACTGTCCACATTGTTGACGAATGCACTGTAGCCATGATGTTCGTAGGTCTGAACCTTTAACTCTCCAATATTTTCTTTGATTCCATGCAAAAAGAAATGATCCTTATGATAGGCAATGCACTGATCCGCCAATTCCATCAACAGATCCTTATGAATAATATAGACGCCGGCGAACAAACAGGAATTATTTTTGTCTTTGGTAAGATTCCTTACCCACCCAAGATCATCTGCCTCCACACGAAGATAGGCATCATGCTCTTCCCTCAATGGATCTACTTCCACAGAAATTAAGGTGACATCCGCCTGGCGGTCCATATGAAATTGAAAAGCCTCCTGGAAATCAGTATTCGCAATAAACTGGCTGCCGCTTACCAGTACATATTCAGACTTGCTTCTATTGAAGTAATCCCTGTTGTTGTGAAAAAATTGCAGATCTCCTCTTGATTGGTCATTTGGATCATTCCAATCGGGAGGCAGGATGAATAAGCCTCCGCTTCTTCTGTCAAGGTCCCAGTTTTCACCCGTCCCCAAGTGATCCATCAAAGAACGGTATTTATTCCGTACGAAAATAGCTACTTCTTCAATCTCGGAATTCACCATATTTGAAAGGGTAAAGTCTACCATGCGGTAACGCCCCCCAAAAGGTATGGAGGAAGCATTACGGAAATACGTCAATTCATTAAATACTGGATATTCATGTTCCAGATTGATTAGTCCCATCATTTTACTCATTACACTTCATCCCCCGTCAACGTCAGCCTTTCTTCCAATACCTCCTGATTAATCACCAATGGTTCTTCATTACTTGGGGACTGTATAAATGTCCCTTCCGGTATAACCGTGTCCTCCATGACAATCACCCGTTCAAGAACGGAATTTCTGCCTATTTTTGCTCGCGGATGGATGATGGATTCATTGACAACAGCACCTTCCTCCACCTCTACGTTCCGGAACACTACTGAGCGTTCTACTCTTCCATAAATCCAGCAGCCAGAATTTATCAACGAGTTTCTAACAATAGCACCCTCCCCGATATATTCAGGAGGTGATGTGGCATCTTTAGTATGGACCCGCCATCTCTTATCCTTTAAGGAAAGGCCCCTTCCGCTCAACAAGTCCATGTTGGCCTCCCAATAACTTTGAATGGTCCCGACGTCCTTCCAATATCCTTCAAACCGATAGGCCTGCATGCGGCAGCCACCGCCCAGCATGGCCGGGATGATATCTTTTCCGAAATCATGGCTGGAACTATTCATTTTTGCATCGCGAATCAAATAATCCCGCAGCTTTTTCCAAGAGAAAATGTAGATCCCCATGGACGCAAGGTTATTTTTGGGATATTCCGGCTTTTCTTCAAACTCATAGATCTCCAAACTGTCGGTAGTATTCAGGATTCCAAAACGCGACGCTTCTTCCCAACCAACTTCAATCACTGATATGGTCGCATCCGCTCCAGTTCGCTTGTGTTCTTCCAGCATCTCCGTATAATCCATTTGATAGATATGGTCTCCAGAGATGACAAGTACATATTCGGGCTGATACTGGTCAATGAAGTGGATGTTTTGATAGATGGAATCTGCTGTTCCGGAATACCAATCACCGCCATTCTTAGCTGTGAATGGTGAAAGAACCGTCACCCCGCCATTTCTTCTGGACATATCCCAAGGCTTTCCGTCGCCAATATGGCGATGGAGTTCTAGCGGAGAGTATTGGGTCAACACTCCCAGCATCTGAATACGGGAATTGGCGCAATTGCTCAACGTAAAATCGATGATTCGATACTTTCCTCCAAAAGGTACAGCCGGTTTTGCCAGGTTGCTGGTCAAAGCCCCCAGCCTCTTGCCTTCTCCACCAGCTAATAGCATTCCAACACATTCCTTCAATGCACATCCTCCTCCACAATATTAGTTTTCCTTTTAAATACCGCCATGCTTAATGGCGGCACTTTGATTTTTATATGATGCGGCAGACCATGCCACTTCTCCATGAAGCTATGATGCTCCCCGCCATTCAACTGGCCGGAACCTCCATATTCCTCCCTGTCGGTATTGAAGATTTCCTCGTATATGCCCGGAGTCCTTACTCCAATTTTATAATCGTAATGCACTTGAGGAGTGAAATTGCAGACAATCACCAGTTCATTGGATTCCTTCGAGCATCTACGGAAAAAGGCAATAATACTTTGATCGGGGTTATGCGGATCTATCCATTCAAACCCCTCGGATTGATGATCCAATTCAAAAAGTTCAGGATTTTTAAGGTAGAAATGGTTCAGCTCTTTCACAAAGTGGCAGACACACTGATGGAGCGGATACTTCAACAGATGCCAATCTACTTCTTCTTTATCTTTCCATTCCGCATATTGGCCAAGTTCCCCGCCCATAAACAACAGGCTTTTACCTGGATGAGCAATCATATAGGCATACAACAGCCTCAGGTTAGCGAATTGCTGCCATTGGTCTCCCGGCATTTTATCAAGCAGGGACTTTTTTCCGTGCACTACCTCATCATGTGACAATGGCAACAGAAAGTTTTCTGTATGGGTATACATATAAGAAAATGTCAGCAATTGATGATGCCATTTCCGATGAACTGGATCCTTTTCCATATATTCCAGCATGTCATTCATCCAGCCCATATTCCATTTAAAATTGAAACCCAACCCTCCGAGATAAGTAGGGGACGTCACCAACGGGAGGTCTGAACTGTCTTCAGCCATCATCAAAGCATTCGGATAATACTCGAAAACCGTCTCATTCAATTTCCGAATAAAAGCGAATGCTTCCAGATTTTCCTCTCCCCCGTAAGAGTTGTAGATTGGCTCTTCTTCGTCCCCACGGTCAAAATTCAGATGGAGCATACTTGCGACTGCATCCACCCTCAGCCCGTCAATATGATATTCTTCCATCCAAAAAAGCGCATTAGAAATTAGAAAGCTCTGTACTTCCGGCCTGCCAAAATCGAAGGTCAGGGTTCCCCATGCCTTCTTCTCGCTTTTTTTCGGATCGGCGTACTCATACAACGGCTTTCCATCAAACTGCCTCAATCCAAAGTCATCCTTACAGAAGTGCCCAGGCACCCAATCCATGATTACCCCGATGTTTCTCCTATGGCATTCGTCGACGAAATACTTAAAATCTTCTCGCGAGCCATATCTGGAGGTCACCGAAAAGTATCCAGTTGCCTGATATCCCCAAGAAAGATCAAATGGATGTTCAGCTAGAGGCAGCAGTTCTACATGTGTATATCCCATTTCTTCCACATAGGCTGTCAGTTCATCAGCCAGTTCCCGGTACGTGTAAAAAGACCCATCCTCTTTTTTTTTCCATGAACCCATATGTACTTCATAGATAGAAATAGGGGAGTTATAGGGGTTATATCTTTCCCTATTCTCCTGCCAATCCTGGTCGTTCCATTTATATTGCTTCCTCCCAGGCACGACAGAGGCCGTGGCAGGCCGCAATTCTGACTGGACAGCATATGGATCTGATTTCAGCAGGGTACGTCCGTCAGCGGTCTTTACCGCATACTTGTAAGGCAAGCCCGGAGAAATATCCGTAAAAAAACCAGCCCATAACCCCGAATCGGTTATCCTACTCAGATCATGACCTTTATCCTCCCATTCGTTAAAGTCTCCAACAAGACTTACACGCTCGGCATGGGGAGCCCAAACTACAAATCGGTAGCCCATCTTTCCCTCCCACTTCTGCGGATGGCAGCCTAATAATTTGTAACTCCGGTAGTTTGTTCCTTGATGGAATAAAAAAAGATCCTCATCGGACAGGTTATAAAGCAAGATGTCTTCCTCCTTGTAAGCAGCACTCATTAACATGATAAGTGGTGTGAATAAAGTAAATTATAGATTCATCAGACTGCCTTTTCAAGAGGATAACGGTTATTTGTCTGAAAATTCTTTCGACATTTTCTGTACGTTCTGCTCTATATTGTCAGCAACTGTCGAGACAACTAAAAAAGACGAGAAATAGTTTATCCTTTACAGGAGATGGCTATTTTACTAAGGAAGAAAATATGATAAATATAAATACGATGTAGAGTTCAAACAGTTACCTTAAAAAGGAAGAATAGCATATACTGAAAGGACTAAATACAATGAAGGAGATAACATGGTGAAAATCCCTGCAGCTTGGATTGATGATGTTTGTACTGTTACTGTTACCTTTACCGATGAAGAAGCCTATATTCCGATGGAAGAAAGCCCCTGGGTTCATTGGAAGGAAAAAGATCAATATTTCTCCGCAGAAGTTGGGGATAGACTGAGTAATTCATCGGTTCAGCTCTACCTCCTTCATCCCCTCCCGCTCGGGGAAGATCTTGAGCTAAATTGGGGAACGTATCATCTCCCCGTTTATTCCGGGAGGATCGTCAGAACGAAATGGTTTGAAAAGAATTACGCAGATGCCGACAGGGAACTTGGAGCTATTTACAGGCCAACCTCCACCATGTTTTCTGTCTGGGCACCCACTGCCCATTCCGTAAAGCTGCACCTTGGCGAGACCATCATGACAATGAGCCGAAAGGAGAAAGGAACTTGGCAATTGGAGGTCAATGGAGACTGGCACGGGACCCCTTATGAATATGAAGTCGAGATCAGTGGGCATATCCATAAAACTACTGATCCCTATGCCAAAGCATTACTGCCTAATAGCACGAAAAGTGTAGTGCTGGACCCTTCCCAAGCCAAGCCTGCTTCTAGGCATCCAAGGCCAAGGCTGGATAAACTTCAGGATGCCATCATCTATGAACTTCATGTAAGAGATGCAACCAGTGATAAAGCAAGCGGCGTGAAACACAAAGGGAAGTTTCTCGGTTTAGCCGAAGCAGATACGACAAGTGAAAAAGGCCTCTCTACAGGAATCTCCTATATCAAAGAACTTGGCTGTACCCATGTCCAGCTGCTGCCGGTCAATGATTTCGCCAGGGTAGATGAGCTTCACCCTGATGAATCTTACAACTGGGGGTATGACCCATTGCATTTCCAAGTCCCTGAAGGAAGCTATTCCTCCTCCCCAGATGATCCGGCAGCCCGGATCAAGGAGTGCAAAGAAATGGTGCAGGCCTTCCACCAGCATAAGATTGGGGTCATCCTCGATGTGGTCTTTAATCATGTGTTTGATTTGGAGTCTTCTTCCTTTGAAAAGTTGGTGCCAGGGTATTACTTCCGCTATCATGAAGACGGTACTCCAAGCAATGGCACCGGTGTGGGGAACGACTTTGCAAGTGAAAGGACAATGGCCCGTAAGTTCATTTTGGAAACCATAGACTATTGGATGAGAGAGTATGAGGTGGACGGTTTCCGATTTGACTTGATGGGTGTCATCGACATCGAAACCATGAATTTGATTCAAAGGCACTGTGAGAAGGAGTCTGTTTTTTTACTTGGGGAAGGGTGGAACCTTCCAACTGCTCTTCCTGATGAACTGAAAAGCACTTCCTTCAATTCGGACCGAATGCCAGGTATCCGCTTTTTCAATGACCAATTCCGGGACACCTTGAAAGGAAGCCTGTTTGATACAAAAGACACAGGATATGTAAATGGAGGAGGAAAACATATCGAGAAGCTCCCCAACCTCATATCAGCCTCTGCCTTGGAAGAATTTGGGGCACCTTTTGTCTCAGAGGCTGACCAGACCATTAATTATGTGGAATGCCATGATAATCATACCTTATGGGACCGTCTCATCCTTACCAATCCACTTATGGATGAATCAGACAGGAAGAAAGTTCATCAATTGGCTACTGGACTCACGCTGTTAAGCCAGGGCGTGCCTTTTCTGCACGCAGGCCAGGAATGGTTCCGCAGCAAAGGTGGGGACGAAAACAGCTATATCTCCGGCGATAAAGTAAACCAGCTCAATTGGCGGATAAGAGATAAAGAAAATCATTATATAGATTTTGTAAAACAATTGATTGCTTTGCGGAAGAAATATCCTGTGTTTCGGATGAGCTCAAAAGCAGAAATTCGCAAGCGTTTGCATATACTTGAAGAACCACATACCGTGTTCGGCTACACACTCCTTGGAGATGGCGAGGATTTTGCTATTTTTGTGAACCCTGTCAATCAGACATTTGATATCCATCTCCCTTCCCCTGGAAGTTGGCAGCTAGCTGTAACCAATGACCACAGCCGAAAACAGGAACAGAGGGAATTGAAAGGGGAGTTCACCTTCATTCGCCCATATGAATTAGCGGTATGGAAAAAACCTCTTTGGGTCCAGATATAAATAAAAAATGGCTGCCCATTTTTATCTGGGCAGCCATTTTTTAACGGATATATAAATGAACATCTCAGAGTAGATCTTTTTCAATTTCTTTCATTTGATAAAAATAACCCTGCCGTGTCATCAATTCGTCAAAAGTTCCCGACTCAATGACTTTTCCACTTTCCATTACAATAATCTGATCCATCTTTTCCAGACCGGCGAGTCGATGGCTGACCAGAACTATTGTATCCTGCCCGGCCTGTTCGAAAATCTTTTCATGAATATGTTTTTCCGTTAAGGCATCCACAGAAGATGTCGGCTCATCAAGCAGCCAAAAATGTCCGCCTTTCAGCATCGATCTGGCTATCGCCAGGCGCTGCTTTTCTCCGCCGGACAGATTTTCCCCCTTTTCAAATACGTGCGCATCAAGGGAAAAATGGCTCAGCTTCACTTTCTCCAATGCCTGCTCCAACTGGTCATCACTCAGGTCGTCACCGGCCAGACGCAAATTGTCCCGAATGGTTCCGTAAAATAAATGATTTTCCTGAAGAACCACCCTTGCATTGTGCCAGATACTTTCCTGCCGGATCTGATCAATATACATACCATCCAGCTGGATCTCTCCCTGGTGAGGCGTGGCCATTTTCAGCAGCAGCTGCAGAATCGTAGACTTCCCTGAGCCGCTTGGACCCACAATTGCCGTTTTAGATCCCGGCTCCAATGTAAGTGTCACTTCATCCACGGATTTCCTCCATTCCCCCGGGAACTTGAAGGAAACCTGATTCATTCGTATCCCAGGCGGCTCATTAGCAGAAAGCTCAAGTGAGGGAGCCTCTATGTCCTCCCTCGCCTCCCCTACCACGGAATAAAGGCGGTTGGCAGCCCTTCTGCTGTCCTGTAAGTGGATGGGGAATACTGCCATTGGCCCGGAATCTTCAAAGACGGTCAGTGAGATCATGACAAGCATTGCCAGGAATATTCCATTCAACTGTTCTTCCGTTACCAGATAGGCACCTAATCCAAGCACTACCCAAGAGACGAGTAAGGATACAAATGTATTAACCGATTGATTGTATATCCTATTAATCCCTTCGTTCTCCTGTTCCTTTATATAGCTTAAGGAGGATTGTTGCAGTTCATGTTCCTTCTTTTCCAACTTCTGGTTGACTTTTAAATCCCGCAATCCATACAGCAATTCCGTCACTTCTGTAGATAAGCCGCCTCTTTCTGCCCTGACATCTTGATTTATTTTTTCCTGCCTGATTGTAAACACGGCTGGTATCACAAACAAAGTCAGAATCAGACCTGCGAGCAGGACAAGCGCAATATAGACAGAGAAATAGGCGGTAAACAGTATAGTTGCAATAAATACCATGACCAGGACAATCGGAGGATAGAAGACCCTTAAAAAGTAATTCTGCAGACTTTCCACATCCCCGACAATCCTCGACAACAGGTCACCGCTCCGGTACTTTTGAAAAATCCCCGGTGCCAAGGGTTCAAGTCTTTGGAAGAAATCAACCCGAAGATTGCTTAGAATGGTGAATGTAGCCCGGTGCGAAAAATATCTCTCTGCATATCTGGCAATGGCCCGTACAAATCCAAGCAGTTTCACTGTAGAAGTAAGCACAATCAATGCATATAAAGGCGGAGCAAGAGCGGCCTTGGAAATCAAGTATCCACTGGCTGAAAACAACCCTACTGCCGCTATTCCGGCTATAAACCCGGCAACAATAGAAATGAGAATATCTTTTTTCTCCATAAACATCAGTCGGGTAACCTTCCGTAGTTCCTTCATGATTGCTGTCCCCCTTGCTGCGCAGTCACCATTGCTTTATATGCTGGAGATGTTTCCATTAATTTATCGTGATTCCCGGAAGCGGCCACCTTTCCATCTTCTAGAAACAGGATGATATCTGCATTCCGGATCGTATGAAGGCGGTGTGCGACCGTAATAATGGTGGCATGCTCTGCAAGTTCATCAATGGACGCCTGCAATATCTGTTCCGTATACAGGTCAAGCCCGGTTGTAGGTTCATCAAACAATATGACCGATGGCTTTTTCAAAAAGGCTCTGGCGAGAGCGAGACGCTGCTTCTCACCGCCCGACAATCCCCTTCCGGCTTCGCCGACAGGTGTATCATATCCATGTTCCAACTCTTCAATCATTTTAGATAAGCCTGCCTGTTTAGCGGCCATCTTAATATGCTCTTCGGATGGATTCCCATTAGCCCCAATGGCAATATTCTCCCGTATGGTGCCTGAAAATATATAGGGGTGCTGTGTAATATAGCTTAAACGGTTGAACCACTCTTTTTCCTGATAGGCGGATAATGGGTTTCCATCAGCTTGGACATGTCCCTCATCAGGAGTGACTAAACCCGCAATCAAATGCAGCAGAGTTGTTTTCCCCGAGCCGCTTTTTCCAGCAATAGCGGCTTGACTGCCAGGTGGTAAGAAGGCGTTGATGTTCCGAAGGGCAAAACGCTCCTCCCCATAACTGAAAGATATATCATCCAGTTGGATTGCCGGTGCTCCATCTCCGTTAAACTGCAAGCTTTCCCATCCACCATTCTCTCCGTATTGATCAAGCTCTTCCTGAATTTTAGCTGCTGCTCCCATACTGCTTTTTCCATTATGAAAGGCATTTCCCAAATCCTTCAATGAATTATAGAACTCGGGAACGAGCAGAAGCACGAAGAAGGCGGTGAAAAATGCAATACTTTCATAAATGATCAGCTGTATTGCCAATTCCAATGCAACGAGGCCGATGCTCAACATCGTAATCACTTCAAGAGCAAAAGAGTTCATAAAGGCAATCTTCAAAATCTCCATGGTGGCTTCACGAAAACCAATACTGCCTTTCTCTATTTCATCCTTCTGCCGTTTTGCTTTTCCAAATAGTTTAAGAGTCGTCAACCCCTGCAACTTGTCCAAGAACTGTCCGGAGAAGGCGGCCATCTTCTCCAGCTGCTCCTCCGATTTCTTTTTCGTCTGGATGCCGATCACGATCATAAAAACAGGTATGAACGGTGCAGTAATGAGCATGATCAAACCTGAATTAACATGCTGGGTGAAAACCGCAATGAGTACAAACACTGGAATAATGGAGGCTTGGAACACTTGTGGAATATACTCACTGAAATAACTGTCCACTTCATCTACTGCGTCCAGCATAACACTCACTTTGCGTCCCGACTGTCCACTGACAGAAGACTGGACAGGACTGGTAGAAAAGCGATTCAAGAGTTCCCTTCGAAGATCAGCTTTCACTTTGGATGCCATCCTTATCCCGGTTCGGCCATTCCAATAACTAACGGCCGTTCTGGCCAGCAGAACAATGAACAATCCTATCAGCACCATAAGAATATCTGAAAATACAGCTTCCTTCAGAAATACCAGATCAACGGCACTAACAAGAAAGTATGCTTGAAGAATAGCCAGGAATCCTAATAATACAGAGAAGAGAAGAAGCGATATCATGCTTCTTCTCTGGGCAGAGAGTCTGTTTTTCAATTCATTCATTTTTTATCTCCTAACCTAAATATAGGTAGTTTGTGTCTAAAAAGACTAACATATAAATCCCTGCTTTAAAAATTCATTGGAATCCCCAAAGAGAAAATATCGTCGAGGGAGGATTCCATATATTTACTTCTTGCCTTTGACATAGTCAGCATCAAATAAAAACAATTTGAATACAAGAACTAAAGATGGAATAAGCAATACAAGTCCCCCGATGAAGGCAATAACCAGCGCCAATCCCATCGATTCATGGGTGGAACTGTTATGAATGGTAATATACGGATCAAGGATATATGGGTAGTGGCCAATTCCATAAGCAAAGAAGGCAAAGAAGAATTGGAGCATCACGAAAAAGAATGCCAACCCATAGTTCTTTCCTGAGTATAGCAACAACATGGCAGCCATGAAAAATGCCACCGACAGTCCAAGCATCCACCATAGATCCATCATGTTGTCGAAATGCCTCTCATTATGCTGACTCAAGAAGATGAATGCCGTCAATGCCGCAATAATGGTCGGAGTGCTCCAGAACAAGGCGTAGCCCCGGACCAGCTTCAATGCTGGTTGGTCATTTGCCCTGTCGGCATAGAATGTCAAGAATGCCGCGCTGATAAACAGCACAGAGACGAGGGCGAGGCCGACGATACTCCAAGACAGTGGGCTGGAGAACAATTCCAAATATCTCAAGGAAACGGAATTTCCTTCTTCGACAATAAATCCGCCCTCCGAAAGAGTTAGAGCCACTGCAAGTGACGCAGGAATCAACAGTCCGGTTGCCCCGTATAGGAACATGTAGACATTACTCTGCTTCGATCCGTAATTTTCAAAGGCGTAAAAAGACCCCCTAATTGCCAGCAGAACAAGTGCGATACTGCCCGGAACCAAAAGGGCTGTACCATAATAATAGGCGGTGTCGGGAAAGAACCCGACAATGCCGACAAAGAAAAAGACAAAAAATACGTTCGTAATTTCCCATACAGGAGAAAGATATCTGGAGATCAGCTGATTAATTATATGGTCTTTCTTGGTTGCCTTGGCATACCAAGCATAAAAGCCGGCGCCGAAGTCCACAGAGGCAACAATCAGGTAACCGTATAAGAATATCCATAAAACGGATATTCCAATAATTTCATAGCTCATTAGTCATCCCCCTTTTCGAGGTTGGGATAATGTTTCTCCAATTCTAATTCAGCAGGATTATCCCGGAACAGTTTTCTTAGCGTCACGACACATAATGTACCAAGCACGATATACAGAGCCATAAACAGGAAGAACATCAGTCCAATATACGGAGATGTAGTTGCTGCTTCCTCCACTGTCATGTACCCCCTCAGAATCCACGGCTGACGGCCTACCTCTGCATAGAACCAGCCGAATTCAATAGCAAGAAATGCAAGCGGGCCAGTGGCTACAATCATCCAAAGGAGCCCTTTATTATACTCGTTCCACTTCTTAACCCTGCTAACAATCAAATAAAGCAAAGGAATGATAACTAGAGCGCCGCCTATGGTAACCATCAGATCAAACATATAGTGGATCCAGAGAGGCGGTATCTCTTCTTCCGGAAATTCTTCAAGCCCGATTACTTCTGCATTAAAGTCTCCAAACGCCAGAAAACTTAATGCCCCCGGTATCCGGATCGCCCCCTGAGGTTCCTCCCCATCCAGCCAGCCGAACAGGACCAGGTCAGCATTCTCCTCAGTTTCAAAATGCCATTCACCTGCCGCCAGCTTCTCCGGCTGATGCTCTGCAAGGAACTTCGCTGATAAGTCTCCCGCCAAGGCAGTTAGAACACCAAATATAAAAACAAGCGTTACGGTCATTTTCAATGCTTTCTTATGATAATCAGTAGCCTTCTTCTTTAAAATAAAAAAGGCAGTAATTGCAGCCAGCAATGCAGCAGCAGTCAAATAAGCAGAGCTTAGGACATGGAATACCTTCGTTGGTGTTGCGGTGTTCAACATTGCCGCAATCGGATTTACCGCTGCAAATTGGCCGTTTTCTATGGCAAAACCCTCAGGCTGGTTCATAAACCCGTTCACCGTTGTGATAAATACTGCGGACATTCCCGCCCCCAGCACAACCGGTATATTCAATGCCCAATGTGTATAAGGGTTCTTAAACCTATCCCAAGTATACAAATAAATTCCCAGGAAAATTGCCTCGAAGAAAAAGGCGAATACTTCCATAAATAGAGGCAATGCTATTACATTACCTGCCAGCTGCATGAAATTAGGCCATACAAGCGACAATTGCAGACCAATCGCCGTTCCTGTTACTACACCAATAGCAACAGTTATAATAAAACCACGTGCCCATCTCCGGGCCATCATTAGATAATGGGGGTCTTTCCTCCGTATGCCGATAAATTCGGCGATGGCAATCATCAGTGGAACACCCACCCCGATAGTGGCAAAAATAATATGAAAGGCTAGCGTCATTCCGGTTAGAAGACGGCTCATCATGACTGTATCGAATTCCACAATAATAGACCTCCCTATTTATAAGTCAACAAATTCAGTACTGAGCAAGTGAATATGTTAAGTTTTACCGTCAAATCTAATCTAAGGTATCCTTTATCAACAATGCATCTCTTATATATCTGCTCCTTACTGTATGCCTATTTTATCACAGATTGCCAATGAGACTTTGACAATCAAGTGAAACTTTATCAAAAAAACCCCAACCGTCCACATACACGTTCAACCTGCAAATGTACTTCCGGCTGCCGACGGACCCATCCTCCTATCTATACCACGAATGACTGTGGCTTACACCCTTAAAACATATCTTTTAAGAATGAAAAATTGATGATATCCGAGGAATTAACTATACTAAGAGATAAATGAAGGGGGAAATAACCATGGAACTTAAAATGGCTTCAGAAGCATTTTCTGTGTTAAAAGATAAAATACAGCTGATTAAGCATAAAGATGCGGCTATTTATCTGGTCGGGCCTATTCAGCTTCCGGTCAATCTTTATGGAGAGACCACCGTTTTTCAATGGTATTGCTGGTTGAACTATGAAGAAGTGACAGAGGATTATGAGAAAATCATTGACCGGCTGGCTTCCGCGAACCTTGCGGAATATCAACAATCAAGTGTACTGGTTTATGGAGATTTCAGTGAAGCAGACGAGGCGCTTATTCGTATGCACTCGATCTGCCATACCGGAGACATATTCGGCAGTAAGCGATGTGACTGCGGCTTCCAATTGAAGGAATCCATGTTGAAAATTAAGGAACACGGAGCAGGAGCACTATTCTACCTTGCCAATCATGAAGGACGGGGAATAGGCCTATTCAGCAAGGCAATGGCTTATGTGCTTCAGGAAAATGGCTACGATACGGTGGAGGCTAATGAGAGCCTTGGGTTTGTTAACGATGCCCGCAACTATGAGGATGCCATCCAAGTCTTGAAGAGGCTGCGCACCAAGCCGGTAACGTTAATTACCAACAACCCGCTGAAATTGGAAGCTATGGAAGATGCCGGCTTAGCTGTATCCGGGCGCACCCCTCTTTGGGGAGATATCTCCGAGTATAATAGAAAGTATCTACAAACCAAGGTGAGTAAATCCGGCCATATAGAAGAAGAAAGGACTTGTCCCAATGACTGAACATGAATTCTATATGAACCTTGCATTGAATAATGCCAAGGCAATGAAAGGACAGACCGATCCCAACCCGCTGGTGGGTTCTGTCATCGTGAACCATAATCAGATAGTCGGAGTGGGCACACACTTGAAAGCAGGAGAACCCCACGCAGAAATCCATGCGCTCCGTATGGCAGGGGAACATGCATATGGAGGCACCATTTATGTCACACTCGAACCCTGCTCGCACCATGGCAGGACAGGCCCATGTGCCGAAGCTTTGGTTGAGGCGGGGATCAAAAGGGCTGTAATAGCTACATTGGATCCCAATCCCCTTGTGGCCGGTAATGGAGTTAAAATATTGAAGGATGCCGGCATTGAAGTGGTCATTGGGGTTCACGAACAGCAGGCACGGGAAATGAATGAGGTTTTTAACAAGTTCATTCTGGAGAAAAAGCCGTTCATTACGATGAAATCCGGAATTTCACTGGATGGAAAAGTAGCTACTCATTCACTCAGCAGTAAATGGATTACCTCGGAAGATGCAAGAGCTGATGTCCATCGTCTTCGCAGTGAAAACATGGCCATACTTGTCGGGATCAACACCGTATTAAAAGACGATCCAGCCTTGACTGCAAGAATACCCAATGGCCGTAACCCGCTCCGGGTCGTGATAGACTCATCCTTGAAAGTACCTTTAAATTACCAAGTGGTCGCCGATAAAAAGGCAGAAACTTGGATTTTCACTAGCCAAAGTTACGACAAAGCAAAACGGGAACAACTAGAAAAGCGGGGGATCACCGTTATAGAAACCAGCGGGCGCAAAAAAGTAGATATTGAAGAGACAGTATCTATCCTTGGAGAAAAAGGGATATCCTCCTTATTCATTGAAGGCGGAGGAAATATCAATGCTTCTTTCCTCCAGAACCGGCTGATTGACAAAGTCATCCTCTATTTCGCTCCCAAACTTGTCGGCGGCAAGGATGCTCCAACCTTCTTGGAGGGCAATGGTGTCGAAAAGATGGAAGACGCCATTGAACTGACCGGTACGGAAATACAAAAAGTAGGCAAGGATTTTCGTTTCTCCGGGTATCCCGTATACAAGAAAGATAGCTAAAGTAATAGGATCGCCAACATAAAAGAGCAGGAGGGTGAAAGGATGAGAATTGGGTTTGATATTGATGATACGCTGATCAACTTGCGGGAACATGCCTTCCATTTATATAATCGGAAACTTAAGAAAGAGATACCAAGGGAGAAGTTCTTGGAGCTGGACAGGCTGGAAATACATGAACCCTTTGGAATGGACGATGAAGAGGGAAAGCAAATGTGGATGGATACACGAGACGAAATCTATTATACGGACTGCCCCCCTTTTCCGGGAGCTTTAGAACTTCTGCAGGAGCTTGCCGAAGCTGGGCATGAAGTCTATTATATTACTGCCCGCCCCAAAGACCACGGGGAAAGAACCAAGGAGTGGATGAAGGAAAGGGGATTCCCTGTCGAGGACAGCCGCTTCTTTTACGGAATGAAGGATGAGCAAAAGATTCATACCATTAAAGAGCTGGAATTGGATTACTATATAGATGATAAGCCAGAAGTGATAGAAACACTTTCCGAGATTCCTATCAAGCTATTCCTGAAAGACCAAACCTATAATCGGCATATTACGCATATCCCCAGAATTACCGATTGGTCCGAATTCAAGGAAATAATTGAACACCATTCATTATAAAGGGGCTGGGACACCATTAAACGGTTTAACTCAAAAGAGATTCAGGCAGCCTCGACGCCGTTTGTCCCAGCCTCTTTAAAACAACAATAAGCCTGAACGGGAGGCGTCCGAGTGCAATTACAGATAAGGCAGGCTGTAGATCAAGAACCTTTCATATGGGTCCTTACTATTGAGTCCAGGGAGGGGAATTTCCTTTTTCAATTCAAAAGGGGTATTGTTATCCAGGTAAAACATATACTCCTCCGTACTATAATATAGAATCAATTCCACCTTCCGGAAATACCTCTCCAAAGAAACCAAGATATTTTGGACAGTCTGGATAAAGATTTTAAGTGAAAAAGGATTGAAAAAGTAGAAACGGTTATCATGTGGGTTAATCGGATATTCCTGGGCAAGACCCTGATAGAATTCAATAGTTCCAGCCTGATTCCTTTTCTTATAGCAGCTTCTATTTTTAAGGGCGTCCTGGTAGAAAGTCTCATTCATTTCCACCCCAACAACGTTGGCTTGGCAATAATAGTGAATGAAAAAGCTTAATCTCCCCTTCCCACAGCCAAAGTCTACCACGCGATCCGTACGTTTAACCTCATAGCGGCTGAACAATGCCTCCAGAGCGCTGTAGGGGGTGGGCTCATACGGATGGTAATGCAGGGAACGGGGATATCCCTGTTGCTCTCCGGCAGTGTTGATGTTAAGCATCTCCTCATACTGATACTCCTTCATAAATCATTCTCCTGTTTTCATTATTTTCTACAAACGGCTATTCCAAGCGGGTAATCCCTTTCTTCTGTCACGCTGGCCGGTTGAATCAGCACTCCCTTTTGTACAAAAAACTCCGTTTCCTTATACGAATCAAATAGCTCATGGAATTCTTCTACTTTCAACTGATGTACATGAAAAGTCTGCCCACACGGTTTGCCTCTCCCCTCTCCAAACGGCGTGGAGAGAATCAGAGTGCCTCCAGGCTTAAGCATCTGATAAATATTGGAGAGGAACATTTCCTCTTCAGCTATATGTTCTATCGTCTCGAAACTGAGGATAAAATCAAACTTCCCTAATTCTCCGGGCAGCGCCGGATCGGTCACATCCCCTTCCAGAAAGGTGGTAAGAGGATGGTAATAAGTCCCTCTCGCGTATGTAACTGCATCCTTATCTCGATCCACCCCAACAACTTCACTCACTTTATGTTTACAGGATTTTGCGATAATATGGGCCCCATAGCCGCTGCCGCTGGCAAAGTCTAAAACCCTGCCGGAAACATATTCTGCAGCAAAATGGTACCTGGCTACGTGTTCCATCAGAAGTCCATTGGTAATCTTCATATTCTCGGGGATAACTCTTTCTCCTGTATCTTTTAACATCTACTTCACCACTTTATTCGTTAGATAAAATTCCTTCTATACCAGTATAACATCTTGCCGATGAAGCTTTGTCAAAGTATGCACTCCATTGCTTCAGGCCATACTATAGTAAAGTCTAAAGAAGGAGTGGATGGACATGTTGAAATTGGAAACAGAAATGGATGGGAAAAAGGCCTATTTTGGTGATGTACGCCGGGTACTCGGGCAAAATGGCTATACCCTTTGCGGAAGCTGGGAATATGATAAAGGGTTTTTTGATGGCGTTTTATCAAGAGAAGGTGGAGAGACCATATACATCCGCTTACCTTTTCATGTATTGTCGGGGGAATTGGACCGGGATGACGCCTATATTGAATTTGGAACACCATTTGTCATCAAACACGTAGTACATCTTGGTCTTGACAAAGATGAACAATCACTATTGGCTGCGACAGGACTGAATCAATTCCAAGAACCTCTGGATAAAGATGGACAGATAAGAAATAAAAGCAGGTGGGAAATGGAAGGGGAACAGGCTATTGGCGCTATTTTAGAATACATAAGCTGACCCTCCCTCAACCTTTAGAGAGCTTCCTTCTCTGCCCTTCCGGCATGTTATACTAGGGTATATGGACAGGAAAGGAGGGAGCAGGATGTACATGTTTGTGGAGGAGAGAATTAAGAAGGCCATGGACGAGGGAGAATTCGATGACCTTCCAGGGAAAGGAAAGCCTTTGGATCTGAAAGAAGACCTTCAAGGGCTCTCTCCAGAATTGAGAATGGGCTACAAGATTTTAAAAAATGCCGGCTATATAGATGAGGAAACAGATCAGAAGAAAAAGGATATTACCATGAATGATCTTCTTGTGTCCGCAACTGGCTCCCCTCAAAAAGATGTGCTGCAGAATAAGCTGGAGTTCGAGGAATTCGTCCAAGACAGGGAACTGCATCAAAATAGACGATTCCGGGATTATGCGAGAAAAATATACCGGAAACTGTTTCCATAAATATAAAGCAAGTGGGGGGCATCCATATTAGAATGCCCCCTCTCTTATCCAAATTATAGCTATTACCAATAGTGAAAAGAGAATTTTCTATTTTGCTTCTAAGTCTTCGATCGAATCAATGTCCATGTACTCTGGAACAACAAGACCTATTTTGGCACCTTCCAGATTTGCTCCGAGATCAGTAAAGTTGCCTTCGTGCTGTTCATAGAAATCTTTATGTGTGTATGGTAGCCACGCAGCCAAAGTCGCATCAGCATCTCCGTTTGCAACCGATTCAAAAATAATTGCCACATCGACAGGTGTCACCGAAACATCGAATCCTTTTTGTTCCATCACTTCTTTCAACACACTAGAAGAAGCTCGCTCTGAATCCCAAGGAGTGGAAACAAGTTCAAACTCGACACCTTCTACATCAGCAACGCCTTCTGTCCATTCAGCCACTTTATCCTCATTTTCTTCCACCCATCGCTTTGCTATTGCTTCAATATCCTCGCCAGTATCATTGGCTTCAAACATGATGCTTTCCATATCCTCAACATCCCACTCAAACTGATCAATGAGTTTGTATGCTTCAGGCTTATCTTCTTCCAAGCCCAGCCTTGCTAGCGTATGAATGCCTTCTGCATCGCCATAGATATTTTTTGGATCGTCTAGATATTTCATATCGGGATACTTGGCGAACATCCAGTGCGGATTTTATCCCGTTATAATAATTGGGCTTTCATCATCAATTGCTTTTTCCAATTCTGACATCATTGCCGCCGTGGAAGACAATTCTACAGACCATCCTGACAATTCTTCATATTTCTCGATGGCTTTTTCCGTTGTCACAGAAATTCCCGCTCCAGGCTCAATGCCTGTAATCGTATGGTCTACCGCTTCGCTATAATTCTCAGAGGTATTTTCTTCTGTATCCTCTGTTTCATTTCCCGCACATGCTGCCAATACAAGCATACTGCTAATTGCGGCGAATAGTAAAAATTTTTTCATCATACTTTTCATTGTTTAAAAACTCCTTTATATTTTTTTGTACAAGATTCCTTACTTATGATACACGGAAATCAAAGGATCCAATTAAACAAGCATTCATGTATGTACATAAAAATTCTCCATAATAAACCGTCGTAGGAAGGACGGCACAGTACCGTTTGAAGCATTGGCAATACAAGCATCAGCAGAGGAAACTCATAATGATTACCTTATCGTAATTGACAGTTAATTTCAACCATCTGAATAAATTGCAACTTAATAATAAAAGTTTCGTGCTTGGTTCCACCGTATCGTTCACCTTCCATATATTCAATTTTAATATGGAAATGGGGCATTTCCTTCGCTCATCCACTTATCAATGTGGATATCTTTTTCGACACAAAAAACCCCCTTTAGATAATCAATATCCAAGGGGGCAAAAAGGTGGCATGACCTTAGTTCAAAGCCACCATTTACTTTATATTGGTTTTCCTTTACTCGACTGTCACACTTTTGGCGAGGTTTCTCGGTTTATCAACATCACAGTCACGATGCAATGCAGCATAATAGGCAAGCAGCTGCAGAGGTACTACACTGACAAGCGGTGTCAGCAGTTCATGGACCTTTGGCAGCACGAAAGCATCACCATCCTGTTCCAAACCTTTCATGCTAATGACAAGTGCATTTGCTCCACGCGCTACTACTTCCTGTACATTTCCCCGTATCGAATAATTTACATTCTTCTGTGTCGCCAAAGCAACCACTGGTGTCCCCTCTTCAATCAAGGCAATGGTGCCATGCTTCAATTCACCACCGGCAAATCCTTCCGCCTGAATATAGGAGATCTCTTTCAGTTTTAATGCTCCCTCCAAGGAAACATGGTAATCAGCACTCCGGCCGATAAAGAAGGCATTACGTGTAGTTGCCAGGTAATCTCTTGTAAGCTGTTCCACTTCTTCTTTCTGATCGGTCAATACCTCCATGGCATTAGCAACCAATGCAAGTTCTTGAAGCGGATCGAAATCGAGTGTAAGATCTTTGGCCTGTGCCGTATCAACAGCCAAAATGGCAAGCACTGCTATCTGAGCCGTGTAAGCCTTCGTGGAAGCTACAGCGATTTCCGGACCTGCATGCAAATGAAGCGTATAATCGGCTTCACGGGAAAGGGTGGATCCAGGCACATTGGTAATCGTCAGTGCCGGATGGCCTAGTTCTTTGATCTTCACAAGCACGCTGCGGCTGTCCGCTGTTTCCCCACTTTGAGAAATAAATACAAACAGCGGCTTTTCAGAAAGTAGTGGCATATTATAAGAGAATTCACTAGCTACATGCACTTCGACCGGGATATTCGCCAGCTTTTCCATGAATTCCTTACCTACGAGTCCTGCATGATAACTGGTTCCTGCTGCAATAATATATACACGGTCTGTATCCTGCATAGCTTTACGGATATCCTTATCAAGCTTTATTTGATTGTCACCATTCTGATATTCACGAATGATTTTACGCATAACGATCGGCTGCTCATCAATTTCCTTTAGCATGAAATGCGGATAGGTTCCTTTTTCCGTGTCACTGGCATCTATTTCAGCGGTGAATGGTGTCCGTTCCACCACTTGGCCGTCAAGCTTTTGAATCTCAACTTGACTTCTGCTGACAAGTACAATTTCTTTGTCTTCAATCTCGAGATACTGGTTTGTCAGTTTCAGAGTGGCCATGGAATCACTTGCTACCACGTTGAAACCATCGCCTATTCCTACAAGCAACGGACTCTTATTCTTAGATACATAGAACGTTTCAGGATCTTCTGCGTCAATCATGGCAATGGCATATGAACCTTTTAAAAGTTTCATCGTCTGGCGGAAAGCTTCCGCGGTGTTTTCATATTTCTCATAAAGCTTCTCTACCAACTGGACAATGATTTCTGTATCTGTCTCACTCACAAAATCTGTCTCTGCAAGGAATTCCTTCTTTATGTCCTGATAATTTTCAATAACACCATTATGAACCAAGGTAAACCTGCCTGATGAACTTTGATGAGGATGAGCGTTTTCTTCACTCGGCACTCCATGTGTAGCCCAGCGTGTGTGACCTATTCCCATTGTCGCGTGATTAGACGCATCCACACTTTCACGTAATGCGGCAATCCTTCCCTTTACTTTGGTCAAATTAAGACCTTCATCATTTAATACAGCAATCCCGGCAGAGTCATACCCGCGGTACTCCAGCTTTTCAAGCCCATTCAATAAAACCTCTGTTGTATCATTTATTCCAATATATCCTACAATTCCGCACATATTGTTGTTCCTCCTTCGCACAAGGGGCAACAAACGCAATATTACCAGGGGCGTTCTATTGCCCCTTTCCCGTATTAAAAAATTGTTTAATTAGTTAGCACCTTGCTTTCCCTCTTGGCCAATAAGTCACCTTATTGTTTTAAGGAAAAAGCATATCGGTTGAGATGCCCAACCGGGAGGAATCCGCCGAAAACTCGATTAGCCTCCACCTCGTCAACTATTTCCTTTTACCGATCAGGAAATAGTCCTGGCGCTTTTTAAAACCGATAAGACACAATGCTCCTTTCTGCCTTTAAATAAAAATGCCAGCCCTCTAAGTTTACCTCAAATTACAATAGATTAAACTTGGGTCAAGAGCTCACTTCATTTTACTTGATAGTGTTCAAGTTGGTCAATACTTTTTCACAGGGCTGGTATACATAACCTATGCAGAAACGAAAAAAGCCGTTCCCCTGACAAGAATTTCTTCGCTGGCTTAGGCCCCTGAGACATAGCCGAGCTAACGAAGCAAGGTCTTAACAATGCCCTATTTTGCAATTTCATAACAGAGAAATACCGTTTTCCCTAAAGGAAAACGGTATGATGGAAAATTATTCCTTTACACCCAGGAGGCGGTCAATAACTTCAGCTACCTGCTCAGCATACTTCTCACATTCTTCTTTTGTAGGTGCTTCCACCATTACCCTAACGAGCGGCTCCGTGCCAGAAGGGCGGACAAGCACCCTGCCTTGGTCGCCGAGTTCATTCTCAACAGCTTCAATCTCCTCTTGAATCTGGGTATTTGAAAGTGCTTCTTGCTTATCAATCACTTTAACATTCTTCAGGACTTGTGGATAGATGCTCATTTCACCTGCAAGCTCCGACAACGGCTTACCAGTTTCTTTCATGACATTCACCAGCTGGAGTGCAGACAACATACCATCACCAGTGGTAATACAATCCAGGAAGATAATATGCCCGGACTGCTCTCCACCTAGGTTATAGCCGCCCTTACGCATTTCCTCCATGACATAGCGGTCACCAACCGCTGTTTTATCGCTCCGCATGCCATGCTCCTCTAATGCCTTATAAAAACCAATATTACTCATTACTGTCGACACAACCGTATGATCCTTAAGCATTCCCTTGGAATTCATATGTTTGGCACATATGAACATGATTTGGTCCCCATCAACAATATTACCTTTTTCATCGATAGCAATCAGGCGGTCCCCATCCCCATCAAAGGCAAGGCCCACATCCGCTCCTTTTTCTTTTACAAAGGCCTGTAATGTCTCTGGATGAGTAGAACCGACCCCATCATTGATATTCAAGCCATCTGGGGAAGAGCCGACTGTAAAGACATCTGCTTCCAAGTCGGCAAACAAATGGGTGGCCAAGCCTGAAGTGGCGCCATGGGCACAGTCGAGGGCAATCTGCATGCCTTCGAAATCATTATCAATAGTATCTTTAAGAAAAGAGAGATACTTCTGGCCGCCCTCAAAGTAATCATTGATGACTCCTATATCTTCTCCTGCCGGCCGAGGCAGATCATCCTCCCCGTCTAACAAGCTTTCTATTTCATTTTCCTGCGCATCTGATAGTTTAAAACCGTCCGGGCCAAAAAATTTAATCCCATTATCCTCTACAGGGTTATGGGATGCGGAAATCATTACCCCAGCCTGTGAGCTTGTCACTTTCGTCAGATAAGCAACACCAGGAGTAGAGATGACGCCAAGGCGCATTACTTCCGCTCCGATGGAGAGAAGCCCTGCGACCAGTGCACTCTCCAACATCGGGCCGGAGACCCTGGTATCTCTTCCAATAAGAATCCGCGGCTTTTTTGTTTCCTTTGTCAGTATATAGCCGCCGAAGCGTCCCAACTTGAACGCCATTTCGGGGGTGAGCTCCTTATTCGCTATCCCTCTTACGCCATCCGTTCCAAAATATTTTCCCATGCTACCTCTCCTTTACTTGCGAATCAACCTGGCTTTTCAATTGAAATGATTAAGTGTTAGTTCCATCAAGTTTAATTTATTGCGACGGTGATTTCCTCATATTCACCAGTAACCTTAACATCATCCGCTTCCGGACCTTGGATCGTAACAGGGACTATATGTTCACCAGTGGACATTCCGCTTAGATCAATTGTCAGAAGGAAGTCCTCTACACTCAGCTCCCCAATCCCCGGCTGGCTGCCAGTGACCATTAAATCCATTCGGCCGGTGTCGGGTTCTATAAATTGAAAGTCCCGCCCATCCTCCAATCCTTGGGTTTCAAAGGATACATCTTCAATGGTTTCAGTCTGTTCCACTTCTATATCCACCTCGACGGTCTCCATTTCCGGGGCAGTAGCTCCATCCGGCAGTTTAAGGGAGGCCTCTGTTGTTGTCGATTCCGTAATACCTGTAAGATCTATCTCTTCCGTAGAAATTTCTTCAATATCTTCGAGTACCTCAGAAGTTGCAAAGACTTCTATTTCCTCCACATTAGCAGATATGTCTGTTATTTCATAGCCCTCCGGCACCTCGCCAGTAGTGGCTACCGTGAGGGGGACTGTCTTACTGGGATTATCGAGTTCCGCGGAAAATTCTACATTCTCCGGTTCAACACGCACATTCAATTCATTGCCTTGAGTATCGTAGACATTCACCGGGAGTTCCCTGCTATTAATGGATTCTTCCACTCCCGACAGATTAACATACACGTTCACAATCGCTATTTCATCTATTATACTTTGGGAACTTGTAATCGTCACTGTTTCTGGTTCTATACTGTATTCACCAAGTTCATGACCATCAGGCAGTTCATCCGTATTCAGGAATTCCGCTCCCACTTCAAATTCCTCGGTTGCCCTTTTCTCTATGGTTACTTCAATTGTCTTCGGCTCGATGTAAGCGGTAAGCTGGTTGGATAAGTTTTCATGTTGCACTTCTACTGTATGCTTACCTTCCTCCAGCCCGTGCAGGTCGACAAACACATCAAAATTCTGCTGAATTAAAGTAGGCGCCAGTATGGCGGAAGTACCCTCCAAAGACACTGTCACATGTTCCGGAACCCCGCTGACCACATATTGTTCCTGGTCTATGCGAACTTCCAACGGCACTTCCTCCAATGTCTCTACCTCTGTTGCCCTTCCTGGGATCGTTGAATCTGAAGAAGTAGTATTCACTTCCACATTGACGAACACGTAAAGAAGTACCGCGAATGCCAATGATAATACTCTTATAAACCACTTGCTTTTGAACCAGCTATCCATTCGAATCCCCCCTACGCTTCTTTGGCTTCCTTTCAGGGGCATGCTGCAGGGACAGATTATTGAAAAGTATCTCACGGAGTCTGTCCTCATTTAAGTCTCTGAATAATTCTCCGTTTTTCGTACACGAAATATCTCCCGTTTCCTCTGATACTACAATAGTCAGTGCATCAGTCACTTCACTGATTCCCATAGCTGCTCGGTGTCTGGTCCCTAATTCTTTGGAAATGAAGGGGCTTTCCGACAGAGGCAGATAGCATGCGGCGGCGGCTATTTCATTCTTTTTAATGATCACTGCTCCATCGTGGAGGGGGGTATTAGGGGTGAAGATATTTGTGAGCAGCTGGTGGGAGAGTTTTCCATTAATCGGAATACCTGTCTCCGCATATTCACCTACCCCTGTTTCACGCTCGATGGAGATTAGGGCTCCTATTCTCCTTTTCGCCATATACTTAGCTGATTGGATAATTGCTTCTATATTATTTTCAATTACTTCTTCTTCCGATCTGGCATTTCGGGAAAAGAGATTTCCTCTGCCAATCTGCTCCAGTGCCCTTCGCAATTCAGGCTGAAACAGGATAATTATGGAAAGAAAACCCCATAAGATAGCCTGATTTGTAATCCACTGGACTGTCTGCAAGTCAAATAATATACTAATCAGCCAAACAGCCAGTACAACCGCTATCCCTTTCAACAGCTGAATAGCTTTGGTGCCGCGTATCAGCATAATCAATTTATATAATACATACCAGACGAGAGCAATATCTACGCCTATTCTTAGCAGTTCTATAAAACTGAATCCCCCATCAAGCATGATTACACACCCTCTACTTTTAATACTAATCCCAGCCTGTTACGGGAGGCTGTTTATCCCTCATTTACTATTATATGTAACGTGCTCATTATAACATAATTTTTATTTAAACACCTTCCAAATCAAACATGTCCCGAACATCCTTTTTAAATCTGCATGGTGCTTAAAGCGCTTGGCTCGCAGCTGAGTATTTTCCTACGCACATAGCCTGTTTTCAATCAATCTTCAGGTTGAATTTAATTTGCAGGATGGAATAAAAGCTAGATACATCCACCCATATAAAAAGAAAAAGGACAAAGCATTCACTTTATCCTTCTTCCACTATTACTTAAAAGGTAAACAAACCTGCTAAAAATGCCTTTACTCTGTACCACAGCCACTCGAATGTCTGGTCAATCGTTTCCAGCTCACCATTCACTTCTCCCGCAGAAGCCATCAAGCCCTCTCCTTCAATCGGTTCATTAATGACCTTTCCATTAATTAGCGTGACATCTCCATCAACTGTCCCTTCGATAATCAGGTTGCCATTTTTAACAAGCAGGTCTCCCTGTACGGTTACCCCTTCAGGAACAATCACCGTACTTCCTTGAATGGCTAAGTCCTCCTCTTTTGAAACCACCAATTCGGTATCCTGGTTCCAAGAAGAAAAGAGGCTTGCCGCCATGAACAAGAAGAAGATGGCAGCAGCTGTTACGAAAGGATGGCCCTTAAACCAGCGGCTGTATCTGACCCCCCTCTTTTCTTCAGGAAGTCGATCCATCACCTTTCGTGAAAATCCCTCCGGTACTTGAATGCTCTCTGTACTGCTAAGCAGTGTGACTGTCCTCTTAAGCTCGTGGAAATGTTCTTGGCATGCCTTACATTCTTCTAAATGGGAACGTAATGCTGTCTCTTCTTCTTTGGTGATATCACCATCTAAATATATATGCATCAGCTTTACAGCCTCACCTTTACATTTCACCATAATCACACTCCTTTACACATGGCGCAGTCTTTTCCGCAATGCCTCTCGGCCTCGATGGAGACGTGTTTTTACCGTCCCAAGGGGGATATTCAGAATATCACTGATCTCCTGAAGCGAAAATTCCTCCAGGTATCTCAGAATGATGATCCCCCGGTATTTTGGTGGAAGTCCTGATATCTCCCTTTGAATATGGTCGTTCAACTCCAAGCTCTCCACTTCCTCCACTAGGGAGCGGCCATTGGCAGCAAGCTGGGAATACATATCAAGCCCTTCCGTCCCCTTTATTTCCGCATCCAAGTAATAATCCGGTTTTTTCTTGCGAATTCTATCAATGGATAAATTTGTGGCAATACGATATAGCCAGGTGGAAAATTTCCGGCTGGTATCAAAGGATTCTATATTGACGTATGCCCGGATAAACGTTTCCTGTGCCAGGTCTTCTGCCTCGTGTCTATTCCCGAGCATCCGGTAACAATGCTGGAAGATCTTCCCCTGATAAAAGGAAATAACGTCTTCAAAGGCCGATTGGTCGCCTTTTTTCGCTTGTTTTATTTGTTGTATAATAAAATGTTCCATATACGAACCTCCGCTGTATGCGGTCATTATATTTAACGGACGAGATAAAGAAAAAGTTTCATAATCAAGACGATTTTTATGTTTAAGATTGCAAACGTCCGGGTAATGCCATACTATAGTATACTAGATAGGAGGAAAGTTTTGTGAGTAAATCTGTGTTGCTGGAGAAGATTGAAGAATGCCGTAAAGAGATGATTTCTTTAAGTGATACTCATGACCTTACTTCAGAAGTAGTTGTAGCGTCCAGTACGAAGTTGGACAAATTAATCAACGAATATCAAAATTATGCATAATGAATCAAAAATAGCCTCCAAGATTCTACATAATCAACCATAAAAAAGACATTAAATTTCCAAAGGAAATGTTAATGTCTTTTCTAATTTAAGCCTGCCTCTGGATTTTACTTCAATTTTTCACCGAACAGCGAACCCATCAATCCAACTGCCATTTCTCCTGTCTTATTTTTCTCATCCAGAATTGGATTTACTTCCACAAATTCTGCTGATGTAATTACTCCTGATTCAGCAAGCATCTCCATAGCCAGATGGCTCTCCCTGTAAGTCATTCCTCCAATTACCGGCGTTCCGACTCCAGGTGCCTCAGAAGGGTCCAGCCCATCCAAATCTAAACTTAGATGGATCCCGTCCGTCCGTTCTTTTAAATAGTTTATGGTTTCTTCCATGACTTTCGGCATTCCCATGCGGTCAATTTCATGCATGGTAAATACCTTTATCCCACGTTCACGTATCAGCTCTCTTTCTCCAGGGTCGAGAGAGCGTGCGCCGACAATGACAATATTCTCGGCCTTTATCTTCGGACCATCGCCATGCAGATTGATTAACTTATCATGCCCGATACCTAGACTGACAGCGAGTGGCATACCATGGATGTTACCGGAAGGAGAGGTTTCACCCGAATTCAAGTCCCCATGGGCATCATACCAAATGACACCAAGATCATTATAATGCCGGGAAATACCTGCCAAGCTTCCAATAGCGATACTGTGGTCTCCCCCCAATATAACAGGGAAACGCCCCTTTTCGATTACTCCATCAACAAGGCTGGCAAGTTCCTCATTTGCTTTAATTACCTGGGGTAGGTTTTTCAAATTGGTATCATCTTGTTCCTGCTGTGAATCCGGTCGCTCTATCGCTATATCTCCTAAATCATGGATATCCTCTTTTAAACTTTGAAGCTTCTCTATGGCTCCAGCATACCTCATAGCACTAGGTCCCATATCCACTCCACGTCGACTTTGGCCCAGATCCATTGGCACACCAATCACGGACATTTTATTATTCATGACCATCCCTCCTTATTCACTTATTGTAGACAAAAACTATTCCATGACTCAACTGAACATTTTTTTGCATAACTATGCATTACAGTAGTCAGGAAATGGGGAATAGAAGCACATTAACATTGTTTTTAATTTCTTAATTAATGAAAAAAAGCAGGCATACGCCTGCTAATTTCCTATTATTTCAGCACCACAATCGTAAGGGTGGATAGACAATGGTTTTATTCCTGCAGCTGTCCAGGCCTCTATTAGCCTTTCCGCCTGGCCTTTTGAAGGCATGAATGCTATTCCGCAATCTCCTCCACCTGCGCCTGATGGCTTTCCGGCTCCTCCATGCTCCTCGGCGAGATCACAGAGCTTGCCCAGCAGCCGGGTCTCAATTTCAACCCCCGCATAACCACCAATCTGTGCCAGCGCCGTTCTGTTCATCTTTACCCCTTTTAAAAGCTTAGGGATATCCCTTTGATTCATACCCGTCAAGAATTCATCGACAGCTGTCTCACTATCGCTCAGGAACTTCCCATACACCTCAGGTGCGTCAGATTTTAATTTCACTATTTCATCTACCAGCTTTTTTGTAGAAGCCGGTTTTCCTGTCCAGCCAATGCATACATATATCTCCTCAGGCATAGTAATGGCCTTCGAGGAAAAATAAATCCACTCGTCCTCCAATAACCCGGAAACAGTTTCGGCCTTCTCAAGCTGCTCATTCAGCCATTCTGCTTGAAACGATGTATATTGGAGGAATCCCCCATAGGCTGAAGCGGCAACATCTGCTCCAGACCCATTTCCCTGGGTTTTGACATGAGACATAGCGGCCAGTTTAAAGACAAGCTCCTTGGATGGAGCCTCTGCCATCACATGATTCAATACCGAAGAGATGACCGCAGTGACGACCGCAGCACTGGAACCAAGACCGTATTTTACTCCGGATTCATCATCCAGCTCGCTTTTTATTGATAATTTAAAGGGGGCTGGAACAAAGGAATTCTCCCTCAAGTAAGTCAGGGCCATGCTCATTGCATCTTCGACAAACTTAGTGCGGGGATCAGTCGAGTCAATAGATACCCGACCCTTTTCCACCTTCCAAAAGAGATCATGCAATTGATAGTCCTGTAACGAAAGAAGGTTCATGTCAGTTGATTCGATATTGGCGTATACAAATCGGTCTACCGCCATAACTACGAGATGGTGATGCGGCTCCAATACCGCGAACTCTCCGGCAACCATCAGTTTGCCGGGGACTTTTAAAGTCATTGATGTATGGGACAAAACATTCATCTCCTATAAATAGGTAATACCCTGCCCGACTTTGCTTAATCGCACATCCGTTACCCCTTCAATATCACTTAATATTTGTTGAATTTTTTCTTCATATTGAGGAAGATACAGCACTTTGACATTAGGACCGGCATCTATGGTGAAATAAGCTGGTATACCTGATTTCCTCATTTCCCGGACTGTCTGCATTACTGTCATTGTTGTATCAAGCCAATAGGTAAAAGGAGGATTCGCTCCTAATGTCGTAGCATGCATTTTGAGACAGTTCGCTTCGGCAATCTGACCTACCTTCTCAAAGTCTCTTACAGAAATGCCTGCTTTTATTTCCTTGAGATCATTTGGGATGCTGTCTATCCAACCGGAATAAAAAGGGGAAGTATCAACAGTACGTTTCATCCCCTCTCGGCTCGAGACCTCTTTCATTGTTTCATTTAACACTACAGCTGCTACACGGATATCCCAGTGATCTTGGGGGGCTACTTGAACGGCATGAGAATCCGAGCCGTCTGCTCTATTTCCCATCCGCCATTCGGCAAAGCCTCCAAAAATGGACCGGCAGGCTGAACCGGATCCTTGGCGGGTAAGTTTGGAAAGCTCCTGGTTGCTCATGTCCACTCCAGCAGCTTTGGTCCCGGCTGCAGCAAGGGCAGCAAAACCCGATGCGGAAGATGCAAACCCTGCTGCAGTAGGCACTTCATTAATTGACCGTACTTCCGCATACAATTGCTCATTTCCGGCTGTACGACGTATCAGGTTGAGAAATTTGGCAACTCGCGAATACTGCTCCCCTTTGACCGGTTCATCATTTAGGTAGAAGGTATCCTTTGCCAATTCCTCCTTAAATTCAACCGTAGTGGTCGTATAAAAGCCATCTAACGTAAGGGAAAGGCTGCTGTTGGTGGGCAGTATAATCTGCTCATTGCGCTTCCCCCAGTATTTAATTAAAGCAATATTTGTATGTGCTCTTGCGGTAGCCTTCATATTAATTCTCTGCACCTTTCTGTCACTGATCCTAATGATCTTTCTTCAATACAAACGGCCAGACGGCATGGGCACCGACTTTCCTTAACTTTTCAGCGAGTTGCCTGGAATGAACTTCATTTCGCGCAAGAGCGATAATGCATCCTCCATTGCCACCGCCAGTAAGCTTGGCACCCAAAGCACCCTCCTGCCTTGCAAAATAAATGAGTTTGTTAAGGCCTGCATCACTGACACCTAACGCTTCCAACTCTTTTTGCGCTTCATTAAGCATTTGACCGAGGAAATGCTTGCCGGCCTTCTCAAGTGCATGCTTTGCCTGATGAGTCAGTTCTCCAATCCGATCCAATTTTCGCTGAAAACGCCTTGGTGCGGTTCTCAACAGATTGGCTACAGACTCTACAGCTAAACGGGTATCCCCGATTCTTCCCGAATCAGCTACCACAAAGTGAAAGTCCTCACTCAGCTCAATGAAATCAATTGGTTTTTCCTTCTCATACCATACGGGTGTTTCAGACGTTATGGTAAGGGTATCAATCCCGCTTGGCGAGCCATGGGCATATGTCTCCGCAACATCCGCCAATTTTAGAAGCGTATCGTTTGTATATTCCTCTTCAGCATAAGAGAAAAGGGAGCGTACTATGGAGACGGCGACAGACGCACTGGAGCCAAGCCCTTTCCCGTGAGGAATGGAAGAATTGATCCGGATCAATAGATCACGGGAAGGAAGTCCCAGATAATCAAGTGTCTCTTTGATACAATTGGCTATTCCATTCAAATTCTCGGGTACAGAATCGATTGGGCCATGGTAAAAAGAACTGTCCAGTTTGACAGAACCAGGTACGTATTCGACAACCGATTCCACACCAACGAGTGGAAATGGAATGGCGATGGCTGGTTGTCCGTGTACAACCGCATGCTCGCCAATCAAGATCAATTTGCTGTGAGCTATACCTATTGCTGTTTGTTCTGAAGCTACATTTTGTATGTTCATTTTTTATTCTTTTCCACCAATTCTTTAGCTTTTCCGACACGGATATCTTTTGCTTGGATCAACTGTTCTGCAATCATATCTATCATCTCCCCAGAAGCCCCTGCTGCTATCGCAACAGAGCGAGAATGTAAAGCCATATGGCCTTTTTGGATTCCTTCTGTAACTAGTGCTTTCAATGCCCCAAGGTTTTGCGCCAGCCCTACAGCAACGATCACTTCAGCCAATTCGCTGGCAGATTCGATATCAAGAATCTTAAGAGCTGTTTTAGAAACTGGGTGGACACCAATCGATCCTCCAACAGAGCCTACAGCCATCGGCAATTCAAGTTCACCCACAAGGTTTCCATTCTTATCCGCCGACCATTTTGTCATCGAACCATAATAGCCATTCCGGGCAGCATAAGCATGTGCACCAGCTTCCACAGCGCGCCAATCGTTTCCAGTGGCTATTACAACCGGATCGATTCCATTCATGATTCCTTTATTGTGTGTAACTGCCCGATAGGGATCAGAATCAGCGAATTCAAAGGCGCTCACTACACCGTCCCGCACTTCTTCTCCAGAGTATTCTCCTGTGGACAATAAATCCGGAGGAATTACACACTGTGCTTTCGCAAGGCATTTATCTGCATAATTGGACAGAATGCGCAGATATACCTTTCCCTTCGTCATATCCTCCACAACCGGGGCCAGGGATTCGACCATAGTATTGATGATGTTTGCTCCCATGGCATCACATGTATTTATATATATGTGGAGCACGAGCATTTGCCCGTACCTTGAATCGGAATGTTCATTGAGAATTCTTACTTCGAGGTCCTCTGCTCCGCCCCCTCTGGCGACGATACTTGGATAGGCATCATTGGCACCTTGAAGCAAAACGGCCTTTTGGGAAAGCAATTCCTTTTTTGCTGCCTGAATGTCCGGGGCGCCTACTACTTGAATCTGTCCTATCATTACCCTATCAGTCGTTTTTGTAGTAAATCCTCCGGCACTCCGCACAATTTTCGCAATATGGCTGGCTGAAGCAACAACAGATGGTTCCTCAACCGCCATCGGTACTACATATTCTTTCCCGTTTATAAGGAAATTCAATCCTAAACCAAGCGGCAGGGGAAAAGTTCCAATGACATTCTCAATCATCTTATCGGCAGTTGCTGCCGGTAATGGTTCACCGGATGATAAGACGGCTGCTTCAGCTTCATCTAATGCAGCCAATTCTGCCAATAGCTCTCTGCGCTCCTCTATTGGCTTGTTATAAAAACCGGGAATCCTAGAAGTTTCCATCCTCGACCATCCTTTTTATCATGTAGATAATTCTATATACAAATCAACATTCATTTGCTCAGAAGTGCTCATATAAGCATATTATAACACGTATTCATCCATCTGTTTCAATGAAATATACAGAGCAGCGAGACAGCATATGGAAAATTGCGAGTAGACTGTCTATCCCAGTCAGCAATACTTTATCTATTATGTTTAAAAACAGCTTGAAATGCAAATAAACAAGGCTGTTATGACACAAGCCTTGTTTATTCTAAAATCTTATATATTGGATGTCTAAGAAGTAATGAGCCATGGAGGATTCGAACCTCCGACCCTCTGATTAAAAGTCAGATGCTCTGCCGGCTGAGCTAATGGCTCCTAAAATAAATTAATAAAAAGATCCCTGAAAATAAAAAAAAGTGGCTGGGCTACCAGGATTCGAACCTGGGGTACACGGGATCAAAACCCGATGCCTTACCGCTTGGCTATAGCCCAACACTATGAAATGGTGGAGGGGGAGAGATTCGAACTCCCGAACCCTGAGGGAGCGGATTTACAGTCCGCCGCGTTTAGCCACTTCGCTACCCCTCCGTAAGTATTGTGACCAATTCAGTTGATTTTAAACATAAAAAATGGTGCCGGCCAGAGGACTTGAACCCCCAACCTACTGATTACAAGTCAGTTGCTCTACCAATTGAGCTAGGCCGGCAATGGTGGAGGATGCAGGGCTCGAACCTGCGACCCCCTGCTTGTAAGGCAGGTGCTCTCCCAGCTGAGCTAATCCTCCATATTGGTGACCCGTACGGGATTCGAACCCGTGTTACCGCCGTGAAAGGGCGGTGTCTTAACCACTTGACCAACGGGCCAGTTTTTAATAATCTCTGTCGCAAACTGACGAAATTTAGTATAACCCGATATGGAACATTTGTAAAGGGGTAAATGAAACTTTTTTTATTTTTATAGAAAAAGTATAAAACTTTAAGTAATTTGCCTTTCAAAGCAGGAATGGATATGTACAATACCAGCGAATAACAAGACTCTTTGCCTCTGCTTATGGGATCGCATGTTCCTTGCTAGGAAAGGGGGGCAACCCTGCCTGTCTGCTGTCCGTTTGATCACAAGTCTCTGCAGCGCAAAAGAACCTTTCCGGTACATTTATAATATTTCCAGGTTTTTTAGTTCTGGTATGTTAACAAAAGGAATTTGGGATACTATATATTTCTTTACCTTTAATATTTAGGTATAATGTACAGAAGAATAATTTGGAGGTGCAAGCATGTCAGGTTTATTAGAAGGAAAGAATGTTGTAATTATGGGAGTAGCAAATGAACGCAGTATAGCTTGGGGTATTACTAAGTCTCTACATAATGCAGGAGCAAAACTTATCTTTACAAATAGACAGGAACGTTCCTATAACAAACTGGTCAAACTACTGGATAAAAATGACATAGAAGCAGAATTGATCGTCTCATGCGATGTCTCGAGTGATGAAAGTATTCAGGAAGCCTTTACAGAGATCAAAAACAAGGTCGGTGTTATCCATGGTGTTATCCATTCAGTTGCATTTGCCAACAGAGAGGAACTGCAAGGAGAGTATGCGAACACTTCTCGGGATGGTTTCCTGACGGCTCAAGAAATAAGTGCATATTCCCTCGTAGCAGTAACAAGGGCCGCAAAGGAAATAATGACTGAAGGCGGCAGTATTGTAACACAGACTTACCTTGGAGCGGAACGTGTAATTAAAGATTATAATGTCATGGGAGTAGCTAAAGCTTCGTTAGAGGCCAGCGTAAGGTACTTGGCTGAAGATGTAGGAAAATACGGAATCAGGGTCAATGCGGTCTCAGCCGGTCCTATCCGCACTCTGTCCGCAAAAGGAGTCTCTGGTTTTAATGAGAAGGCAGGCAAAATTGAAGAGGTTGCTCCGCTCCGGCGCAATGTAGACCAAGATCAAGTCGGAGATGCCACCTTATTCTTTATAAGCGACCTTTCAAGAGGAGTTACTGGAGAAGTGTTGCATGTAGATTCCGGCTTCCATATTATTGGCGGCTAAGATTGCTACACCTGTTTATTAGGAACCTTTCATCCTGGAAAAAATTTATAGTTTCCTATTCAGTTAAAAAAGGCCGGTTCTTCCGGCCTCTTCCATTTGTAGAACTTTCCATCCCTCTATATTTTCCTCCTCATCTTCTAGGAATGCTAACCTGCCAATAATCAAACCCGCGAGCAGCAAAAGAAACACTAGTATAATAAGTCCCGCTACCTCACGCTTTTTTCCTTGATCGGCATTTGCCTTTCTGTGGCCTTTCCTCCAACCAGCCATTCCCCACCTCCACTCTACAGTGATTGAGCTACATAACCGCCCTATAGACGATATATGCACATCGGCTTGTCCTTATATCTTAAAGTTCTCTACTGTACCCCAGGGCCGAGAGAGCAACAAGCAGGGCAGGTATACTGGAGATAGCTAAAAAAGCGTCTATACCCGGGAGGATATTGATGTGACCCCTAAAAGTTAGAGTTTTATATCAAGCAGTTAATTGGCTGTTATGAAGACGGTACTGAACCGGACTCATACCGGCCAATTTCTGTTTAATACGATTGTTATTGTAATAATTGATGTAAGATTCGATATCCCTTTTTAAATCTTCGTAAGTACGAAGAGACTCTCCATAGTACATTTCCTGTTTCATGAGTCCAAAGAAATTCTCCATCGGTGAATTATCGATACAGTTTCCTTTGCGAGACATACTCTGGAACACGTTGTGTTCCTTGAGAGTGCTGACCCATTTCCTATGCTGATAATGCCATCCTTGATCAGAGTGTATAGTTGTCCGGTATCTTGATTTTTTAACCACCTGGAGGGCGTCTTCCAGTGGCTTCATCACTAGTTCCAGTGTCGGGCGCATACTGATTCCGTATGAAAGGATCTCTCCGTTATACATATCCATGATGGGATTGAGGAAGAGTTTAAAACCATTTGTACACTTGAATTCAGTAATGTCTGTTGTCAGCTTCTGATGACACACATTCGTATGGAAACGGCGGCGAATTCGATTCTTGGCCAGGGTACCGACAGTCCCTTTATAGGAACTATAACGGCGTGATTTCCGCATAAACTTGTTTCCCTTCAGTCCCAATTTCCTCATGATGCGCTGTATCTTCTTATGATTTACTTGTATACCTCTATTCCTGAACTCCAAGCCGATACGGCGGTAACCATAGTTACCATCGTGTTCT
>NZ_JBHRRZ010000005.1:0-64984 GCF_042643265.1 Virgibacillus sediminis | reverse complement strand
TCCGAGACCCCGCAGTGTGGGTTTTCACGAGGAGGCTCGGGCGTTCGTCCGCGGAAAGGGAATGGTTCGTGCTCCTGGAGGCAAGAAAAAAAGCTTGTAGAAAAACACGGGGTTTCTCTACAAGCTGGAAGCAGCACATATCTATGTGCTGCTTTTTTGCATGGTTAGCTGACATATACCTTCACAAAGCATTTTTTTATCCCTTTTTTATAAAAAACAGAAATACCCCTAATGCATATTTGACTTCAAATCTTCGCATGATAAGAATGCATTTCTACGACAAAGGAGGATTCTCGATGACAGTAAGTGCCCAAGTAAAACAAACCATTGCCGGCCTTAAAAGTGCCCAGGCAAGTTTTGAACAGTTTGCCCTGCAGACTGAAAATAAACAGGCTAAACAAATGTATGAAAATGCTGCACAGCAAACACAGACTATTTTGCAGAGTGTAGAACCAAGGGTCCAGCAAATGGAACAGGAAGAGCCCCAATATAAAGGATTCTAAAGGCAGAGGAAGAGGAAGGCCTGCACAGGCCCCCTCTCCCTACTAAATAGAATGGATGATTATCATGAAAATATGGAAAGCAATAATACTTTGCAGCATCCTCTGGTTTGCACACGGATGTACTGCGGATGATGAACAAGGAAGCACCAAGGATTCTGTAGATATGACCTTGATTTCCTCCAAAAAGGCAATTGATCAATCACCATCTAATCAGGCTAAACAAAAGTTAAGCAAACATCAGGAAGTCACTAGTGTAAAAGCCGTGAATACATCCAAGCATATGCTGATTGGTATGGAGATTGAGCACATGAAGCGATTCAGGCTTGCACAGTTTCGTAAAGACCGTACCAAAGAAATGGAAAAGGCTTTTCCCAATATGAAAGTGGAATTTTCGACCGATCAAAAAATCCTGCTGGAAATGGAACGGATCGAGCAGGGATTGGAAGAAGGGAAATACTCGGAAAAAGAACTTGGTAAAGAACTCGATAAACTTATAAAGCTGTCCAAAGAACAGACCTAAAGAAAAGAGTGAGCAGGAATGGCAGATCAAAAGAAAAAAAAGCTACCACCAGAGGCTCAGGCCTACCAATCCTTTCAACAGAAAAGGGAAGTTAAACGGCCTATTTTCAAGAACTGCGTCAAGGCTTTTTTTGTTGGTGGATTTATATGTTTCATCGGCCAGATTATTTCCACCTTCTACATCTACAATTTTAATTTCACCGAACAGACAGTGGGCAATCCCACGGTAGCTACCCTCATCTTCTTTACCATGCTCCTTACAGGTTTCGGAATATACGACCGGATGGGGCAATTCGCAGGAGCTGGGACAGCTGTTCCAGTTACAGGATTCGGTAATGCTGTAATTTCCTCGGCAATTGAGTACCGAACAGAAGGATTCATACTCGGAGTAGGCAGCAATATGCTTAAACTGGCCGGTCCTGTCATCGTCTATGGTGTTTTCGCTGCATTTGTGATTGCGATCATTAAAACTATTCTCATCCAATGGGGTGGATTGTAATGTTAGTTGGACATCGTACATGGATTTTTGAAAATAAACCAGTCATTATTTCAACCGGCACCGTGGGAGGTCCATTCGAAGCAAAGGGGAATATACCAGACGACTTTGATATCCTCCACGATGATATGTGGCTGAAGCAGGATTCCTTTGAAAAATCCCAACAGATGATGATGGAGGAAGCCTGTCAGGTCGCTGTAAAGAAAAGCAACATTGAGAAGGAACAGGTGGAGTTTTTCCTAAGCGGTGACCTGATCAATCAAATCACCCCATCCAATTTTTCCGCAAAAACTATGGGGATTCCATATTTCGGTTTGTTTAGTGCCTGTGCCACATCTATGGAAAGCCTGGCACTTTCTTCTCACATTATCAATGCTGGCAGTGCCAACTACATTCTGAGCGGTACAGCCAGCCATAATGCTGCCGCAGAGAAACAGTTCCGCTACCCTACGGAATATGGAGGCCAGAAACCGCCAACCTCCCAGTGGACAGTCACCGGGGCAGGATGCGCTCTGGTTGCGAAGAGTGGAGAAGGCCCTGTTGTCACTTCTGCCACCATCGGCAAGGTGATGGACATGGGAATCACGGATCCATTCAATATGGGAGGTGCCATGGCAGCGGCAGCAGTAGATACCATTGAAGCCCACCTTAGGGAGAGAAATGTAGATCCATCCTATTATGATCTCATTATAACCGGGGACCTTGCCCATGTCGGCAGAGAAGTATCCTATGATCTTCTCGTTGAGAGAGGTTGGGATATCAGGCTGGATCAGTATGTGGACTGTGGACTGACAATATACCGGGAAGGCCAACCAGTCCTGGCCGGCGCAAGTGGGTCAGCTTGTTCGGCAGTTGTTACTTATGGACATTTCTTGAATGCCATGAAACGCGGTGAATTAAACCGGATATTAGTCGTGGCTACAGGATGCCTACACTCCCCACTCAGCATCCAGCAGAAAGACCCGATACCATGTATAGCACATGCAGTCTCCATCGAGTCAGGAAGTGATGTATCATGATATTTCTATGGGCGTTTATTGTTGGCGGATTGATTTGTGTAATAGGCCAAATTATGTTTGATGTATTTAAATTGACTCCTGCCCATACATTGACCGCTCTTGTCGTTTTAGGTGCCATTCTTGATGGATTCGGCCTCTATGAGCCTCTCATCGACTTTGCAGGCGCCGGCGCGACAGTCCCAATTACGAGCTTCGGTAATTCCTTAGTCCACGGTGCCATGGCTGAGGCCGAAAAACACGGATTGATCGGTGTCGTAACGGGGATGTTTGAAGTAACCAGTGCAGGTATATCTGCAGCCATTATTTTTGGAGTCATCGGGGCTCTTATTTTCAAGCCAAAAGGATAAGGAGTGATTGATATGACAGTAGGATCCCAAGTGAAAAGCTGTTATGCCTCCGTTAAAAATGCCGAGGCTTCTTTAAAAGTACTTGCCAATAAAGCACAGGACCAGGAAACAAAGACAGCATTCCTTAATGCCGGCAACATGGTAATGGAAATAAAAAGTGACCTGGAAAAACAGGTTATTGAAATATCTAAAGAAGAGCCACAGTATTAAATACTGGGTAGTCAATATAAGAAAGGAAATGATGATATGCCCGACTGGTTCATTGTGGTCGTTAAATCATTATCACTGCTAGCCGTCTTGTTTGCCTTCACCAAACTACTTGGGGCAAAACAGCTGTCCCAGCTCAATGTATTCGAGTATATCACCGGTATTGTATTGGGGGGAATTGTAGCCATCCATACAATTGATCCGGGTGGTAATATCGTCTATGCGTTCATTGCTATGTTTATTTGGTTCATCGTACCTTATGGCGTGGAATATATTTCACTAAAAAGCAAGGCCTTCCGGGACTTTACGGAAGGAAAAAGTACTGTCTTCATTCAGGATGGCAAAATAATGGAAGATAATTTGAAGAAAGAGGGCTACTCCACTGATGACCTACTTGAAAAATTAAGAGATAATAACATCTTTCTGGCTTCTGATGTGGAATTTGCCGTGTTGGAACCCTCTGGCTCTCTAAGTGTACTGCCGAAACGGGAAAACCGGCCATTGACCGCAAAGGACCTCGGTTTGAAACTGGCCCCCCAAAAAGAGCCACAGACAGTAATCATGGATGGCAACGTCCTGCATGAACCACTTGCCAATCTGAACCTTAATATGAACTGGCTCGAAACAGAACTGGAGAAAATGGACGTCAGCCTGGAAAATGTATTTCTCGGTCAAGCAGACACTAACGGGCAATTATATGTAGATCTATATGATGATATGATTGCTGTCCCACAGCCGAGCGAGGTGCCCTTGCTGCTTGCTACATTGAAAAAGTGCCAGGCAGACCTCGAAATGTTCGCATTGGCCACTCAAAACGAAAATTCCAAAGCCATGTACGAACGAAACAGCAAAAAAATGCAGCAGGCCATTGACATGGTTTCCCCATATATGTCCTGATTCCTGTTATAGGCATGCTTACCCTTCCAAATGAAATGGTGTAGGCCTTTTTCTTAAACAGCGGTAAAATGCAGGAAAAAGCCAGAGGGATTAAAAGCTCTCTGCCGGAGTGAACATCAAACCTGGGGCTGATGAAGTTTCACAAGGGGTTATATGGGCAAAGAAGAAAGACCGGCGTTGGCCGGCCTTCTTCTATACTAATTGACATCTATGCTGTCTTAAGTCTTAGCCGCCAATTTTCAAGGCAACCTTACCGAATTGTTTTCCTTCTTTCAGATAGTCGAATGCATGTTGAGCTTCTTCTAAGGAAAATGTACGGTCAACCACCGGCCGCATTCCAAAGTTATTGACATGATGAAGCATTGCTTCCAATTCCTGTGCGCTACCCATAGTGGTGCCGAGTAACTGGTACTGGCCGTAGAAAAAGCTTCGCAGGTCAAAATCAACGACATCTTCTGTAGTAGCCCCGAAGGTCACCATTTTCCCGCCTTTTTTGAGAACCTTTAATGAGCGGTTGAATGTAGCCCGGCCCACACTCTCAATCACCAAATCCACTGTCTCATTTTTTAGTTCTTCCTGCCAGTCACTGTCATTATGGATAACTACATCAGCCCCCAATTCCTCAGCCCTTTTCAGCTTTTCCTCGCTGCGGGAAGACACAATCACTCTTGCTCCGGCATTTTTCGCAAACTGGACGAGATAAGTAGATACTCCGCTGCCTGCTCCTGGGATAAATACGGTATCAAGCTCTTTGATCTGCCCCTTCGTAAACATGGCACGATAACCGGTGAGGCCGGATAATGCAAGTACTCCTGCCTCCTCCCAAGATAGGTGTTCGGGCTTTTTCTCCACCTGATCAGCTGAAAGCACTATTTTCTCGGCAAAGGTGCCGTGATCCGGCATGCCAAGGATGTCAAACTCTTTAGGCGGTGCGTCGGTGTTATACTTCCACCTTAAAGATGGATTGACAATGACTTCATCTCCCTGCTTTACATTGCTTACCCCTTTTCCTAGAGAGTCAATGACTCCTGCCCCATCAGACCCGAGTATCAGGGCATCAGCCTGGTTGCCTCTTCGATTCGGAAGGCCGACATCCCTTCGGTTAAGGCCAGCAGCCTTTAAGGAAACGACTACTTCTCCTTCTCCGGCAGACGGCTCTGGCATATCTCTAACTTTCAATTCACCGTTTTCATGCACAAATGCTTTCATTGTCATCATCCTTTCCTATAGTAATTACTAAATCGCTGCAACTGTTCCTCGTCTGTAATATCATGGGGAAAAAGCGGTACATATACCAATTCCTGTTCTTCGAATGTCTGCTCAATCGTCTTTAAGTACTGCTTTTCGTGGTTTCTCCGCTGAGTTAAAAATTCGCCGTCTGCCTCTTCCGGGAGTACTTTATTGATAATAATCGTCTTCACATGTAGATGATAATCATCCAACAGCTGTACCGCTTTCCTTGTTTCCAGGATAGGCAGTCTTTCCGGATTAAGGACAAAGATGAATCCAGTGACCTTGTCATCCAGCAATATTTTCCTTGCTTTGGAAAACCGCTCCTGCCTCTCTTTCAACACATCATAAATGGGGTCTTCCACCGGATCTCCGTCATTCAATAGCTGACTGTAATTTTCATTGGTTTTTTTCCTACGTTGCAACAGTCCGTCAATCCATACCCCCATTAATTCGGGGAGGGAAAGAAGCCGGATCGTGTGGCCAGTCGGAGCAGTATCAAACACAATTTTATCAAAATTCTCTCTTTCTTCAAGAATGATGGAGATCAGCTTATCAAATAAAGCTGCTTCATCGGCGCCGGGGGAAGCTTTCGCAGTATCAAGCTGGCGGTGGACTTCTTCCCTCATGTTCGAATGCACCGTGCCCATAATATTTTCCTTCACTCCACTGATATATCTCTCTGTTTCCAGCTCCGGGTCAATTTCAAGTGCAGACAAATGGCTGCTGACCTGTTTGACTTTCCCGCCAATTTTCACACTGAATATATCTCCTAAATTATGTGCCGGATCAGTAGAAACAAGAAGGGTCCGATACCCCTCCTCCGCTGACCTCCAGGCGATAGCTGCAGCGGACGTAGATTTACCTACTCCGCCCTTCCCTCCGACAAAGATAATATCTTTTTCCAATGCTTTCATCATCAAAGACTTCCTTTCTCTTCCGGTCAACAGCAGCGGATTCCGGTAAGTGGGGATTTTTCCATCCCCATCCGCAAATGCCAATCATGAAATTTTTCAATCATCATCGGATACAGTTCCAAGGTATAATAGTAGACAGGGTTGGGAATACCAATCATTTCTGAATAAAGAAGAAGCAGGAATAAGTCATCTTCATTCCGAAGCTCCCTGGCAATCTCCTGCCTATGAGGCATGCTTAACACCTCTTCATAGTAGCTAATTAGCTTTTTCATCTGCTCCAGCATAAGACTCCCTCTTTTCCAATAATTTTCTTGAAACGAGAAAACAGAGAAGAGACCATTCTACATGATCTCTTCCCTTTCCCTTCATTTCTTACGCTTTTTTCTCCTCATCCATTTCTTCATCAAACTTTCCGGTCAAAGCTGAAAATGCGGTGACGATAATCCATAAGGTAAAACCGAAGATAATTGCCCCAAGCACGAACAGCAGCATGTTAGAATCGCTGCCCCACCAAGACCATTGAAAAATGACTTGCTGGAACATGGCATACAGGGTCATGAACATCAGGAAAATCATCGGTATCAATGTAACTGCATAATTTCTGCCTAGACGTTTAAGCCAAATGGATACAAGCAACAGACTGATACCTGCCAGCAGCTGATTGGATGTACCAAACAGTGGCCAAATCAGATAGCCCCCTGACCCGAAGCCATTAGGCCCTTCCGGAATCAGCACAAGTGCCGCACTGGATACTACTGCAACCGTGGTAGCAACATGGGTTTTTGTCAGTGCCGGAACACGATATTCCGCACCAAGCTCAGAAATGATGTAGCGCATCAGTCTGACGGATGTATCCAATGTAGTTGCTGCAAAGCTGACGACAATGATGGAAACGATGGTGGTAGCTACTCCAGCTGGAATCGCCAGCCCTCCGGCTAGTTGTGCCGCACCTTCTACAAATGTTCCAAGGCCGATAGCATTCGCTTCCGCAAACCCGGAATAAGCATTGGAAAACTCGGTGGTGCTTGCGAAAAAGGTTGCAACCGCCAAAATGGATACTAAAGCCAGAATTCCTTCACCTACTGCCCCAAAATAGCCGACAAAACGAGCGTCCGTCTCTTTATCCAACTGTTTGGAAGAAGTGCCGGAAGAAACCAGTCCATGGAACCCTGAAATTGCTCCACAGGCGATGGTAATGAACAATAACGGCAGCCACGGAGTATCGGCATTCGCATTGGTGACTGGCGCGGTAATCTCGGGATTGGTAAAAAGCAAACCAAGATACAGAATTGCCAGTCCTACTACCAATTGATGAGAATTAATGAAGTCCCGGGGCTGCAACAGCTTCCAAACTGGAAGAGTAGATGCAATATAAACGTAAGCCATCAGGATGACAATCCAAATGAGAAATGCCGTTGATACAGCACCAAGCCCGAATAAGCCGGTACCGTCTTCGCCACCCATATATCTAACTAGATCAATCTGCAGAAATTCTGTTCCACTTGCCACAATCGCTGTAAAATACATGACAGCAAGTGCAATCAGTGATGGTACAAGCATTTTCATATTGCGTTTATATGCCGCATATCCAATCCAAATGGCCAATGGAATTTGAATAAACACAGGCAGTACACTAGCCGGATATGTGATAAATAGATTGGAAATAACCCAGGCAAATACAGCATTTACCATTAATACAAGAATAAGAATAATGAACAAAAACAGGATTTTCCCCCGTTGGCCAATCAGTTTATCCGCTATTGTACCTACCGACTGACCTTTATTCCGTACCGACAGGGCAAGTGTACCAAAGTCATGGACACCCGCAGCGAACACTGTTCCGAGTATTACCCAAAGAAAGGCCGGCAGCCATCCCCAATAGACAGCTATCGCAGGACCGAGTATAGGAGCCGCCCCTGCCACAGAAGTAAAATGATGCCCCCAAAGTACAAATTTATTTGTCGGGACAAAATCTACCCCGTCCTTATATTTATGGGCCGGTGTAACGTAATTCGGATCAAGCCTGAAAATCTTTTCGGCAACAAACTTGGAATAATAACGGTAGCCTAATGCAAAAATAACCAAACCAATTATTGCGACCGCGATACCTGGCATTTCTCTTCCTCCCCCCATTTTTTGAAGACCATTTTCCTGTATGTCTGGCCAATTATGGCCGATAGCTGGATAAGGTCCTGTTAAACGCTATGTGAAAGCGCTCTTATCTAGTACAATTATATTATAATTTGACAATTATTCAATAATTTAGAACTATAAAGCCCAAAAAATAAGAGGCTGCTCCATGGAAGGAACACCCTCTTATTTTTTAGTAATACAACTTTCCCTGCCGGTAGATAATCGTAGATAATTTCATCACAGCGTGGATATAGCAATTTTTTCGAAGAGAATGGCGGTCACCGAAGTACTGAGGAAAAATGGTATCAAACGTCTTCCTCATCTTATTAGTAAGATTCCGGAACACATCTTCCTCTTCAAGAAATTGGGTTTCCCTCCCTTGGAGCCATTCCAGATAAGAGACGATTACTCCACCTGCATTGGCCAAAAGATCCGGCAAGATAATGACACCTTGTTCATTCAAATATTCATCCGCTCTCTCCGTAATTGGAGCATTTGCACCTTCTACTAAAATTTTCGCCTTTATTGTATCCATATTGCCTTCATGGACCTGGCCGCCCAGTGCTGCAAAAATGAGTACATCACAGTCCAGCTTCAACAACTCATCCCGGCCCAGAATGTCTGCCTTGATATTTGCTTCTTTCAGCTCATCATCGTTGACTGGCAGATTGTTTTGATTGGAGGAACTGAACCGGATCAAATCAGGAATATCAATACCGTCCGGATTATACAGGGTTACATTTTTATCACTTACTGCCACTACCTTATTATTAAGGTGACTACATTGATAGGCTTCCAATGCGGCTACAGATCCCACATTGCCAAAACCCTGTACCGCTATATCCAATGTGCGGTCCTGATACTCCAATGCTGTTTTCGCATACATGCTTTCCCGTTCCCCAAGCCAATCTCTATTTTCCTGGACAAAGTCATGAAGCAGATAGCGCAGGGTGAAATAGACACCCTTTCCGGTTGCTTCCCTTCTGCCGAGAGAGCCGCCATTGAGAACACTTTTTCCCGTAAAGCTCTCCCTGTATTTCTGGCCTGGGTGAATGCTTTTGTATTCACCCATCATCCAATCCATTTCCCGTTCACTGGTACCTACATCGGGGGCCGGGATATCCTTTTCCGGTCCAAGGATTTCACTAAAGTACTGGACGTATTTCTTGGATATCGTATATAGCTCCTTCTCGCTGAAATCAGATGGGTTAATGACCACTCCTCCCTTTGCTCCCCCAAAAGGCACTTCATGCAACGCATTCTTCAGTGTCATCAGTGAGGCGAGATCTTCTACCTCGGATTCTTCCACTGATTGATGATAACGGATTCCTCCTTTATAGGGGCCGAGCATATTATTGTGCTGCACCCGAAAAGAGGGAATCCGCTCTACACGATTATCCTCCAGGCGAACTCTTAAATAGGATTTATGGACATGGTTGGGGGTGGAAATGATGGAAGCCAGAGAAGTAAAAGCCTTCTCCCTGGATTCCCCCTCAAGGTCCGGAAGAAATGTCGGATCCTCCCTCAATGCTGCCAACGACTCCTGAACAATCTCTTTTGAACTATCTGGCACAATTATCCCTCCTGTTCAAGTATTCATATATCTCTATACCCGACTGAAGAGAAATCAAAAGCTCTATTCGATCAGAAGCTGGCTTGTTATTAAATAAAGACTGCTGCAAGGGTTGCAATAAATAGGCCGGCCATCACAGGGAGAAAATTCTTCCGTACCAATTCCATAACAGATACACCACAAAAGCCGGCAATCGCGATGAGAGAAGACCATGCCACAATCGTACCGCCGCCGGTCCAAATCGCCCCAAGCTGTCCGAGCGCCGCCAATGTAGGAGCATCTATTGCCCCTGTCTCGAGGGAAGCAGCTAGTGCACCCGTAAGAGGGAGTCCGGAGAAGCCAGAACCGTCCAGCCCGGTTATTATACCAATCACCAGTATGCTCAAGGCCGCGAGCAAAGCACTCTGAGGAAGGTATTCCTGGGTCGCATTGACCAAGTCGAACAGTAGTGCAGGTGCATCTTCATCCACTCGCAGAATCGTACCGGAAAATTCGGAGCTTCCCAAAAAGAAAAATCCAGCAATCGGTATGACCGGCCCCATCGCCTTGAAAGCAAATACGAAGCCATCTGTAATATGATTTGTAATATAATCTAGTGCATGCTGTCTACCGAAGGCCAGTGTGGAAAGCAGCAGCAGAATGACGGCAACTCCACCGACAAAAGCCGCCCCATCTCCACCTATCAATCCTGTACTTCCTGAATGAAGCTTACTGTACATCATAAATATGACTACCGCAAGAAGCGATAATGGAACGAGGACTGCAAAAACCTTACTCCACGCAGAGAGATGCTTTGTCTGTGCCTTATTCCTCTCACTCTTCGTTGTTGACTGCAGCTTTTGGAACTCCTCCTCATTCCGAACGTCTTGGGGCGCACGGATTTCCTTGCGGTACAGCAAATAGGCAAAAAGGATAGCCGTCACACCAGCAAACAGCGACAGCAATAAAGCTTTATCAGCAATCAAACCGGCGTTCAGTCCAGTGGAAGAAGCAGACAGACTCGGGGCCACTTGAACAATATAGTCTGAAGAAAGGGCCATTCCTTGACCTGCAAGCGCAATAGCCACAGCAGCTGTCATTACGGGCAGTCCGGCTTTAACAGCTGCTGGAACCAACAAGGCACAGATCAGAGGAACAGCAGGTGTCGGCCAAAAAAACAGAGAAATAAGATACGTGACACCCACTAAAACAAAGAAGGACACATGACCATTGACCATCATTCTCTGAATCGGCTGGATCATTTTTCGATCGGCACCTAGGTCATGTAAAGAATTCAGCAATGCCAGCATGAAAGTAATAATGAGAAAAATACTGAATAGCTCCTGTGCGGCTACCAAATTGGCATTGAAAATTGCAGTGAAGCCATCAAGCAAACTGCCCTTGTATACCCAGGCGATGACAAACGTTCCCAATAATGTGGGAAATACTACCCCTTTACGGAAGATCATCACCACAATAATAGCGAGCGTAAATAAACCATATAACCAATGGGAGACTTCCAAGCCCATATAGACCACGCCTCTCCTCAAGAATTAGTTATACAGCCTATGCAGTAAGCTTCTAAAACGCTACTGCTATGTTTAGCAATTAACTCCAGGGGAATAAAAACAATAAATCTACTATGAAGGAGGATGCTGAATGAAACCATTTATAAAAGGATATACAAACGATGAACAGCTGAAAACTGATGTAAGTGTACTGAAAGATAAAGGGGTAAATAAAGATGATGTATATATCATTTCCCATGATGAAGATCGTACGGAACGTGTAGCCGGCGGGGCTGATGCCAACACAATTGGTACGGACGAAATGGGCTTCTCCGACGCTGTAGGTACCGTATTCAAGAGCCAGGGAGATGAATTGCGGACGAAACTAAAAGATATCGGCTTCTCCCAAGAAGAAGCGGAGCAATATGAAGAAGAGATGGACGAAGGGAAAATTTTCCTGATTGTTACCAACTATGAAAATATAAACAGTTATTTACTCTAAAGCAAAAAGAACACGAGCTGGCGAATCCCAGCTCGTGTTCTTTTTGCTTTTACTCCTTCATGGGCAGGAACAGCATCAATCAGCCTAGACCCTCAGCAAATTGCCCGCCTGTCTCCTCGGGTATTCGCCAATCCGTCTTAACGGATCCAACCGCCATGCATCCTCTAGTCCTCCAAGCCGGCACATTCATGGCAGTACAAATCCCCATCCTTCTGCTCTCCGTCAAAAAAACCATTTTCACAATAAATCTCTTTCCCACAGACAGTGCAGCTTCCCACTAATTCCCGCAAGATGGTTCACCCTCCTTCTACATATTTCTATTCTATTAAAAAAGCAACCTCCTGTGCCATAGAGGTTGCTTTTCTGTGAGCGAAACTGGCAAGCTATGAAGCTCTCAATAGAATTCTGGGCTGCTTATGGAATAAGAAGAATATGATCAGGGTGCTCAGGATAAAAGATGGCAGCATATAGGAACCATTATAGAGAAGGGAATATAACCATGCTGGCTGCCCCTCCACTGCGGAACCGAAAAATACGATTCCCGCAATATAATGTGCCAGAAAACGAAGTGCCGATCCGATAAAAGCCCCTGCCGTAATATAAGATAGATAGGTTTTGGTATGGCCTTCTTTCACTGCCTGCTGGATTCTGCGGGCAAATATACCCGCAAACCCAATCACCGTAAAGGCAACCAGGTAATCCAACAGCCCCTGTATAGGATGAAGAATATAAGCGGTCCCTGTTGCCACCTGAAGAATACCCCATAGGAAGCCGGATAAAAGACCGCCCTTCAGCCCCCAGCGGAAGGCCACAACAAACACGGGAATCATAGCAAAAGACACAGAGCCTCCCATCGCCCAAACCTTAAATGACAGGAAGGGCAGTATATCCAACAATAGTGCTAATGCAGTAAATACAGCTACTTCTATCAGAAATAATGTCTTGCCGGACTTCATATAATAACCTCCCCAGCAGTTTTTCTGCACACAAAAAAAGCAATGCCAAGGGGAAGACTTCCTGATGGGAACAGTTCCGCTCACATTGCTTTTTACCATCAAGAAAGCCACCATCCCTGCGCTAGTACTAACTAACAGGTTCAAAGGGTCTGAACATTTGTCCACTCTCAGCCACATGGCTCCCCCTGCAGGCTTTCCATTCACTTTTTTTGCTACTAGTATTGTATACTACCTGTCCTATCAATTCAACAAAAAGTCCAGCCGGCTGGAGAGCTGACGTTCAAGCAAGAAGATAGATTCATGGACAGCCCAGCTATTCCACACATTGATCCAATAGTCAGCTTATATAGGCCCCTGCCTCCCAGTCTCTTCTCATTTTTTCCAGTGGTCCCACCTGCGTTCGGGTCTCCACCTCACCGTTGGAAATATAGAATTTCTAGGCCATGTGAAATAATCACTTGAATTAAAGATGTTTTGCCTTGACATTCGTTATTTATAAACTTATACTTAGTAACATAAAGTAACTAACGCAAGATACTATAATTTGGAGGGATAATGAATGGCTAAAACAACTTGGAACGTAGATACCGCACATAGTGAAGTTGGCTTCACAGTAAAACATATGATGATTTCTAAAGTAAAGGGAACTTTCAACGATTTTTCTGCGGTAATTGAGGCAGACGTAGAAGACTTGACGGACTCAAATGTAGAGGTAACTATTGACGCAGCAAGTATTGATACAAGACAGGAAGGCCGTGATGACCACCTTCGCGGCGAGGATTTCTTCGATGTGGAGAAATACCCGAAGATTACCTTTGTTGCTACGGATATCAAAAAGAAATCAGGCAACAATTATGATGTAACTGGGGATCTTACTATTAAAGGTACAACCAAACCGGTCACTGTCGATGTAGTCTATGAAGGGCAAAGCAAGGATCCTATGAGCGGCAATATCGTGGCAGGTTTCAGCGCGGACACCACCATCAACCGGAAAGAATTCGGACTGACATGGAACGCACCTGTAGAAACAGGCGGTGTCCTCGTCGGTGAGGACATCAAAGTTCATGCAGAGATTGAAGCACATAAAGCGGAATAATACCAAGCATCAAGGAAGAGCATAATTGCCTGAATAGCTATGTACTTACCATGCTCAACACACGAGGTTAAGACGGCGTGACTCCGTCAACAAAGAAAAAGAGGCAGAATCATCTTTTCGATGAGACTGCCTCTTTTATTGCATTCCCTTCTCTCTGCATTGTTTGAAGTTAACTTCCTTGAGGTAAACTATCTATAAAAAGGAGGAATGGGATTTATGGGTTTAAATGTAGCACAAAAGCTGATCAAAGATCATTTAGTGTCTGGAGAAATGAAACCAGGCGAAGAGATCGGACTGAAAATTGACCAGACCCTCACCCAAGATGCAACCGGTACCATGGTCATGCTGGAGTTGGAAGCGATGGGTTTGGATTATGCCAAGACAGAGGTCTCTGCTCAATATGTCGACCATAACCTTATCCAGGTAGACAGTAAGAATCCGGATGACCATCTATTTCTTGAAAGCGCTGCAAAGCGGTTTGGCATCTACTACAGCAGACCTGGCAATGGTGTCAGCCACCCTGTCCATATGCAGCGACTGGCCGTTCCAGGCAAGACACTGCTGGGCTCCGACAGCCATACATGTGCAAACGGCTGTATGGGTATGCTCGCCATGGGAGCAGGCGGCATCGATGTGGCCATGGCCATTGCGGGAGAACCAATATACATTACCATGCCAAAAATATTTGGAGTGAAGCTGACAGGCGAACTGCCGGATTGGGTAAGTGCTAAAGATGTCATCCTTGAACTTCTGAGACGTTACGATGTTAAAGGCGGTGTCGGCAAAATCATCGAATTCTATGGACCTGGACTGGATAACCTCAGTGCCATGGATCGCCACGTCATAGCAAACATGGGAGCTGAACTAGGGGCAACTACTACCGTATTCCCTTCTGATCAAGAGGTGAAGAAATTCCTCCGCATCCAGCATAGGGAGGATGACTGGGTAGAAGTAGTTGCAGATAAAGATGCCACCTACGACATAGACGATGAAATCAACCTTTCTGAGCTGGAGCCATTGGTTGCCAAGCCGTCGAGTCCCGGAAATGTTGTTCCAGTAACAGAAGTAGCTGGAACACCTATCTATCAGTCTTATATAGGATCCTCGGCAAACCCGGGATTTCGGGATTTTGCTATGGCAGCGGAAATCGTCAAGAATAAAACCATTGCTCCAGGCCTGTCCTTTGATATTAATCCGACATCCAGGCAAATGCTGACCAACCTGGTGGATGACCTTCATATCGCCAGTCTGCTCAGTGCAGGTGCCAGACTGCACCAGGCAGGATGCAACGGCTGTATCGGTATGGGGCAGGCTCCAGCAACAGGAAGAAACAGTTTGCGGACAACACCTAGGAATTTCCCAGGCAGGTCAGGTACCCGCGAGGACAGTGTATATTTATGTGGCCCGGAAGTGGCGGCTGCTTCCGCATTAACTGGTGAAATCACCGACCCTCGCACCCTGGATATGGACTATCCGGATGTTTCTGAATCAGAAAATGTCAATGTTGATGATCGTCTATTGGACGCACCTCTCCCTGAAGAGAAAGCTAAACAGACCGATCTTGTCAAGGGTCCGAATATCGTTTCCATTCCAGAAATGGATGAATTGCCAGATACACTGGAACTTCCAGTACTGTTAAAAGTTGGCGATAATATTTCTACGGACGAAATCCTTGCCGGAGGTGCTCGTGTCCTTCCATACCGGAGCAACCTTCCGGGCATCAGCAAATTCACCTATGAGCAGGTAGATTCCACCTATGCAGAGCGCGCAGTCAATACGAAAGAATCCGGCGGGCATGCCATTGTCGGCGGTTTTAACTACGGCCAAGGTTCCAGCCGGGAGCATGCTGCATTGGCACCAAGATACCTTGGACTCCGTGCTGTCCTCGTGAAGGACTTTGCACGTATCCACTGGCAGAATTTAATCAATTTCGGCATTCTTCCACTGCTGTTCGATCATGAGGAGGACTATGAAAAATTGGAGCAAGGTGAAGTGATCACGTTTAAAGACTTAAGGAACCAGGTGAAGACTGGTTCTAGTCTAACCGCCACTTTGCAGGACAAAGGAGAGGAGATCCAAGTAAATCATAATCTGACAAATCGTCAGAAGGATATCATTCTCCATGGCGGTCTGATCAACTGGACAAAAGCAAGACATTAACCGACTTGTTGAAATAAAAAAAGCTGCCCGGGTATATCGTCCTGGGCAGCTTTTTTTATTTATTTAATCCTCTAGCTGAGCCGCCCGTGGAAAGCTCAGTATATTTTCGAACCAGCTATTTCCACCAAACATGATTTCTAGCTAGTTCGGCTTCTTGTCTTAATTAAACACTTTTGTCCCAACCTCTCCTATAGCTGTCATACACTTCTTTTCTTCATCAGCCAAAGGAAGTAAGGCGCACCTACAATAGCAACAAGAATGCCTGCAGGAATTTCATTCGGCGCAAGCACTGTACGGCTTAGCAGGTCAGCGATTACCAGCAATAGGCCTCCCACTAGTACTGTTACCGGCAACAGCCTCTGATTAGAAGGGCCTACCAGCAGTCTTGAAAAATGAGGAGCAATTAAACCGACAAATCCAATGGCGCCGACTGCTGCAACACTGAAGGCGGCCAAAATAGTTGCAAGAAAGGCCAACTGAAACCTTGCCGACATTACCTTGATTCCTAGGCCTTTGGCGGTATCATCGCCAAGTGCCAATGTATCAAGCACGCGAATGCCGAGATATAGAAAAGGCAGCAGTAAGATAGGCCAAATCAGATAGTAAAGCAGTTCCTTCCAGCCCGTTGCATAGGTTGAACCGGACAGCCAGGTAAGTGCAGAGGCAACTCCCATATCAGCTTGAACGACGAGAATTTGTATGATTGCAGAGCCAAATGCGGAGACACCTATCCCTAATAATGCCAATGTGGTTGGCTGAAAACGGGCCCGCATAGCAAGCAGCATAACGACTGTAAAAAACACCAAGGAACCGGCCATTGCTCCAACCGGCACCCACAAAGCCGCCCCTCCGACAACATACATCATTACCAACGCTCCGACTCCTGCGCCTGAAGTAATCCCTATGACGGAAGGATCTGCCAAAGGGTTTCTTAGCACTCCTTGAAACAACAGTCCGCTGGCCGCAAGCACCATACCGCTGAGCAGCGCTACAAGAGCGCGAGGCAGCCGCAGGTCGACGATAAGACCCTGCATGAAATCATTGTCTCCAAATAGAGCCCGGAAGGTCATCACCGGTTCAAAGCCGTAGTTGCCGCTGGCCATACTGACTGAGATTGCCAGAATAATGGCACCCAAAAGGGAGGGAATAATTATTTTTAGCGGGATGCCCTTTGTCGACTTGCCCGCCGTAACCGATGCCGTCTCTTCCCCATCCCGCTCTTTTTTCATTCGCATTACTAAGTAGATCAGCCACGGGGCACCTATCAAAGCAGTTATCGCACCAACCGGAAGCTCAGCAAAAGTCGGATCAATAACCCTTGCCAAGATATCTGCAAGCAACAGTACCACCCCTCCCCATATAAAGGAGGCAAGGATGAGCGGCAGATGTTTCCGGTATCCAATCAGCTTAATGATATGAGGAGCAACCAATCCTACAAAACCGATGGGGCCTACGACACTTACTGTCACGGATGTCAGCATGACGGCCGAAAGAATGGCTGTGAACTTTATTCCATTTACACGCTGTCCCAGCGATACGGCAACATCGTCCCCTAAGGTCAGTGTGTCCAGCTTAAAACTCATCACCAGAAGGACTGCCAAAGCAGCCAGTGTAATAGGCAGAGAAAAACGGACACCTTCCCAATCATTTTGTACAAGCGTCCCCGACCCCCACAGGAACAGGCCTGCCGTTTCGTTCTCATAGAAAATTTGCAGAACACTGGTAAGAGACGAGAACAGCAGGGTGACAACCATACCGGAAAGCACCATTCTTACTGGCGCGGCCCTGCTTCCTCCGGCTAAGACAAATACAGCTGCAAACGTGGCAATACCACCTGCAAAAGCAGGAATCATCCCATTTCCCAGCACTGCTGCCGGAAAAAAGATGGTAGTAAAAACAACAGCAAAATATGTCCCCGAGTGGATACCCAGCGTACTCGCGGATGCTAGCGGATTCCTGGTAACAGTCTGCAAAATCACCCCTGCAACTGCAAGAGCTCCCCCCGCAATGATCCCCATTACCGCACGAGGCATTCTTAATATCCGGACGGTATGGTGCTCAATTATATCCTCCGGTGAGAAGATAGCGGCCATTATTTCATGCAAGGGAATGAAAACATTCCCTTGGTTAATATGGATAAAGGTTAAAAGACATAAAAGTGCGGTTCCCCCTCCAAAGGTAAGAACCGCCTTCATGGAATTTTTAAATACTGTCATCTTCTATCACTCATTCACCATGGCATCAACCAGTTGTTCGGTCAGTACTTCCGTTGATAACACTCCTCCAAAGGTCCATGTATCCCCTGGCAATGCATGAGTATTGCCTTCCTGTACGAACGTAAGGTTCTCCCATACAGGATTTCCAGCCAGCTGGTTCTCAAAGATATTATCCTCTTCCTGAACGATATAAAGGAATTGGAGGTCTTCTTCCTGGAAATTCTGTAATGCTTCCACCGTAACCTCGCTGTAACCGTACGGCTCTACATTTTCGGATTGATAGGCGTTCTCAAAACCTAATCTGTCCATCACCTGGGCAACAATCGAATTCTCGGTAAACAATCGCAGTGTTGGTGTGTTTTGTGCTGAAAAAGCTTGGGTGACGATATAATCGGAACCTTCCAACCCTGCTTCTTCAACCCTTGATTTCTGTTCAGCAATGAAGTTCTCCAGCCCTTCAATTTCCTTCTGCGCTTCTTCTTCTTTGTCTACAATTTTAGCAACGGTCTGGAATTCTTCGAGCATATTTTGGTAATGATTCTGAATTGCTTCTTCTCCATATGGGGCAAAAGTAACCACTGGAGCAATATCTTCCAAACTGTCCAGATATTGTTCATGCCTGAAATCTACTGCGATAATCAAGTCGGGATTCAGCCGGGCTATTGCTTCTAGGTTTGGCTCCTGCCTTGTCCCCACGTCTTGTACACTTTCGTCAAACGATTTATCTATGTTCACCCATTCATGAAAGCCATCCATATCAGCTACACCGGCAGGCTGGATGCCTAGAGAAAGTAAATGCTCGGCATAAGACCATTCAAGCACCACAATATTTTCCGGCGTGCCTTCAATTGTCTGTTCACCTCTGGCATCTTCCACGGTAACGGTTCTCTCGGCGGTCTCCTGCTGATTCTCCGCTTCATTTGACTCTTCAGTACCGCCCCCACAGGCGGCTAAAAATAAAATAATGGATAATGCCACAGTATATGTAATCAATTTCTTCATAATTATCTCTCCTGTCTGATTATATTTCCTTACTCCTGAACCATCCAATATGGTCCCCTAGCGGTGTCCGCTTTTTTGGCTTTGGTATCTTATTAGGATAGCCAACTTGAACAACAGCCACTAATTTATGCTTCTCCGGAGATAGGCCGATTTCGTTGATGAAGACATCATCTCTGAGCGTTTCCTTTGCCGTCCACATCGTACCAATCCCTTTTTCCCATGCCAACAACTGGAAGTTTTGTATAAAAGCACAGACAGCGGCAAAGTTTTCATCGTCAAGATAACCGCCATCATCTTCCTTTTCCATATAAAAAAGCAAATGATGTGGAATAGAGGTGAAAAATTGATCATAAGACTGACGGGCCTTTGCAAGCTTTTGTTCATCAGAAGTCTTCAGTAAACCCAGCCTGATATAGCTGTCGACAATCTTTTCTCCGAATGAGGACCTTGCATCCTCTTCATAAACTCTGATTTTCCACGGCTCTTTCATATGGTGGTTCGGCGCATATGCTGCATGGTCGAATAATTCGACCAACAGCGACTTGTCTATCTTCTGCGGCTTGTAATCAAGGATTGTCCTTCTACCTCGTACTATTTCGGTAAGATTGATATCTCCACCCCCCCCTAATTGAAAACGATTATCATTTTCAGATTTATCTTAAAGGAAAGCATCCTAGCTGTCAACTATATTGGAGAGCTGTTTTAAAAGAATGAAGGATGGTAATATATGTGATAAGGAGGGATTCGAATGATCGTCTATTATGACAGTTACTGCAAGCTATGTACAACATCCTCCAATATATGGAAAAAGCTTGACTGGCGAGACAAATTAATATTCCGCTCGTTCCGCACACTGGAGAATTACCCGAAGGAAATGGAGGAGAGTCTGCATGTGCAGCATAAGGGCAAGTGGTGGAATGGATATGATGCAATTATTAATATTGCCAAACTCCTGCCTGCCCTGTGGATATTGCTGCCATTTCTATACTTGTTCAAATGGGTTGGATTAGGGAACTATATCTATGGGAAGATTGCTGCCAACAGGAAGCTTGTCCCTGTAAACCATTGCCAGGGGGATACATGCAGAATAGATAAAAGTCCGGAACACTAATCGTCTCCCGTGAAATATTCGGCCGTCTCCGAAGACATTATCTTGACAATCATATTCCCATCCCGGACGAGTGCCCGAATAAGAATAGGCTCATTATAGAGGTTTTTAAATACAAAATCAGGGCCCCACCAGCTGACTGTGGCGTCCCGTCCTGGTGGAACATAAGGGACACGCCGGCTGTGGGCATAGCGTTCTACAATCTTTACCCCTTTCAAGTCGACAGCGTTGAACAAGGTGGATGATACTTGGCAGATACCTCCACCTATATCTTCTGTGAGTTCTCCCCTTACAATCACTGGAGCCCGTTCATAGCCCTTTTCCTCTGTACGCTCCCCTACCACTTCATTGAAAGAAAAAGTCTCTCCCGGAAAAAGGACATGGTTATTGATTGCCTCAGCAGCCAGTTCGATGTTATGGGAACGTTCAACATTGCTTTTTCTGAAGCTGGTCGTGTAACTGCCCAATTCTTTTTTACTTATCTCTGTCATCATCGCTTTATCTACTCTTGGATAAATCGGTCTCTTTGGCACTTTCATATGGGCTATCTTTTTATTATAAAAGGCTTTCCGAAACAAGAGATCGAATTTGTTGCGGTCTATCGTTTCACCGGGTTTTCCTTCCACTATCTGTCCATTATCGTCCAAGTAAGCATTTTGCGGTTCTTTATATACCTTTTTTTCAATCATGTCCATCAGACCATTCAACTTGGTATTATCCACGAAAGTTCCGCCTGTATAGCTTAATTCATATTGTTCAATCTCGGCCCTTTTCAAGGTGACAGGCTCATCTTCTTCTGAGGTTTTGGCAAGCGACTGAAATGGGACCATCAGCAGCCAGATACACAAGATGAAAGAAGTTATCTTTCTCATGATTACACCTCCTCCCCATTATTGTGTGGGAAAAGGCTAAAAAAATACCCGCCTTGATGGCAGGCGGGTATTACATCATCCTATATTAGCTGATGCTGGATTCGGCCTATTAGCAAATATGCAGCGGCCTTTCCCATGCGGGATACACATCGGTGTACCGAACATGGGGTCAAAGGTGACATCACATTTCATTTGAAAGACGTCTTGCACCAGATTGCAAGTAATAATCTCTTCAGGCTTTCCCTGGGCAAATACTTTTTTTCCTTTAATTGCAGCAATATGATGGGCATAACGGCAGGCAAGATTCAAATCATGGAGCACCATCACAATTGTACGCCCTTCTCTTTCATTAAGATCAAACAATAAATCCAACACATCAATCTGATGGGTCATATCCAGATAGGTCGTAGGCTCATCCAGTAAAATGGTATCCGTTTCCTGGGCCAAGGTCATAGCAATCCATGCGCGCTGTCGTTGTCCACCGGAAAGAGAGTCAACAAACCGGTCCTTCAATTCCAGCATATTTGTGGACTCAAGTGCATGGTTGACGGCTTCCTCGTCTTTACCCGACCATTTTTTTAGCAGTTTCCGATGCGGATTTCTCCCCTGTTTAACAAGCTCATAAACGGTTAAGCCTTCCGGGCTCACCGGGCTCTGGGGAAGAATGGATAATTTCTTGGCAACTTCTTTTGTCGCCATTTTTGCAATATCCTCTCCGTCCAGGACTACATCCCCGTTCTTCGGTTTGAGCAGACGGGCCATTGACCGAAGCAGCGTGGATTTTCCACAGCCGTTCGCCCCGATCAATACAGTGATTTCACCCTTTGGGATAGTAATGTCCAATTCATCTATAATAATGCTGTCACCATAACCAAGTGTCAGGCCATTCGCTGATAGTGTCTTCATGGAATCCGCTCCCCTTATATTACGACTTGCTCCTATTTAATCGTCGTCATTATCTTACCTTTAGTTTATTGGTTGATGGCGATTTAGTCAATGATAATTGTTTTCAATTAGCGCTGATTTAAAAAAGATACAGACCGAATGCCACTAGAGATATGACGATAGTTATGGTATAAATCCAAATTTGCAGGGGCACGTTGGACTTTAGTGAACTTTTTTCATATTCCAAGGATCGTCTCATTTCATCCTCTGGTGTATGCCCTTCCTCTTCATACTTCTTCATTTTCTTTTCTTCCTGTTTGAAGGCAAAAAAAGTACCTCCTATTGCAGCTATAAACAATACAATCAATAAAATAATAAGTTCAATCGACACAATATCCCTCCTGACTTCATTCTACTCCATTCATGAACATGTGTCAGTGACATACCGCACACAGCTCCCGTCGAAACGAAAGAGCGTGTCGCCCAGCCAATGAATACGGGCTTTCAGGCAGGCTGGTCTCATAATCATAGATGGATTCCGACATAGGCACATAAGGTAGACCCCGGCCAATCGCAAGGAAAGGCGGCCCCCCTCTGAAATGGCCGGGCTGGACGTCGCTAACCTCGTTTACAAACCTAATAAGTACTAAATATATTTCCCGTTGATTTAAAAAAACACGGCCTCCGGTACAGTACCGAGGGCCATGCTTTTTATAATTAACGGAAATCTCTTGTCTCCTCGATGAAATCACTTGCCATTCTGTATCCGATAACGGAAGCAATTACAAGTAAAATCCCGTATAAAGTCCCTTTTTTCATTTGAAACCTACCTCCTCAAATTTTACGTTTCTCCCCGTATAATGGATCGGCATGAAATATTAGAAAGGACGTACTTTCCCTTTTTTCAGCAGAAGTTTCGGTCCGCCGATGAGGAATAAGGAACGGTTGTCGACTACTTTCTTCATGGCGGCAGCTGCCTTGCCTTGAAGCTTGCGGCCATCGAGTACGTTTCCGATTCCATCGGTTGTACCAAGAGAAGCTACAGTGCCCTTGCTCTTGAAAACAAAATCTTCCAGAGGCTGGTTGTAAATCAATGCCTTGATGTTTCTTGCTGTGACATTTGCTTCCTGCATGGCAAGCTGGGCTGTCGGTGGGTATGGACGATCTTCTTCCTTGTTCCATACCCAAGAACAATCACCAAGAACAAAGAGATTATCTTCACCAGGCATACGAAGGTCTGCGTCCACATTTACTTTGCCTTTTGTCAATTCAAACCCGGATGCTTCCAATACACTGCTTCCTTTGACGCCGCCGGTCCATACTACTGTACCAGCTTTGATCAGCTCATCATCATCACCGACAATGAAGCCTTCCGATGTACATTCTGAGATCGGGGCGCCTATACGGAACTCAACACCGCGGTCTTCCAGCGATTTCTTGCCATACTCCACCAAATCCTTATCAAACATCGGGAGAATGGACGGGGCCGCTTCCACATTGATGATGCGGGCCTTACTGCGGTCGATGTCATATTTTTTGCAAAGCTCCGGCACTTTTTCCGCAAGCTCTCCTACAAATTCTACCCCAGTGAATCCGGCACCGCCTACTAGTATATGCAAGCTGTTTTCATCTGGGTTTTCCTCTGTTTTATATTTTGCAAACTGATACTCGATATGCTCGCTGATCAATCGGCTGGAATCTATGTCCTCAATAGCGAATGCATGTTCATCCATTCCTTTAATGCCGAAATCATTGGATTCAAAGCCTAGGGCGAACACAAGATAATCATAGCTGATTTCACTGTTTTCCAGTACGACGATATTTTCGTCCTTTTTCACTTTTACAACATTATCATAAATAAGCCGTACCCGTTTTGGGTTCACTACATCGCTAATCATGACACGGGCCTGATTAGGGTTGATGGTGCCGGCTGCAACTTCATGGAGCCATGTAGTTTCATAATGGTAGTTGTGTTTGTTGACCAATACAATCTCCGCTTCTTCTGGGCTCAATTGCTGTGTCAGACGCTTAGTAGTTGTCAGTCCTGCGTACCCTGCTCCCAGAACGACGATCTTTGGTTTAGTCATTGAACTTTCCCCTTTCTTTTTCCAGCTGATTCATATGGTTGGAAGTATCCTAAGCGTTTGGACAAATTAATTATTTCACAAAGCCATACCTATTATTTCCAATACGCTTACAAACGGATTGCTTAGAATATCATAACCATAATAGCAAAGTTCTTTAGATTACGCTAATAATTTCTTTATCCCTTCCAAACCAAAACTTACACCGGCCTGACAATAATTTCATTCACATTTACATAATCAGGCTGGGTAACGGCATAGACAACAGCACCGGCTACATCTTCTGGTTGCAACGGCTTGCGTTCCGGGTCGTCTCCGAGTTTTTTCAGCACTCTTTCGGTATTCACCCGTCCTGGAGAAATATTGCTGACTTTTACTCCGGTACGGGCAAGTTCCTTCTCCAGGCTTTCGGAGATAGCACGGACCGCATACTTAGTCGCTGCATATACGGCGCTCGATTTATTCACTTCATGGCCGGAAACAGAGTCGATATTTACAATATGCCCCGAGGCCTTCTCCAGCATATGTGGCAGAACGGAATCTATTCCATATAGTACTCCTTTGATATTGACGTCCACCATTTTATCCCATTCGCCTACTTCCCTGTCGGTTATTGCAGATGAAAGGACTAGACCAGCGTTATTAACATAAATGTCCACTGTTCCAAAACTATCAATGGCTCTGTTATAAAGCTCATCAACAGCAGACTTATCCGTTACGTCTGTCGGCACATCCAGAGCTTTTCCTCCTGTTTTTTGATTGATTTTCTCCGCTAGATCCTTCAGTTTGCCGGTACTCCTAGCGGCCAGCACTACATTAGATCCTTCCGCAGCCAATTGCTCGGCTATCGCTTGGCCGATCCCCGCACTTGCACCAGTTATAATTGCCGTTTTCCCTTTTAGTTTCATCACCAATCAGGCCTCCTTCGCAATATGTCAGAGAGCATTTTCTCATCCATTCTTTCTTTATTGACTGATTCCCTTTTCCATTCTATTGTAAGCATTTCTCTTGCCCTTTTTCAATTAGCTCTACTTACTCAAGTGATTCCATTTTCATATCGTCCTACTCACCAAGTTAAAGTTAAACGCTTACATTGAAAGTGTGTTATAATATTCTCAATAAACAGGATAAATACATCATTAACTATAGAAGGTGGGGATGAAATTGGTTGATACACAAGTACGTGTCGTGGGTAAAGATGGCAAAGATGTTACTCCCAACGGCAAAGAAGTCGGCGAAATTATTGTCAAAGGGAACGGCGTGACCCCAATCAGCGAAGCAGGGCAGGAGCTTCCAGATGGCTGGCTGCGCACGGGAGATATGGGAACCATTGATGAAGAAGGCCGTATTCATGTGGTAGAGCGGAATAGAGATACTATTCATGATGGAGAGGAATTGTCTCCGCTGGAAATAGAAAGAGTCTTATATCAGCATCCGGAAGTCGAGGAAGTGGCTGTATTAGTGCTGCCTGATGCAGAATTAGGGGAGGTTACCCACGCCTTTGTCGTTCCATATGAAGACTCCCAATTAACGGAGCAACAGCTGATCGACTATGCTGCTGAGCGGTTGGATCCGCCTGCTTGCCCTAAGCAATTCACGTTTATGGAGGAGCTTCCGAAAACGGCCAGCGGAAAAATACTCAAAATCCAATTGCGTGATATTATTTAAAAATCCTATCGGAACAAACGATGCAGGATACCCGGGTCAACGGTATATAAAGTCGGATAGCCATCACCTCAACATTCCTTAACAGCGATAAAGCCGGGAGCATGCCCGGCTTTTCCTATGCGATAAAATCGCAGATATCGTTTTCTTCCTCAAAATCCATTGCAGCAAAGGAAGGCCCCTCAAACTATTTCTTGTTCTTAAATGCCATCTCCCAACTGTAGTAGCCCTTGTCTTCATTCTTTTTATAGGATAGATAGGCACTGAACTTCTTACCTTTTTTGCTCGTCAATCCTTTAACATGGGCCTGCCCGCTTTTTAGCAGAGATTTTACCATTGTCTTGGTCGGCCTTTTCCTCATGGCAGCAAGGTATCTATCATTTTTCCAAACCATGAACTGGCACTTCTTCCCATATCCGTTGCACCCAAATCCTTTAAAGCCTTCCTTCACTTCACCGCCGCATTCTGGACATGTACCAAGCACCTCCTTGGCTGCCGGTTTGCTGCCAAGCTGGCGAATAATCACTTCTTCCCCATTTTTGATGATATCAACGGATTCATTAATGAAATGGAAAATCATCTGCAGAAATGCCTGCTTCTCTGCCTTCCCTTTCTGTATATCAGAAAGCCCCTTCTCCAGTCTTCCTGTGAACCCGAGATCAAACAGATTTTTGACAGGAAATGTTTCAACCATTTTCCTTCCCAGTGTAGTACAGTTCAAATTCTTTCCTTTGGCCTCTATATAGCCAACTTCTTTGAGCTTTTTTATCGTCTCCGCTCTAGTTGCCGCTGTGCCGATGCTAAAGCCTGCAAGGATGCTCCCCACTTCCTCTTCGTTTTCCTCATCTTGATAATTTTTCCCGCATGTCTCCATCACTTTTAACAATGTTCGTTCCGTATGTTTTTTTGGTGGCTTTGTAACATGGGAGGAAATTTCGGCGTCCGAAATGGCTGCCTTCTCATTTACTTCTACAATTGGCAGGAGCGTTTGCTTGGATTGGATATCTTCTACCTTCTTCCACCCCTCAACGAGTTGGACCCGGCCTTTCGAGATGAAGGTCCCCTGGACTGTTTCCACCTCTGTCTGCAACCTGGTTTCTTCATATTCGGCAACCGGCATAAACTGCGCAATGAACCGGTTAAGGATGGCTTGGTAGACGATCTGTTCATCCGAGCTGAGACGTTTCGGCTTCAAATAAGTTGGAATGATTGCGCTATGGCTTTCAACCTTCGCATTATTGAAAACTCGCCTGCTTTTCAAAAACTTTATCTCTTCCTTGAACCGAGAGGCTTCCGCATGAACCTTCAGAACATGTGCCGTCTTTCCTGCCAGGCTTTCGTCCAAGGCGGTACTGGATGTTCTCGGGTAAGTGATCAACTTCTTTTCATAGAGGGACTGGGCTGCTTTCAGCACTTTATCGGAAGTCCATCCATTATACCGGTTGGTGATATAGCCTTGCAGGTTTGACAGGTTGAACAAAAATGGCGGAAATTCCTTTTTCTTTTCCACCTGCCTGTCTGTTACGATGCCCATCTTATTACGCATCGCTTCCTTGACCACCTGGAGCTTCTCCTGGTCCTTGAACTTTTCGTCCTTCCCCTCCTGGTAGATTCCTTGATAGGCTGCACCTCGTTCTGTTTCAAAGTCAGCTGTCAATTTGAAATAATTCTCCGGCTTGAATTCGGCTATTTCCTTATCCCGGTCATAAATAATCTTTAGAGTCGGAAGCAGGACACGCCCGATATTGAGCGCCTTTCCCTTTCCTTCTTGATATTTCAGGGTGGCGACAGAGGTGAGATTAATGCCGATTACCCAGTCGGCCCACTGCCTGCTGATCCCTGCATCCCGAAGGCTTTTCATGCTGTCATTCGGCTGGATATTCTCCAGTCCTCTAATAACTTCTTTCTTTGTCCATTCATTGAGCAAAAGACGGTAGACTTGTTTTTTCTGCTTTCCACCGCGATAGATAATACTGTCACCGATCAGCTGGCCTTCCCTGTCATAATCACACGCTGAAATGATCGCTTCCACATCTGCTCTGTTTATCAGCGTTTGAATGGTCTTCAGTTGTTTGGCTGCACCTGTATCCGTCTGACTCCTGTCCCGTGGATTGCTTTTCACTTTATATTGGAAGTTTTGCGGAATAAAAGGGAAATTATCCATTTTCCAACGTGCCAGTTTGCTGTCATAATCCTTGGCATCATACAATTCGACCAAATGACCAAATGCCCATGTAATCAGGTAGCCGTTTCCCTCAAAGTAACCGTCCCGCTTTGTGTGGATTTCTAATGCGTCTGCAATGTTTTTTGCTACGGAGGGTTTCTCTGCAAGTATTAACTTCATATCATCACCTATTTCGTCTGTAAATTGGAGGAGAATGTTCAGAGGAATTTTTTAGCAGCTATTATTCTATTATACTATCATAATGCATGGCGAACAAACAATCGCCCTGGAAAAGGAAAAATCTTCAATGGAATAGTTCCATTGAAGATTCTAACTAGCCCTTCAGTTTTTTTGTGAGTGGATAGACGCCTGCGCTCTGGATAACAAGGGAAAGTACAATAGCTGCGAATGACAGCGACACCAACAAATCATCACTTTCTGCCGCCGCTTCAAACCCCATCAATAGGGCAACAGACATGGCGCCTTTAATACCCGACCAGGATATTAATACTGTATCCTTCCAAGAGAATAGGTGTTTCCACTTTGCCACTGTCAATGTCAGGCCGGCAAGTACCGTCCAGCGGACCAGGAGTGACAGAAGAAAGATGATTACTGCTAATGTCCAGCCGGAAAAAATCAAGTAATCTGCCGCCTGTATTCCGATTAAAAGAAATAACAAAGCAAGTATCGATGGCTCCACCACATCCCAGAACCCATCCAACGATTCTCGGAAATGATCCTCTTTAATATTCCGGCCAAACTCGAAAGAAAGCATTAGGCCTGCTGTCACTGTTGCAAGCACACCCGACACCCCTATCAATTCCCCGAGGTAAAAGCTTCCGTAGGCAATAATGATGCTCAGCATCACCTGATAGGTCCGGTGGTGCGAGTAATGGACAGCTTTGCTCATCAGCCAGCCAAAAACCAATCCCAGTACCACACCACCAACGGAGACAAGCAGAAATTCACCTATAAATCCACCGATGGAAAAACCCTTATCACTGAGGAACATGCCTAGGAAGATCGTAAACAGGACAATACTGGTTCCATCATTCAGCATCGATTCCCCTTCAACGATATCGGCAATCTTTTCATTGTCGGTAGACTGCTTTAAAATCGATACAACCGAAACCGGATCAGTCGGGGCCAATATGGATGCTACTAAGAGAGCTCCTGTCAGCGATACGGCAACAAACAGATTGGCCGCCGCATAGATTGCTGCCCCCAGCAATAGAACTGTCAGCATCAGCCCGCCTGTTCCAAGGGTGATAATAATCCATCTGTTTTTCTTCAAAGCATCCAAAGGAAAGCTGTATGCCGAGACAAACAGTAAAGCAGGAAGAAAAACATTGAATATCATCTTCTGGCTGATGGTAACTTCATCGAAATATGGGACGAAGGATAAAACCAGTCCGATCAGGACAAGTACTACCGGTACAGGGAAATTCTTCTGTTTTTTATCAATCGAATAGACAATATATCCAATTAGAAGCAATAACAATATATGATGAGAGGTCAACTGCAACGACTCCTTTTTTCTCTATTTCCTGCCAAAGTGGAGCAATCCCACGAGCAGTCCGATCAAGCACATAACCGCAGCAAAAATCAAGAATGTCATGGCACCCAGTTGATAGATCAGCGGTACGGACAATGCCGTGACCAAACCGCCGCCAAGGAACGGCTCGAATACCAATTGTTTATAGCCGAACCCTTCAAAAGCAGGCGACTTTGCTTCCGGATCGACTACACGCATTAGCAGTAACCCTGTTGCTGTAATCCCCATCGATTGGCCGAAATCGCCAATCCCGCGTTCAAACCAGTAAGTGGGAATAATGCGTGGTGCCAGAATTAGAAATCCGAATACATTCCAGGCAATACCCGCTGCTGCCAGCAACAGGAATGGTACAATATGTTGGCCGATCACATCGAGGGATACGGTAGCAATGGCAGTGAGTATCAGTAGATCCAGGGCAAACCCTTGGATCCGATTGATCATCGGACGGTCCAGCAATTTAGCATTGTCCACTTTATGGAAGAAAGCCTGTACCAAAATACCGCCGATCATGGCCAGCGGGAATAACGGGATATATGTCATAAAGTCGGAGCCTGTCCAGGCACCCCAAGTAACACTCTCCAGCCATATGAGAAATTGCAGGAGCAGATATCCCGTCAAAATAGCTAGCGCTACTACAGAAAAATGCAGGGAAAGCGGTTCGATCGATTCGGGACGGACCGTCATTTTTGCTGCCGGGTCCCTGTTTTCAAATTCCATAATGCCGGCCTTCCTTAGGGTGGAAAAATCCCGTACATCCTTGATGACATTTGTTTTATCCCGTCGGACACCCCAGTTGACGAGGATGATTCCCACAATCACTCCGGATAGAATACCGACAGTGGCTAACCCGATAGCCAAGTCATAAGCATCTGCAAAGCCCATCTCCTCAAAGGTGGACTGCAGCCCGGCCGCGGTGCCGTGTCCTCCCTCGAACCCTATTTCAATGAGCGCTCCCGCCATTGGTGGCAATCCGAATACAGGGGATAACACCAACACGGTAAGAAGAATACCGATGACATACTGCCCCCAGCCCAATGTCCAGCCAAAGGCCAGCTGCGGCCCCCCGACATTCCATATTTTTGAAAGACTCGGTAGTGTAGCCCCTAAAAATAAGGTGGCGAACACGACATTGATCAGCAGGCCTGGGATTTCTTCCCATACCTGCACCACTTCCGGGGAAAGAATTCCAGTGGCCCAGAATGACTCTTCGCCTACCGGAAGCATGCTGCCGAGTACTTGAGGCCCTAAAAGCAATGCTAGAAATCCGCCAATCACAGATGATGGCAGGAATAAATTCTGCAGCCATTTCACCCTAATACGTATCCATTTACCAATAAGAAGAAATACTCCTAAGTATAATAAAGCAAAACCTATTTGCTCAGGGGACAAGGCTGAACCCTCCTTTTTTATGATATTGATAGATTTATTCCCCTGATTATTTCCCTTGAAACTGGAAAGGGTAAAATTATCCTTCTGACTAAACCATGCCCTGAGCCACTTGTCGGCCACACAGCTGATGCTATAAAGATACGAGGTTGGGACAAAATTGTTTAATCAAAAGAAAAACCGAACTAGCTAGAAATCTAGTGAAATGGCGCTGCGGAAATTTACTTCGCTTTTCCACGGGCGGCTGCTGAGCCTCCGAGTGCTATCGCACTTCGGGGTCTCACCTAGGCCTCTCCTCCCGTTGGAGTCTACGTATATTTCCTTCGCTAATTCAGTTCATTGTTCAACTTTTGAGTAAAGCAATTTAATTTTGTTCCAACCTCGGTAGACATGTTTATTTCATATCCGGGTCCGGCAAATCGTCCGACTTTCTCATTGCCCAAGGAGGTGTATCAAATATATACGGAGGGGCAGGCTTCAAATGTGGTACTTCTCCATATGCCACCGGCTTATCGACGTAATTAAACACACCGCACCCATCCATGCTCGGACCGTGCGCCCATCTTCCCTCTGCGCTTTCATGCCCTTTTGAATAGTTGAATAACGTATAGGCTACTTCCTGTTTTTCCAGTTCCCTCGGAAATGTGCTAGGTACTACAATGTTTTCCTTCTCTTCCAGCTCCCTTATTGCAGCATACCACTGATTCTGATGCATAGTATCACGAGCCAGCAGCCAGGATAGCATATCTTTCACACCACGGTCGTTGGTCATCTCATAAAGTCTCGCTACTTGAAGGCGGCCCTGTGATTCCGCATTCAAGTTCGCCCGGAAATCGGCGAGAAGATTTCCGCTTGCAATAATGTAATCGGCCGTCCAGCGGTTGCCTACACTGTCTGATGGCATGGCCCCCAACCCAGAAACAATTTTATGCTGTGGATTTTCCCCTGAAAGGATAGCCGCTACCACCGGATTTTTGGCTGCATCCTCAAACTCTACATCTAGTGCACCATCCAAAAGTCTGGCAATCATTGTTGCGAGCATCTCTATATGTGCCATCTCTTCCGCACCAGTATCCATCAAAAGATCACGGTATTTACCATCGCCTCTTGTGTTCCAGCCCTGGAAAAGATACTGCATTGCTACAGATATTTCACCAAACTGGCCGCCCAATATCTCCTGCAGCTTCTTTGCATAAATCGGATCGGGACGTTCCGGTTTGGCATGGTATTGTAACTCTTTCACATGGTAGAACAATTTGCTCACTTCCTTTTTTTGGTTAAAACGGGTAAATACCTACCCCTATATATTAGGTATTCATCCCGGTCTTTCCGTGTGAAAGGTTTATTCCAAGCGGCTACCAAAACAAAGGTGATAAATACGGGTTCTCTGTTCATGAAAGAGCGCTTTCCCACTTCATTAAAAAAACGCATCACCCTTTTGAGTGATGCGTCTGCCGATTTTCTTCAGTCTAAAATATTCAGCGAAGTCGAGTCCGCCTGCTGATCCCATCTGGACTTTGTCATTATATCCAGGAGGTCATCCTCTATCGATTTCCCTTCCTCTTCATCCAGCAAATTATTAATCATGATGGAAAAGATGACTCTTTCCCCAGCTGGATCATCCATATAGCCGGACAATGTGCTGACACCGTGGATGGTTCCCGTTTTGGCCTGAACGGAAAGACCCTTCATTCTATCCCTCAACGTTCCACCGATTCTTCGTTCCTCATGCCCGGCAATCGGCAAGGAATGGAAAAATGCGGGAAACCACTCCTCTTTCTGTACTTCATACAGCAGCTGGGTGATCTCATTGGCAGGAATCAGATTGAAATGGGAAAGGCCGGAACCATCACGTATAGATATCGTACTCTGTTTGACCCCCAGTTTCGGCAGTTCGGACTTGAGCACCTCCAGCCCTCTCTCCCAGCTGCCTTCTCCATAGGCTATTTTCCCCATTTCTTTTACCATGATCTCCCCATGGCCATTATTGCTAAATTTCATGAATGGCACCAGCAGCTCTGCAAGTGGGATAGAACGATCGGTATATAATACAGTCATATCCTCCGGCGCTTTTCCTATGTTCAAATCACCGTGCCAGCTGATCCCCTGCTCCTTAAGCGCTTGGCTGAACAGATGCACCGCATAGCGGGTCGGATCCCAGACGGACATCCATTCTTTTTCCTTCTCCCCGCCAAGCGAAATGGTTCCTTGCACGACGATTGTGTTCTCGGCATGTTTCCGCTCCACTATCACCTCGGACTCTTCCTCCCCTGAAACAGTCCGCGCTTCATTGATCACTCTCACATAATCCGTTTCGGGAAAAATGCGGATTTCCGGCCTGTCGCCAACAGCCATGCCCGGCTCCACCTCCACGATGAGGGAACCGGCATCATAATCCTCATCAGGGGCCACCGTCAGTGCGGATACCTGTGCCCCATAATAATACTGCTCATCACTCCAATTGAGATCGGGGGAAAGGCGGACATCATCATGCCATGTATCATCACCTATCACATCTCCTTCAATCCGTTCCACTCCATTCTCCCTGAGCTTTTCCGCAAAACGACGGAGATCTGCCGGCATCAGAGTCGGATCTCCTTTTCCCCGTAAAAACAAATTCCCGGTTAAGGTTTTTCCCTCCACGCGGCCGTCTGTACCAAGATCTGTTGAAAAAGTGTAGCCAGCTCCAAGTACCGTAAGTGCCGCTGCTGAGGTCAGCAATTTCAAATTGGAGGCAGGGCGGAAACGTATATCCCCCATATGGGCAAACAGCTTCTCCCCTGTCTTCGCCGATCTGATGCTGACTCCCACCAGGGCACCTTTTAATCTTGGATCACTTTTCAGAAACTTCTTCAGTTGTTTCTCCACCATCTACCGCTCCCCTATTTTCCTTTTCTTCAGCATACCATTTATTTAGTGGAGAACCACGCAAAAAACACCTATTTTTCCTTATGTTTAAAATATACAGCCAATATATAGCTAGTCCATAAAAAGGGTTTTTTTAACGGCAGCAGGAATAGCTTGCAGATCATTAGAAGCCAAAATCAGGAAGAAACGCTTAGCCGCCGAACGGGGCGCATTTCCTATACATAGGACCGTAAAGTTATGGAAAATCTAAACAAAGAGCCTGTATCAGCTCAAACAAAAATCCGGAGGTGCGAGAAAATGGCAGAACAGAATCCACAACAAGAACTGTATGAAACAACACAGCAAATCCAACAAGCAATGGAACAGGCACAGACGAGTTCCGATCCAGCTCAGATTCAGGAAGCACAGCGCCTGCTGCAGCAGGCAGAACAGGGATTGCGTACAGCCCAGACCCAAATGGGAACACAGGTAGATAACAACCCTCAATTCCAGCAAGCACAGAAGCAGTTGCAGCAGGCACAACAACAGCTGCAGCAGAAATCCGGAAGAAATACACTGTAATAGCTGCAGGAAGCTTCATCAGAGGCTTCCTGTTTTTTAATACACATCCTTTCTCATTTGGAACATATGAGGCTTGCAATTTATTTCCATTGATTATGGACGGTTAAATAGATACAATAAGAACAAATGTTCTTGTTAGGTGGTGAAGATACATGGATTATTATTCATCCTACCCTCGTCATGATGTGCTGTGTATTGATATGCGTTCATTCTACGCAAGCGTGGAAGCGGTGAAACTGGGGCTCGATCCAATGAAGACAATGCTTGCTGTGGTGGGGGATCCGAACCGTTCGGGAAGCATTGTACTGGCCGCCTCGCCTGAATTAAAAAAAAGATACGGCATCAGCAATGTCAGCCGCTTTTTCGAACTTCCAGATGATCCGGACATCCATATCGTACCCGCACATATGGCAGATTATCTGCAGGTATCGGTGGAAATCACCAAACTGATCAACCAATACGTCCCTAAAGAGGCCATCCATCAATATTCCGTGGATGAAGTGTGGGTCACCGTGAATGGGATTGAAAGATTGTTTGGCAGCCGGTGGGAAGCTGCCCGCAAAATCAAGCAGGATATTATGGAAAGCTTCGGGATTACCGCCTCCATTGGGATAGGGGATAATAAATTCCTGGCAAAGATTGTCATGGATCTGCACGCCAAGAAGGAAGGCATTGCGGAATGCCGCTATGAGGATGTGGAGGAGAAGCTGTGGCCCTTCCCTGTCGAAGATATCTGGGGAATCGGCAGCAGGATGAAACGCAACCTCAACCGGATGGGCATCATCACCCTCGAACAGCTTGCCAGATTCGATCCCGACCGGCTGAAAAAGCGGTTCGGCATCATGGGAGAGCAGCTGTACTGGCATGCCTGGGGAATTGATCTGAGTCCTGTCTTTGGTGACTTCACCAGACAGGAGCAGAAAGGCTTCGGACATGGCATTTCCCTGTTAAGGGACTATTCCCCGGAGGAAACATCCGTCTGCATCCTCGACCTCTGTGAGGAGGTATGCCGCCGGGCCCGGACAGCCGGGAAATCCGGAAAAACCATCCACCTAGGCATCGGCTATTCCCAGGAAACGGGCGGCGGCTTTTCCCGCTCCAGATCGATTGACTTGCCCACCAATGTCACGATGGATGTCTATCATGTCTGCCAGCAATTGTTCTATGAATTCTATGATCGAAAAAGCAGCATCCGACGGGTTTACGTGACCCTTGATAACCTGTTCGACAAACAGGAAACCCAATTGGACCTGTTTGAGGACAGAACCAAGAAAAATGATATCGGCTATGTAATGGATGACATCCGTGATAGATATGGCTCCACCGCCATCCTGCGAGCCTCCAGCTATACGGATGCTGGGATCACTCTGGAACGGAGCGGGAAAATCGGTGGGCATTATGCTTGATAAAGAATAGCCTCACCTAGTATGAGGTGAGGCTTTTGGTATTGACTATCCATTTGCGTTGCCGGCTATTTCTGCTGCTGTCAGAGTACCGCCAAGGATAGTTACTGTTTGGTTTCCTGAAAGATCAGGAGCTTCAGCAACAAGCGTATAAGTTGTAGGTCCCTCGGTCGGCATCTCATCACAGCAAGTAAGGGTAGTAGTATGCCCCACACCTGCTTGAGTAGAGGTATCCGTGGTAGTACAGATTACTTCCCCATCATCGCGGACGATACTAAATTGAACGGTTTCATTCCCCGCGGAGGAAGTCCAGTTGGCAAAAGCAGTCAGCCATACTGTGTTATTAGGGTCATCAACATTTATAGTTACTGTTGCAAGATCTGCCTCTGGGTCTGTAGCAGTCAGAACAATTGGAGGGGTTGCATCCACTTCGGTACAGTCAAATTCAATAAATACCCCTGGGGCGCCTGGTTCGCCTGTTGGCCCTGTCGGACCGGTTGGCCCCGTTGGTCCTGTCGGGCCGGTTGGGCCACGCTTCCCTTTTGGGCCCCTATCTCCTTTCGGCCCTTTCTTACCTTTCGGTCCAGGCGGGCAAACACAGCAGCACTCCTTCTTTTTACAGTGTTTACAATGATGATCTTTCCAATGGTGGTCATGACAATCGCAATCATGGTGATGTTTCTTTTTATGGTGGTCATGACAATCACAATCATGATGGTGTTTCTTCTTATGGTGGTTATGACCGTCGCAATCATGGTGGTGCTTCTCTTTATGGGAGCCCGCTTTGGCATGTTCTTTGATTTCCTTCATTTCGTCCTGAATGATTCGTTTAAACTCATCTTTGAAAGACATTAAACATTCACCTCCTGTAATAGTTTCTATACATCATATGCCAGATTCTTAAATACGGATGGATAGATGCATAGACTTGCTAACATTTAGGCTAATATTCGCTGGAATACTATTTCTGGGCAGCACATTTTTTTCTGTGGTGAATATCTTTTAAAAAAGGGACTTAGTTTGAACTGAAAAGGAAGCAGCAGAGAATGCAACTCTCTGCTGCCCTCTAGATAACTAGGCACTGCCTAGTAGTTCCTCCAACAAGTCGATCAGTTCTTGAATGAGGTCGGAATCACCCCCTGCCAAGGACAAAGCCGCTATAATTGCAGCTAGACTGGCTGGAACAGAATCTTCATTATTAACAACGATATTATTCTCTGGGTTTCCGATATTCTCATAGCTGGTGAAGTCAAAGTCAGCCTGACGTTGTCTCTGATCTTGGTCCTGCTCCTGGTCTTGTTCCTGCAATTGGGCCTGGCGCTGGAGTTGAGCCAAAAGATTATCCAGTCTACCTTCCACACCTCTCACATCTCTTCTGTCTTTGTGGGAATCATCTTCATGATGTCTTCTATGCTTGTTACAGCATCCCATATCTGCACCCCCTTTCCTTTACTAGTACTATATGAAACCCTGTTGGACATGAAAGGGTTCCTGCCTTGTTTCAATTAAAATAATCAAAACGCCTCCTGCTTACAGCTTTAAATGTTTTTACATAGGACAGGACTAATTAGCTGTTGGTGACCGTAGTGGTACCACTCGTTTCACGAAGCAAATTGATCAGTTCAACAATGGTTGCTTGACTAGCAGAATCATTGCCATTTCCTAATAAAGACAAGGCCACCAAGATTGCAGCAAGGAAGCCTAATCCATTTGCTTCATTATTTATGACAATTTTGTTGGAAGGATTACCAATGTTTTCAAAATTGCTCGCGTCAAAGTCAAACTGGCGTTGTCTTTGGTCTTGGTCCTGTTCTTGATCTTGGTCCTGCCATTGGGCCTGCCGTTGCAGCTGGAATAAGATGTTATCCAGCTTCTCTTCCAATCTTCTAACCTCGTCCTCTCTTCTGCAGTAATCATCCTCATAATATCTTCTACGTCCGCACCCCATGGCTGTGCACCTCCTTTCTTACTTGTAATATATGAACGGTTTTTCTTAGTGCTAGGGTATCTGTCTCCCTATGTTCTAAATTAAGTCATCCAACCTATCCATAAGCATATAAATAACCCGGATAATGTCCTATCCGGGCCTGGTATGAATGAAGCTTGATATATTTATAGACACTTGAAACCCTTCCCTATTAAGAAAGGATTCCTTCAGGAGGGAGATAATCCTTCAGCCTTCTTAGCGCATTTTTATAATTATAGAAGTCCGACCATGGCGGGTGAATCGCCATCAACACCAGCTCAGGATCAGAAGTTCCGTGCATTCTATAGATCATCTTCAGGTTTTCCACATTTCCATCTTCCCCTCGAAAACTGACGGGATGTTCCTGATGGTAGCCGATTGTTTTATCCATACTAATAAACGAAACTCCCAACCTATGAAGGCGATAGCCGAGTTCCCAATCTTCTAGCCCATACTTGATAAACCCCTCGTAAAAACCTCCTGCTTGGTCAAAATGCTTCTTCTCCATCGACACACATCTGGTGATACACAATAGCCATGGGGCGACATCCGTCCTTCTGCATTCATTTCTTACCTCTTGGCTCATCGACCAGGCAACCATTTCTTCCACTTTTTCGATATTTTCCCGGATATCCTGAGGTGTGAGAATATCGACAACTTGACTACTATTCAGATAAGAATCATCCCATAGCTTCTTTTGGCTTAAAAAATAAGAAATAGTTGTTTTCTCATAGTCTGTAAATTCCGGGTAAAAATGTGTGTAGATTCCTTTCCAGGATTCCGGTACCCCAGAAATTACGGTATCTTTATATATTCGATGGTAAGAATCTATCACTTCAATAAAGGAAGGAAGCACCAGAAAATCGGCATCGCAGAAGATAAGGTATTTACCTTTCGCCTGTTTAGCTCCAATGTTTCTTGTCTTGGATCTTCCCTGCTGAGAACGATTAGAAATATAATGGAAGTTATAAGAAGGGCGGTAAGAGTCCAATACATCCCCGGTATCATCGTTAGAACCATCATTCACCACGATTACTTCAAATTCGCTGTCTGGAAAGGTTTGATTTTCAAAAGAAGTCAGCGTAAGCAGCAATTGATGGGAACGATTGTAAGTGGGTATAACTACACTATATGTCACAGACATATTTATTCACTTCCTTCACAGAATAGGTCCTCTCTATCATCTGCAGTCATCCGGGAAGTTCGTTTCAAAGAATTCTTTATTACTAAGGATGGTCCGATCATTCGGCCGGTATTTCCTCGCGACCTCATTATGCTCATAAGCCCGTTTATGCTCACCCAGATGATAATAACAGATACATAACTGAAGATGAGGCAGCCAAGTCCAGCAGTCATTTAATAAGAAACCCATATTCTTTTCCGGCTTTTCCATAGAAGCAGCAAGCTCATACCAAAAAGCAGCCTTCTTATACTCCTGGTTATTCAGAAATTGATATCCGAGTCTGCAGCAGAATTCCGCCCTCGGACTGTCGTAAAGGAATGACTGGAAAACAGTCTCTCTTTCTCTGTCTGTTTCCCCCAAGTGATAATAGCAATCAGCAAGTTTATCACAAGCAGAAATCTTATCCTCTACCCAGCCATCTTCCCTGTCCAGGAACTTCTGGTAATAATCAACCGCCTTTTCGTATTGCCGGTGATCCCTTAATTCATTTGCATAATAAAATAAATCCCGAGCACTGAATGTCTCTCCTCTCTCCAGTCGCTTTTCATAAATGGCAAGGTTCCTTCCGGATGCATGATGGATCCTCTTATGAGTCACAACAATATCCGAGTGAACAATAGGGCCATCTACCGCTATATACTCGTGAACGGGATCATGCCATTTAAAGCCGGCTTTTCTCCTGACTAGTCGGTTTCTCCGGAAGCTGAGGGTCACATTTCCATACTCATCAAAGGCATAGTGGTAAATCATAGAAACTGCATTTACAGACGGGTCCAATTTATTCTTTAAATTTATTAATTTTTTGCGATCTTCTTCCCGTAATATATCATCTGCATCCAGCCACAGTATATAATCCTTGGTGGCATGCTTGAATGAAAAATTGCGTGCAGCTGAAAAATCATCAATCCATTCAAAATCATGGACATGGTTTGTGTATTGATGGGCAATCTCCTTCGTTCTGTCTGAAGAACCCGTGTCCACCACTACAATCTCGTCGACACAATCTTTTATAGAATCCAGGCAGTTTGGAAGTGTATCTTCCTCATCTTTCACAATCATGCACAAGCTGATGGTAATCAAACACTCACCCCCTTTACCGTCAGTCTGCATATTCTATGAAAAAACCCCTTACTTTGTGTAACTATCTACATATAGATTATTTACAAGCTAATGACCTTAGGCCATACCTTTTTCCTCTGTATAGGCTACAAACGTTCCAGATCTTTTTGCAGAGCATAGAAAATAACAAGGCAGTCTGGAGAAAGGAGGCCCGTGTATGACTATCCGAAAAGCCATCATTCCAGCTGCAGGACTGGGCACCCGCTTTTTACCCGCTACGAAGGCTCAGCCAAAGGAAATGCTCCCCATTTTAGATAAGCCGGCAATCCAATATATCGTTGAAGAAGCTGCCGCTTCAGGTATTGAAGAAATTGCCATTATCATAGGAAGGGGGAAAAATGCTATCCAGGACCACTTTGACAAATCTTACGAGCTGGAAGAAACATTACAACAAAAAAACCGCCTTTCCTCTTTAAAGGAAATACAAGATATTTCCAGCCTGGCCAATATCTATTATATCCGTCAAAAAGATCCGAGAGGTTTGGGGGATGCCATTCTTTATGCCAAAAACTTTATTGCCAATGAACCATTTGCCGTTCTGCTAGGTGATGATGTTGTAATGGCCGAATATCCATGCCTCCGGCAGCTGATTGACATGTTCAATCACTACAACAGTTCTATTGTAGCCACACAGCAAGTATCTGATATAGATGTTAGTAAGTACGGGATTATTAAGATGGGAGGCACTACAAGTCATCCGAATCTTCACCAGATAGAGGCTTTAATTGAGAAACCTAAAATGGAGAAGTCGCCTTCCAACCATGCCATTATAGGAAGATATATATTGCGGCCTGAAATATTTGATATTCTTGCTGATCTTCCAATTGGTAGGGGGAATGAACTGCAGCTGACAGACGCCATCAATGAACTTTGCAGACAACAGGCGGTATTCGCTTATAGCTTTGAAGGACAGCGCTACGATATTGGAGAAAAGGTCGGGTTCGTAAAAGCAACCATCGATACTGCTTTGAAAAGAAAGAATATGAGGGAAGAAATACTTTCATATATTAAGGATATAAATACAAGATCATGAGGAACAAAAGTGACATTATACCAGATAGTCGAGAGAATATCAGCTGAGAATTGCCCATATAGCAACAATGTCCTTCCATACCCTCCCAAAGATTTGAAAAGGTGGTAAGTCTGTGACATAACGGCATTATTCCTCACTGCTAGGAGGAGTAACCTGTATGATTAACAAAAACTTGCAAGCTAACAAAAGAACAAAGGATAAAGCGTGAAATAATCATCGTTAACCCGAATCCTCACACATTGAAGGATCCAAAAACCGGATCTTATCCATGTGTGAGGCGTTTTTTGCCTTCTCTATGGTTTCGGTATTTCTCCTACCGCCACCTCAGTGCTATCGAAATATGACAGCAGTCTTCCCCCTCTATCTTGGAGCTGAATTCCAGCCTTATATTATCCGGGTTGAACGTAATCTCTACAGCTGAGCTGATACCGGCGCTCTCAATTAGCCGCTCCACCTCTTCCTGATCGGCCACCTGTGCGGCGTGCATGACTTGCTCATCAAATTCCTTAGAATCTGCCAATTTATCCAATACAAGACTGACATCCTGCATAAGCTTTTTCATCTCATTTGCAGACTGATGGAAAAAATCCGGATCCACCGGAGGATATTGACGTACAGATGGATATACAGGCCCATAATAGCAGCCGGGACAATAGTATGGGTAATACCAATAGTACATAAGAAGCTCCCTCCTTTGATTATTAATTATATGCCCCTCTCCCCTCGCACTGTGTCTTACAAGCAGTGACCCAATATCCAAAATTTCCCTTATGTAGTATAATGGAACTATGCCTTAAGACAGAGATGAGGTCCTATCATGAATAACGACGCAAACCTATTGCTAGAGACACAGCAAAAGCTGAAAGATATAGAAACAGCCCTGAATGAGTCATCGATAATCGCCATTACCGACAGCCGGGGAACCATACAATTTGCCAATAATAAATTCTGTGAAATATCAAAGTATCCGCGAGAAGAACTGATCGGTAGCAATCAACGTATAGTAAACTCGGGCCATCACCCAAGATCTTTCTTCAAAGAGATGTGGAAGTGCATAGGGACTGGTAAAGTATGGAGAGGGGAAATCAAAAACCGGGCCAAGGATGGAAGCTATTATTGGGTGGACACGACCATTGTACCTTTCCTGAATGACCAGGGAAAACCATATCAGTATATTTCTATCCGGCATGACATTACGAAACGGAAGGAATATGAAGACCATATCAAGGCGATGGCCTATACCGATCCGCTGACAGGGCTTCCCAACCGGCATCAGCTGAACAGATGGATGGCCGGCCATACTGCAGGAGAGGAGCACCCTTATACCGTTCTCTTTGTAGACCTTGACCGTTTCAAATCGATTAATGACAATTTTGGCCACAGTTTGGGCGACCTTCTTCTTCAAGAAGTAGCCAACCGATTGAACGACTGCCTCGACACGGAGGATTTTCTCACCAGGCAGGGCGGAGATGAATTCATCATCATCTTGAATAAACAGGAACGCCAGGCTATCATCCCCGTGGTGGAAAGAATTCTTACCAGAATTGCCGAGCCTTATTGTGTAAATAACAATCAAATCATTCTATCGGCGAGCATCGGCATCAGCCAGGGAGTTCTCGGAACCAGAGAGACATATTTTGAAGGTTTTGTTGAAACATTGATCAGCAAGGCTGACACAGCTATGTATCATGCCAAAACTCAGGGCGGCAATCAATTTTGCTTTAACACGCCGAATCAGAATATGGAAATACAGCGAATCTATCAATTGGAGATGAAACTGAGAAAGGCCCTGGAGAATCGTGAATTTTCCGTAGTCTATCAGCCGTTAATTAACTTGACAACCAATCAGATGGTAGGCATTGAGGCTCTGTTGCGCTGGAATAATCCGGAGCTTGGTACGGTGCCTCCTAATGAATTCATCCCTATGCTGGAGAATTTGGGTCTGATTATCCCTGTTGGCAAATGGGTGCTTTATGAAGTATGCAGCCAGATGAAGTCCTGGCAGGAGCAGGGAATCATTATGGAACGCGCCTCAGTGAACGTTTCACCGATTCAGCTGAGGGATAAAAGCTTTGCCTGGGAACTGAAAGAAATCCTCGCTGAAACACAGCTGGATGCTTCTTATCTCGAATTGGAGATAACAGAAGGCACCATCCTGCAGATCAAAGATTCTTCGGACACGCTGAGCAGTCTGAAGGAAATCGGGGTGAAAGTGTCCATCGATGATTTTGGCACAGGGTATTCCTCCTTGAGCTATTTAAAGAAACTGCCCATTGACACCCTAAAAATTGATAAATCATTCATCGACGACTTGGATGCTGATGGGGAGTTTCTGGTAAACACCATCATCCATATAGGAAAAAATCTAAAATTCAAAGTGCTCGCCGAAGGTATAGAAAGTATAAATCAGCTACTCTATTTAAGGGAGCAGAAATGCAATGAAGGACAAGGATATTTCTTTAGTAAACCTGTCAACCAAGAAGAAATAGCTTTAATCTATCAACAAATCAACCGCTCGGACCTACCGCCGAGAAAGTAGAGACAAATTTTGAATAAAACTAAGTTGCTTTACTAAAAACAGTAGCTTTAAGCTCTAGTTAGCGAAGGGAATATACGCATACTACTACGGAAAAAAAGGCCTAGGCGAGACGCCGAAGTGCAAGAGCACTCGGTGGCTCAGCAGCCGCCCGTGGAAAATGCGAAATATATTCCCGGAGCGGCTATACCCACTAAACAAAATTTCCAGCCATTTCATTTGATTAACACTTTCCCCCATCCTCTTCTATTCTACTAGGGTGAACACCCTCTCACTCTGTTAGTTAATATCCAACATTCATATAGACTTATAAAAACCCGTCCGATATACTAGATGGTAAAGTCGGAAAGTTCTAATATGATGTAGTTTTTAAATTACATAGAAAACAAAAAAGACGGCAAAGGAGAGATGGAATTGGTAGCAGCAATACAAGAAGCTGTCACGGAATTGAGAGCATTACTGAAAGAAGACCAAATCAGTGAGAACCCCACCGTACTGGAAAGGCATAGCCATGATGAATCCTATCATACTCCAGTACCACCTGATGTGGTAGTGTTCCCTGCAGATAAAGACGAAGTAAGCAGCATCATGCGGATTGCAGACCGTTATGAGGTGGCGGTAACCCCATTTGGCCTCGGTTCCAGCCTGGAAGGTCATGTGGTCCCTGTGGAACACGGAATCAGCATCGATTTTTCCCTGATGAACAAAGTGATTGAAATCAAAGAGAAAGATTTCCTCGTCACCGTACAACCGGGAGTAACAAGAACCCAACTGAATAAGGAATTGAAAAAATATGGATTGTTCTTTCCTGTCGATCCAGGCGCAGATGCCACTATTGGAGGCATGGCAGCCACCAATGCCAGCGGTACCTTGTCTGTGAGGTACGGAATTATGCGGGAGAATGTCCGTGATATGGAGGTAGTGCTTGCAGACGGATCAATCATTCATTCCGGAAGCCTTGCAGCAAAATCATCATCAGGCTACCACCTCAACGGCCTGTTCGTCGGATCGGAGGGAACCTTAGGATGCTTCACTGAACTCACGCTTAAAGTCTATGGCATTCCGGAGCACATTACCGCAGCACGTGCTGCTTTTCCTTCTGTGGACCAAGCAGTCGAAGCGGTAACAGCTGTACTGCAGGCAGGGGTGCCGGTCGCCAGGATAGAAATCGTTGATGAACCTTCAATGAAGCAAGTGAATAACTATAGCGAACTGAATTACCAGGAGGTCCCTACCCTTTTTATGGAGTTCCATGGCAATGAAGCAGGCTTGAGCCAGGATGTCGACTTTACTAAAGAGATACTTCAGGATTTCGGCAGCCTGGATCTTCAATTCGAAACAGAAACAAAGGCTCGCAACCAGCTGTGGGAAGCACGTCATAATTTAGCTTATGCCTATGTCCATGGATACCCGGGACGCAAATTGATGGTTACCGACGTATGCCTGCCGATTACCGAAATGGCCGGCGCCATCCATCATGCCAGGGAGGCACTTGGGAATCTCGGACTGCCAGGCGGTATCACTGGCCATGTCGGTGACGGCAATTACCATGTACTTCTGATGATTGATATGGACAATAAGGAAGAAGTGGAAAAGGCACAAGAGCTGAATGCCCGGATTGTTGAATATGCTCTTTCTCGCGGCGGTACTTGTACCGGTGAGCATGGAGTAGGTATCGGCAAACGGAAATATCAGCTCAAAGAACATGAGAACGCACTAAAGGTTATGGATAAAATTAAGCAAGCACTTGATCCGAAAGGCGTATTGAACCCAGGTAAACTCTCATACGAAGAACAGGAGGCAATGAAATGAACTTTTTAAATACGATCAGTAAGCTAGCAGGAAAATACTTTGCCGTGTTGGTCATCGTTGTGGCGGCCATTGCCTTTTTCTCCCCCGACCAGTTCAGCTGGCTCGGCGCCTATGTCAGCATCCTGCTTGGGATTGTCATGTTCGGCATGGGGCTCACCCTGAAAGCAGTGGACTTCAAGCTGATACTGACCAAACCGGTCCCGGTTTTGATTGGTGTAGCAGCACAGTTTATCATCATGCCGCTGGCAGCCTTCTCCATCGCTTATCTGCTGGATCTGCCGCCAGCTGTTGCGGCCGGTCTGGTGCTTCTCGGGTCTGTCCCCGGAGGAACCTCTTCTAATGTGATGGTGTATCTCGCCAAAGGGGATGTAGCCCTGTCGATTGCGATGACTTCATTTTCAACACTGTTGGCTCCTGTGGCCACTCCATTCATCCTGCTAATGCTTGCAGGCCAATGGATGCCCGTAGATCCGGCTGCGATGTTCCTTTCCATTTTCCAAGTAATCATTGTGCCTATTGTACTTGGCCTATTGATTAAACGCATGTTTCCGACAGCGGTGGAAAAAAGCATCGACGTGGTGCCACTCATATCGGTAACAGCAATCATCATCATTGTAGCAGCTGTTGTTTCCGGCAATGTGGAAAGCATCGCTTCCTCCGGCCTGTTGGTGTTTGCGTCTGTAGTGATTCATAATGCATTTGGCGTACTGCTCGGTTATCTGGCAGCCCTTGCTATGAGATTGGATGAGACAAAGCGGAGAGCGATCTCCCTGGAAGTCGGCATGCAGAATTCCGGGCTTGGTGTATCGCTTGCCACCGTGCATTTTGAACCTCTGGCTGCCTTGCCAAGCGCCGCAGCAGCGGTTTGGCATAATATCACCGGCTCTCTATTAGCTTCCTTTTGGTCCAAGAGAAAAGTTGGCAAAGAAGAAGGGATTGACTCGGAGATACAGCCTACAGGAAAGGCACAGTAGATTTTTTGTGAAGAGGATGTCGGGGATTCTCCTGCAGTAATCCTCTCCATACTAAATGAAAGGCCAGACGATTGCAGCGTCTGGCCTTTCTATTAAATATAATTATTCTCTTTTAAATAAGAAATGACTGCCTCAACCGATTCCTCCAACGACTGGTTCTCCGTATCAATGGTCAGCTCTGGATCAGCAGGTTCTTCATATGGTGCATCAATTCCTGTGAACTGTTTGATCTCCCCTGCTCTGGCTTTCTTGTAAAGCCCTTTTGGATCACGTGATTCACATTCCTCCACACTGCATTTTGCGTAGACTTCAATAAACTCCCCTTCATCCAGCAACTCCCTCACATTATCCCTGTCTTCCCTATAAGGGGAAATGAAGGCTGTCAACGTAAGCAGGCCTGCGTCTGTCATAAGCTTCGCCACTTCCCCGATTCTACGGATATTTTCCGTACGATCCTCCGGGCTGAACCCCAGATTTTTATTTAGCCCGTGGCGTACATTATCCCCATCCAGACGATATGTGCGGATGCCTCTTAGGTGAAGTTCTTTCTCAAGTGCTGTAGATATCGTGGATTTTCCTGAGCCTGATAAGCCGGTAAACCACAATACGGCACTTTTATGATTATTCAGTTTTTGCCTTTCTTCTTTGGTGACAATTGATTCATGCCACACGATATTGGTAGATGTACCCATATTATACCTCCTAGAACCACCAGCAATAAGCAATCGTAACAGTGATAAACATGACGAGAATGCTGAGTGGAATGCCTACTTTTATATAATCTGTAAATTTATATCCTCCCGGCCCATAGACGATGAGATTTGTCTGGTAACCGATTGGGGTGATGAAGCTTGCAGAAGACGCAATGGCAATAGTGGCTGCGAAACCGATCGGGTCCAGCTGAAGATTTGCAGCCATCTCGAATCCGATAGGCACCATCAATACTGCTGCTGCACTATTGGTGATTAATTCCGTGAATATATTGGTCATCAGATACATTAACAGCAGAATCGCAAACAGTCCCATTGGTTCCCCCACTGCGAGAAGCCCCTCGGCAATCCATTGAGCAAGACCTGTTTTTGACATGGCAAGCCCGATGCCGAATGAACTGGCTATCAACAGCAGAACATGAAAATGAATATATTTTTTTGCATCCCCCGCTGTGATGATGTTCGTTGCAAACAGCAAGACAACAGCCAGTGCCATGGCCTCAAACATGCTCAGCAAGCCGATGGTGACAAGCAAAATCATTACAGCGAAAATAATAATGGAAAACCAACCCTTTACCGGGTCACGAGTCAAAGACTCTGGAGAATCCAAGGGAGCTAACACATAAAAATCCTCGGACCTCTCATACTTCTCTACGAAATCCCTGCCTGTCAGCAGGAGGAGGGTGTCCCCGGGCTTTAAGACAATATCTCCCACCTTGCTTTCAATCCGTTCATTTTTCCGATGCACGGCAATGACGCCGGCATCATACGTCGAACGGAATTTGGATTGCTTGATCGACTTGGACTGCAAGGAAGATTGATGCGATACTACAGCTTCCACAATCGCAGTATTGCCATTCTTCAATTCATCCAGCTCCAGATCTGTCCCTGTTCTTAAGGTGAGTCCCTTTGTCATCTGAACATCTTTCAAGGTGGAAATAAGCCCCGAAAAGATCAAACGGTCATCCGCCTGTATGACTGTACTGGCACGGACCGGAGAAATACGTTCCTTGCCCCGGATGATTTCTATTAAATAGAGCCCAGGGAAATCTTTCAAACCTGCCTGCTCCACACTTTTATTCATATAAGGAAAAGAAGGTTCCACGATCAACTCTGCGATATACTCCCTGGAATCTTCTTTGACCTGCTGCTGGAACCCTTTATATTCCGGCAGCAGACGGTATCCGACAGTAAATAAATAAATCAACCCCACAATAGTAATCGGAACTCCTATCACCGCCAATTGAAAAAGTGTAAAACCCTCAAATCCATAATCCACCAGCATAGTGTGGACGATAAGATTGGTAGACGTTCCGATTACCGTGATCGTCCCACCGAGGATGGTGGCATACGATAGCGGGATTAAGAATTTCGAAGGTGCAACACCATGTTCTTCGCACCAATTTTTGAGTAAGGGTGTAAAAGTGACAACGATCGGTGTATTATTCAGAAACCCGGAAAAAAGTGAGACCGGGATAAAAAAGCGTACCATAGAAACAATCATGCTGCGGCTTCCGGCAAGCCAAGATTTCATCAGCCGCTCCAGAATGCCGCTCTTCTGGATAGCACCAGCTATGACAAACAATAGCCCGATGGTCAGCATTCCTTCATTTGAAAAGCCGCTCAAGGCTTCTTTCGGAGTCAGGATACCGGTGATCATAAAGATGGTAAGCACTGAAAAAACAACCATCGCCGGGCTCCCCAATTCAAAGAGTAGTGCGCCCAACATGATGATGACCATAATTAGTACAAAAATCATATCAGGCGTCACTGGAACCATCCCTTTGGTTAATTTTCTTTCATTCCTTTAATCAGGACTGCCGCAACCTCCGGACGGGAAAATTCCCTTGGGAGTTCTTCCCCATTGCGAAGCTTTTCACGCACTTTGGTGCCGCTTAAATGAACATGGTTTTCTTTATCATGTGGACATGTTTTCTGTGTTGCCATGTTCTCACACTTCGTGCAATAGAAGGCATGCTCGAATTTAAAGATTTGAATTCCCAGTTCATCCTCGTATTGAGAGATTAATTCTTGAGCTTCATACGTTCCGTAGTAATCACCGACACCGGCATGATCCCTGCCCACTATGAAGTGGGTGCAACCATAGTTCTTACGGACAATTGCATGCAGGATAGCCTCTTTCGGTCCGGCATAGCGCATAGCTGCCGGATAGATAACTAATCGGGTCCGTTCTTCAGGATAATAGTTTTTAAGAATCACTTGATAGCTCTCCATACGGATTTCTGCTGATATGTCATCCGATTTGGTCTCCCCTACAAGTGGGTTCAACAACAGACCGTCCACTGATTCGAGAGCACTTTTCTGAATGTATTCATGCGCCCGGTGGACCGGATTGCGCGTTTGGAAACCGACCACTGTTTTCCAATTCAGATCGGCAAACATTTGACGTGTCTCAGTAGGCACTAGATAAAAATCTTCGAACCCTCCGTGGCCCGGCCGGTTCAACAGATAAATCGGCCCTGCCAGGTATACTTCACCTTTGCTAAAGATTTTTTTGACCCCAGGATGGGCCTCTTCTGTAGTACCGTAGACTTGACGGGCTTCTTTTTCTTTGTCATAGGTATATTTCTCTTGCAGTTCCAATACACCATAAAAGACATCATCTTCGTCGACCAAGGCAATAGTGGAACCTATTTCATACCTGTCTGCTTCTTTTTTGTCAGCAGGAAGCGTAATCGGTACACTCCAGATCGTGCCATCCTTCAAGCGCATCTCTTCAATGACTCGGTTATAATCTTCTTCTCCCATAAAACCGGTCAATGGGCTGAACCCTCCGATACCGATCAGCTCCAGGTCTGATAAGCTCCAAGCATCCAGTCTGTGCTGTGGCAGAGAATCCAATTGGTTCAGGTATGCTTCTCTTTCAGCACCATCCAGCTCACGCTGCACTAATTCCCCCCCATGCGGTTGAATAGTTTCCTCTTGTTTCCGCTCGGTCAATGTCATGTTAAACCCTCCATTGAATATATTTATCTGACAGTCGATCAACGTTATGATGGGTCAGGGACGACTAGCTTCATTTCGCTTAACATCATAAAAATTCGCAAGTTCAACAACCATTCTTCCCATCTTTGGATCGGTAGGCTGGAATACATTGGATACTCCATATGATTCCAGTCTTTTTGCTGTTACTTTACCGACCGCCACCGCTAGAACGTCTTCATTAAATGCCTCCATTAATTCCTTCTGTGCAGTAGATCCTTCCAAAAACAGGTTCTGCACCTGCGTTTTACTGGTAAAGATTACTGCATCCAGCGTGCGGTTCGTAATCTGTTTTTGTAGACTATTCAAGGTCTCTCTATCCGGGTTCCGGTATTGATAAGGCTTAGATAAATACACAGTGTAGCCGAGCTCTTCCAACTTTCCCTTCAAGGAAGCATCATCTTCATTGTATGCCTGCAAAAACACCTGTTTCCCTCCGTTCGATTCTTCGGAGAGTTTATTCAACAGGTTTTCCATGGTACCATCCTCAGCCTCAATGGAAGTGGTTAATGAATGCTGTTTCAGCCATTTCAGTGTCTTGCTTCCACGGATAGCCAATTTAGTATGTCCCAGCTTATCGATAAAGTCGGGAACGAGGCCCAGTTGCTCTGCTGCCTGTTCCAATGTTTTCGCCCCGATACCGGTGGTCAGCAATACATAATCAAATGGACGGGACAGCAGCTCGGATATATTACTCCTGCTTATTTCTTCATTTAAGAGTTGTTCTCCCTGAATGGAAAATACTTTCGGGCTGCCACCATTATTTATAATTAAACTGCTGATCGCATCAGCACTTCGAGCAGCTGCCACTCCAACCTGTTTTCCTTCCAGCTTTTTCATCCTGCTTCCCCCTCCTTTGCCAGCTTCCGGAACCACACCATTGCAGATAGCTGTTTATTTTCATCAAAAAAGCTTTCAGAGAGCAGTTCCTTCAAAAGTAACTGCTGATAATGAGGATCCAGGCGGGAACGCTTGATCAGCTTCCGGCTTTCAGCAAGAAAATCTAGATATCCTTCATAATTTTCACTGTAGATCCCCTGGAGATCTTTTTTTATCTTGGCTGAAAGCTGGGGACTCGCTCCATTCGTAGAAACACTGATGGACAGCTTTCCCCGTCGAAAAAAGGACGGAAATACCACGTTCCCCTGTTCAGCCTCTCCTGCTGCATTAACCAGCATATTGGGGGAAGCAGCGTTGATTACCGATTCATTCACCTTTGGATTGTCGGTTGCCACAATGACTATGAAAGCATCGTAAATATCTGTGGCCTCAAATAGCTTCTGCTTCCATAGTATCTGCCCTTTTTCCCATTCCCTCTGAAGTCCGTTGCTGAGATGCGGACTGATAACTGTTACAAAGGCACCGCCCGCCAATAGTGTTGCAGCCCTCCGTTCGGCAACTCGACCGCCTCCAACAATAACGGCATGCTGTTCTGTTAGGTCAATCATAAGGGGTGTTACCGCCATACTTAACATTCCTTTAGCTTCAATTTACTGGTGATTTTTCAACGTTCTTCCAATGGACTCATAGACTCTTTCCTTCAATGCTTCCTGCATGATCCGATGGCACCCCAGCTGATGACAAAGAGTGACATTATAGCTTTGTTCCCGGGCTTCGGCAACCTTTGCTTCCAGGTCTCGCATCAGTATTCCGGTAAACCATAAGTATGGAACGACAAAAATTTGCGAATGGCCTTCTGCCAAGAGAGATTCAAAACTTTCCTCAAAGGATGGCTCACATGCTGCCAGAAAGCCTACTTCCGTCCGAATCCCAACTCTATCCTGCAAATGTTCCCTGATTTGCTTAATGTCCTTCTTCGTTTGGGGCTTTCGGCTTCCCCTCCCTACAAGCAGGATTCTTGCTTCCGGCTGAGGCAGGGCACCTGCCTCTTTCAGACGGTCTGCCAGTACATCCGTAATGCGCGGCTGAACGCCAAGAGGCTCGCCATAACTAAAGGTGATTTCAGGATATTTTGCCTTTGCGTCCTGGATTTCACCGGGGATATCCTCATAATAATGTCCGGCACTAAGCAGCAGAACAGGTACTATGGAAATCTTTGTTGCCCCCTGATTGACCAGGCTGGCCATGCCTTGCTCGATCGTCGGTTCGGCGAGTTCCAAAAAACAAGTTTCCTGCAGCGGAATTTCCACCTCATCCATGACATCCGATATACAAGCTTTGGCTTCCTCTGTTGCTTCAGGGACCCTGCTCCCATGACTGACATATAGAATTCCCTGCATCCGTGCCACCCCCTAGCCAACAATTGCCTCTTGCGGAAATAATTCTTGTGGCGGTGTTTCTTCAAACCATTTAAGCTGGTCCCTCAGCCGAACTACTTCCCCAATGACAATCATGGAAGGATTTTGGATAAGATGGGATTTCTCTTGGATATCGATCAATGTTCCGGTTACTGTCTGCTGGCCCTTTGTAGTCCCCCAATGTACCAAAGCAATCGGAGTTTGCGGATCCCGCCCATAGCGGATCAGTTTGTCACAAATATCCGGCAGCTTTCTCACACCCATGTAGATGCATAGGGTGTCAGGACCTTTTGCAAGATGCTCCCAATAGTTCTCCGCTGAGCCATCCTGCTTGCTTACTCCAGATACGAAGGCGACAGATGAACTGTAATCCCTATGTGTCAGTGGAATACCAGCATATGCGGGAGCGGCAGAACCGGAAGTGATACCGGGTACAATTTCATAGGAAATCCCATGCCGGCTTAATACTTCTGCTTCTTCTCCACCTCTGCCGAATATGAATGGGTCTCCCCCTTTCAGCCTTGTCACCACGTTTCCTTGCTCTGCATAATCACATAACAATGCATTAATTTGATCCTGTGTGAGAGAATGCTGGTCCGGCCGTTTCCCGCAGAAAACCAATTCCGCATACGGGGAAGCATGTTGCAGTAATTCTTCATTAATTAGACGGTCATATAAAATAACGTCTGCCTGCTGGATTGCCTTCAATCCTTTAACAGTGATCAGGTCTGGGTCCCCAGGCCCGGCACCTACTAAGTAAACTTTTCCCATTCTGTCACTTCCCTTCTGTCGCTCCCGCTTTATCAGTTCTTTACTCCATTTGTTGCATGAAAGTCCAGTCCTGATTGCACCTCTTCTATATATCCTCTGCGGATAACATAATCACCAAAATGTTCATTTTCCTGTCGTTCCTCCGCATACTCCAAAAGAAGCGGCCGCAAGATGCTCAAAATTTCTGCTTCATCAATATTTTCACGGTATAATTTATTCAATCGATTGCCAGTAAAGCCACCGCCAAGGTACATATTGTATTTGCCAGGCGCCTTCCCGATAAAAGCTATCTCAGCCAATGCCGGCCGTGCACAGCCATTCGGGCAGCCGGACATCCGAATCACTATTTCTTCTTCGCTTAATCCCGCTTCTGCCAGAATATCTTCCACTTTATCAATCAAGGATGGAAGGTATCTTTCTGCCTCGGCCATCGCAAGTCCGCAAGTTGGAAGTGCCACACAGGCCATGGAATTCCTCCGTAAAGCAGAGTGATGCTTGCCCTCTGTAAGCCCATATTGGGATGCAAGTTCTTCCACCTGCTTTTTGTTCTCGTCCGTTACATTGGCAATAACCAAGTTCTGGTTCGGCGTGAGCCGGAAATCTCCTGTATGGATTTTCGCTATTTCCCTGACACCGGTCATCATCTGATGTTCGTCGGTATCTTTCAAACGTCCGTTTTCGATAAACAGAGTCAAATGCCAGTTGTCCTGACCTTTCACCCAGCCATAACGGTCTCCATTATGATCAAATTGATATGGTTTCTCCTCTGCCAGTTCCCAGCCGAGCCTTTCATTCAGTTCCGTCTTGATCCAATCTAGACCTCTTGCATCAATGGTATATTTGAAACGGGCATTCTTCCGGTTAGACCGATTGCCATAATCACGCTGGATTGTAATGACTGTCTCTGCCACTTCGACGATTTTATCTGCTGGACAGTAGCCAATGACCCGTGCAACTTGGGGATATGTATTGGTGTCCCCGTGCGTGCTGCCCATTCCGCCTCCAACGGCTACATTGAAGCCCTTCAACTTTCCATCTTCCAAAATGGCAATGAAGCCTAAATCTTGGGAAAAGACATCAATATCGTTGGAAGGAGGGACAGCAATCCCGATTTTAAATTTTCTTGGAAGATAATAACGGCCGTACATCGGCTCTACTTCCTCTTCAGCTCTTCGACTATCTTCTACCTTTTCGCCATCCAGCCAGATCTCATGGTAGGCATTTGTGCGCGGTGATAAATGATCACTCAACTTCTTCGACCATTCATAAACTTCTGCATGTACTTCCGATTGGTATGGATTCGGATTACACATGACGTTCCGGTTCACATCCCCGCAAGCAGCCAGGGTATCCATTAACGAAGCATTTATATCCTGCATCGTTTGTTTTAAGTTGCGCTTTAGGACACCATGCATCTGGAAAGCCTGCCTGGTGGTCAACTTCAATGTCTGATCCGCGTAGTTCCGCGCAATCTCATCCATAGCAAGCCATTGGTCAGGTGTTGCTACACCGCCTGGTGCCCGGACGCGAATCATGAATTGATAGGACGGCTCCAGTTTTTTTCTTCTTCGTTCATTCCGCTCATCCCTATTATCCTGCTGGTAGCTGCCATGGAACTTCAGCAGTTTCGTATCGGAATCGGGAATGGCACCGGTAATGCGGTTCTCCAGTTCTTCTTCGATTGTACCCCTTAAATAGTTGCTGTTCTCTTTTATATCTTCCATTTCACTCGGTGGTCCATCCTGTACTGGAAATCTGTTGTCTGCCATGATTAAAGCTCCTTTCACTTGGTTCCTGCCTTAATATACATCACGCTGGTAGCGCTTCTGCTGACGCATTTCCTTAAGCAGATCGTTCGCCTGTTCGGCACTCATGTTTCCTTCTTTCTGGAAAATCTCAAGCAGTGTATCATGTACGTCCTGCGCCATTTTCTTCTCGTCGCCACAAACATACACATTGGCGCCTTCCTGAATCCATTGATAGAGTTCAGCACTACTTTCAAGCATCCGATGCTGGACATAGACCTTTTCTTCCGTATCACGGGAAAATGCGACATCCATTTTGGTCAGCACACCATTCTTCAGCCAATTCTGCCATTCTACTTGGTAAAGGAAGTCGGTGGTGAAATGCTGGTCGCCGTAAAACAGCCACGTTTTCCCTTCCACTTCGAGTTCCTCCAACTCTTCCAAGTAAGACCGGAACGGTGCTACGCCCGTACCAGGTCCCACCATGATCACTGGGGTGTCTCCATCTGTCGGAAACTTGAAGTTCTCATTCTTTTGAATATAGATTGGCAGGGTTTCTCCCGGCTCTACACGCTCTGCACATTGACCGGAACAGACACCGATGCGTTCACGCCCATTCGAATGATAGCTGACTCTTCCGATTGCCAAGTGGACTTCATCAGGATTTGCTTGATAACTGCTGCATATGGAATACAGACGTGCGGGCATTTTGCGTAATATGCCAATCAAGTCAGCCGGCTGGATTCCTTTCGGCGGATAGTCCTTTACCAGATCAAGTAAATCCCTGCCATCCATATAGGCTTTTTGATCCTCATCTTTTTCCGAGGCCAAAAATTCTTTTAAATCGTCGTTATTAAAAAGCTCAGCCGCTTTTTTCAATAACGGTTTGGTTATCCTGGTAATTTCAAAATTGGATAGGAGTGCTTCTCGGAGAGACCTTACTTCCCCCTGTTTGTTTATTGGTACACTTTCTTCAGCATCCCAGTCCAGTTCCCGAATCAATTCCTCTACTAAAGCAGGATCGTTTTTTGGGAAAATCCCGACACTGTCACCCGGCTCGTATTCCAGGTTCGACCCTTCAAGGGACAATTCGAGATGGTGGGTTTCCTTGTTCGAGCCTTCTGCATTCAAATTAATATTTTCCAATACTTCAGCATTGAACGGATTTGTTCTAGAGTAGATCGGCTGTCCTGCCGTCAAACTCGGATCCTGGTCTGACTGGCCGGCAGAAGCTGTTCCTGAACCTGCATCTGCATTATCTTTCTCCAGTTCGCCAATTACACCGTCTATCCACTCTGAAGCCGGTTCATCGAAATCGACATCACAGTCTACACGGTCATATAAACGTTCTCCGCCTAATTCTTCCAGGCGTTTATCAAATTCTTTTCCTGTCTGACAGAAGAATTCATAGGACTCATCTCCAAGGGAAAGCACGGAAAACCGGACGTCTTTCAGCTTAGGAGCTTTCCTGCTGTGCAGAAACTCATGGAAGGAAATCGCATTATCCGGCGGGTCCCCTTCCCCATGTGTAGCTGTCACAATCAAAAGATCTTGCACTTTCTTTAAATCCTTGGGTTTGAAATCATCCAGTGCAGCAACCTTTACCTTCCTGTCCTGTTTCTTCACTTTTTCTTCCAAATCCTTAGCGAGAGACTGGGCATTGCCTGTTTCCGATCCATATAAAATGGTAACTTCTCTTTGTTCCACCTGTGCTGCTTGCTGAGTCGACGGCTGTGATACCGGCGGGCTTTCCAATGTCGCCGCCACACCTGCATCTGCCTGTTTTGGAACTGCCAGGTATCCGCTTAACCAAATCCTTTGTGTCTCTGTTAAGGTTGGAAGAATTCGGTTAAGGTCTTCTGACTGCTCTTTACTAAAAGGACTATTGCTTACCTGTAATTGCAAAGATACTCACCCCACGAAAAACATATATTTTTTTATGCTAATTGCTTATCAATTGCCAGTTGTCTTTTTACATAAGCAATCAGCTCCTGTACTAACATATTAATATGCATGGTATACAAACCGAATTACTCGGGTTTAAGATATGATGCATCCATTCTATGCTTGATGATCAAGAACCACCTTTTAGTTGGTATGACGGGAAATACAAAATTCCCACCTGATCATAAAGTATGGTATTACTAGCAATATACTGGGTTTTAAATTAAAATAAAAAAGTTTTTAAATGCTATTTTCCTGTCGTGTGCAGTCCACATTCCGTTTTATTGAACCCAGCCCATCTTCCTGCACGGGAATCTTCTGAATCGGAAACACGTGAAGTACATGGTATGCATCCAATGCTCGGATAGCCGTTATCATGCAATTCATTATATGGAAGTTCGTTACTCCGGATATACTCCCAAACATCATCCCAGGTCCAATGAATGAGCGGGCAGACCTTGATAGATTTAAAACGATCATCCTTGTTCACAAAGTCCGTTTTGCTGCGGCTGGGTGATTGCTCTCTGCGCAGACCGGAAATCCATGCCGGGACACCGCTTAATGCATCTTCGAGAGGCTTGATTTTGCGAATGAAGCAGCATTGGTCCGGCTGGCGTTTCCATAATGCGGAGCCGTGCTCTGCTGATTGCTCCTCCAAAGTTAAGTCAGGCTTCTTCATATGAATACGCAATGTTGGATACTTCGCTTTCACTTCTTCAATGAGGTCGTATGTCTCCTGAAAATGGAGGTCCGTATCAAGGAAAACAATTTCTGCATCGTTTTTCACCTTGGAAATCAGGTCGATCAAAACCATCCCCTCGGCTCCAAAGCTGCATGCGTAGGTTACACCGTCTCCATAGGTATCATATGCCCATTGCAGCACTTCAGAGGCACCTTTCGTTTCATCCTGCGGCTGCCAATCCTTAAAGGGATCTCCACTGAAATCATTATAAGTAATTACTTCACTATTCACTCATCAACCCTCCATATGGATTCTTCTACACTCAAAAACTAAAAATCCTCTCCTTACCAGAATAAGAAGAGGATAATCTGATATATTGCTGATTCTCTTCTTATCTTGCAGATTCAACTTCTCTCTGCTGGAATTGGCACAGTTTGGTTCCCCCATCTGCTGCCGAGATTTCAAAGGGCCTCTCCCTCCACCTCTCTCGATAAGAATTTTTGAAATTGTTTAAGTGGTTGTTGTTAGTCATTTTATACCGTCATATTCATTAAGTCAATACACTTTTCAGAAAAAATGATTTTAATACTTATAGACGTTTGGCTCTGAAGCTAGTTCCGGACCCGCTTACCAATGGGAGAAGGCTTCGTGATTTTTATAATTTCTTACGCAATCAAAAAAGGATAGGACTAAATTAAAGTCCTATCCTTCCCCCAAAACTATTCAGTCAATAGTGGGTAATATCCCTCTTCGTTATGTGTTTCAGTTCCGACTAATGGCGGATTGAAGACACAAACCATACGCAATTGAGTTTTTGCATGAACTTTATGTTTATCATGGTCATTCAGAAGGTAAAGTGTACCCGGCTTCAAATCATGCATTTTACCGCCATTTTCCACTTCTTCAATCTGTCCTTCCCCTTCAATTACGTATACTGCTTCAATATGGTTTTTATACCAGAAGTAGTTTTCTGTACCAGCTGCAATAACAGTATCATTCATACTGAAACCAACACCGTCTTTATTCAGGATAAAACGACGGCTGGTCCAATTGCCATCAGATGTTTCGTCTTCTGTTCCAATAATATCTTCCAAGGATTTTACGATCATATCGAATTCCCCTTTCCCATTTATAAAGTCTGTTTTGTTTGTTTCTATATATATTAATAAAAATATATCACAAAAATTATTTAGAAATTGCTGCCTTGATGCTTTCTTCCAGAATTTTCAGCCCTTTTGCAAGACCTTCCTTATCAATAATCAACGGAGGAAGGAATTTCACCACTTCATCGCTAGGTCCGGATGTTTCCACAATCAAACCGCGATTAAATGCCTCTGCACATATTTCATTTGCGAGATCTTCTTTTTCTATGGCAATACCCTGCATCAGTCCACGTCCGCGAGCTTCTCCATTTAATTCTGGATACTTATTGATGATTTCTTTTATAGAATCACTCAGGAACTGGGCTTTCTCTTGGATTTCTTTTGAAAAGTCATTTGTTTCCCAGCGTTTCAGCGCTTCAGTTGCTGTAATGAATGCCAGGTTGTTTCCACGGAATGTACCGTTATGCTCACCTGGTCCCCACTGGTCATATTCAGGCTTGATCAGTGTGATAGCCATTGGCAAACCTACACCACCGATGGATTTGGACAGGCAGACAACATCCGGTTTAATTCCAGCCGGTTCAAAGCTGAAGTATGTGCCGGTACGTCCATTTCCTGCTTGGACATCATCGACAATTAGGAGGATGTCCCAACGGCGGCAGATATTCTCAATTTCCTTCAGCCATTCCATACTGGCCGCATTGATTCCGCCTTCGCCCTGTACAGTTTCCAGAATAATTGCTGCTGGAAGAGCAACACCACTTCCACTGTCCTCCAAGAAACGCTCTAGATATGCAATGGAATTCTGGCCATCCACATAATCGTCGAAAGGCATGGAAACGGAATGGTGCAACGGCACACCAGCCCCATGACGTTTAAAGGAGTTTCCAGTTACGGAAAGTGACCCAATTGTCATACCATGGAAAGCGTTGGTGAAACTAATTACTGTATCACGGCCTGTTACCTTCCTTGCAATCTTTAATGCGCTCTCCACTGTATTCGTTCCAGTTGGTCCCGGAAACATGATTTTATAGTCGAGATCGCGGGGCTCCAAGATTATTTCCTTATAACGCTCAAGGAATTCTTTCCGTGGAGTTGTTCCCATATCCAGGCTATGGATAATTCCATCATTCTTGATATATTCGATCATTTTTTCCTGCATAGTGTCATCATTATGCCCATAGTTCAGGGTACCTGCACCTGCAAAGAAATCAATATATTCATTTCCATCCGTATCCCACATCTTATATCCTTTTGCTTTTTCAAATACGGTCGGCCAGCCACGGCTGTAGCTTCTTACTGCCGATTCTATTTCTTCAAAGGTTTTCATTTTCTTATCGCTCAATACTGCCGTTGTCATTATATCAATCCCTTTACATTTTTATTTTCTTCCTGAAAAGGCCCTATTTTGAAAAGTGGTTCATCTTCATGCCCTTCCCCTGGAAAATCATCAGCTGTAAAATACGCATCTATTTCATAATTAGTGTCCAGCTTTTTTGCAAGACCTTTGAAAAGATTTTGGGACGGAGTATTTGATGGTGAGACAGTTGCTTCCACGTATGTAACATCTTTGGAAGCTTCCCGGTTCAATAGTTTAAACAGCATCTTTGTTCCTAGACCTCTGCCCCGTCCTTCCTCATGAACAGCCACTTGCCAGATGAACAATGTATTCGGCTGATCCGGGCGAATATACCCAGATATGAAACCGACAATTTGACCATCCTTTTCAGCGACCACTGATGTATCCGAGAAGATCTCACACCACATCAGATAACTGTAGGAAGAGTTAAGGTCTAGAACACCAGTATGTCTGATCAGTTCCCAGACCGATGCCCCATCATCCTTATTTGGCTTACGAAAATGAATGTCTGTCGCCAGCTCTTTCACTGACGTCCGTTCAATTGTTGCGTTCTTATTAATGCTTCCACCTCCGGAAAGATTTATTAAAAACACGGTACTATTAAAGGTTAAAGGGAATTTTCTAATTCGTCAAAACGGATTAATCTCGATTTAGCGGATTTAAACATGTACAAATCGGCTTAGACGCTTATATTTTGAAAAGGCTATAAATAACTAGCGTTTAATGCCAAATAAACCGAAATTTAAAGAATTAGCTAAATTTATTTGGAATTGCCGGTAAAAAAATTAATGAGTGCTGGTTTTTCGAATTACTCAAAGGTGTTTATAATAGTAACCATTGTTTTTAATATTGTATTGGCAGACATAGGAAGATTCTACTATTATAATTTAGTATTTACTGCTCATTTAATTTAGGCAAATAATGAACTCCGAATTCCATGCTTTCTATGTATATGTGTAATAAAAATAAAAAGCTGCCCCCATAAACTGGGGACAGCTTTTGTCGAATAGCATAAAATACTTTATTCCTGAGGAGCAGACGGTGTAGAGATGCTGGACAACGCTTCTTCTGCCTCATCGTCGAATTCTTGTTCCGTAGCCAAATCACCAAGAGCAACCATACCTACGATCTGTCCATTCTCCACTACTGGAAGGCGGCGAATTTGCTGCTGTGCCATCAACTGCGCCGCTTGGCTAATATCCATGTCAGGGGTTCCCTGTACAATTTGCTGAGCAGTCATGACTTTGGATACCGGCGTCTCCGCAGTTTCCCCCTGTGCAGTCGAACGGAGAGTTATGTCACGATCGGTGATAAACCCTGTCATCTGCCCTGAATTATTTACTACAGGAAGTGCGCCGATGTTATGTTCACTCATTATTGCAGCAGCTTCCCTAATTGATTGAGATTCATTTACCGTAAAAACTTCGGATGTCATGATATTACGTAATGGCTGGTTCATTTTAAAATCCCTCCCCTTCAATATGTATTCTTCTTTTAATTAGGTCTAAATATGAAAGGTATATTCTGTCTGTATTTATTAACGCATTTCAAACCAAAAGACCCCGGGAAGTNTACCGAATGTCTTAGCTTTTGCAGAAGCAATGCTTCTGCTTGTTTATAAGAAAAAACGAGTTGTTTCTTCTTGACATACTGGTTGTTTTGTTCAGTTTTCAAAGAGCAAAGTGTTTTAGTCGTTTTTTGAAGCGACCTGATTAATATATCATAACGAAAAGTTAATGTCAATAACTTTTTTATTTTGTTGTTTGCACTGTTAAACTTTCCGGTCCGCCTTCTTTATGGCGACTCTATTAATATATCACAGATAGAGTTCAGGGTCAACTATTTTCTTGCGTTGTCAGGAGAAATTCAAAAAGGATCACCAGAAATCTATCATTCATATTTCATCCTTTTTTCCCTTTACGCTATGAACGCCTTTCAAGGGCAGAATCAATAATACAATTATCAACCCGTAAAGTCAAGGGCATGTAATAGATTTCCCCCAAGAAGATAGTCCTATGCTTTATATAAGCTTTTCAGCGGTTGGTGTCATAGAGTAATTAGGCGGATAACTTTCAGAAGAGCGTAAAGCAACTCTAAAACACCTGAGTTTCTTCCATCATTTCCTTTGAAGAATTATTCCCGTCACTTCTGTTTCTTCATATAATATTGTTTGCCTAGAATTACCCTTACAACCACGAAGTATTTTAGTTATGTCGGCACGGTAAACATCTGATTTAATCTCGATTAATTTCCTTATAGGAAAGGGGACAAGTCATCAGCAGCCCTCCCCCATCTACCAAAAAGAAATTAATCGGGTCCCTCACTCCTAATACGCATCCGTATTGCCCTGGCTAATTCTTTTTTGTTCAACCAAATATTTATAGAAGTTCAATGCCGATTCATGAAACAGGTCATTCTGGCCTACATGATCAAGGCGTACAAACATAGGAGAAACCGGATCCTCTTCATCATTACAGAAAGATCAAGGACGACGCCTTAATGTGTTCACTTACATGTATACACTTCCAAGAAACAGACGGGAACTGCGAATTAGTTCCACCTCTTCAAGGCCTTCACCTACCACTATTTTACGAGCAGTAACCAGATCCATTTAAATTGACACATTTATGGTTTCCAAGCATAGATAAATGATTTAAAGTGAACACAGCAAATATCCCCACTAATATTTCCCCTTCAAAATCTCCAATTGTGAAAAAAGATTAAAACTGCCATTGTATTCACAAATCCCCTAAATTAGTACTGATGGTTCATTGTGACAAAGGAAAAGAGTTGGTATGATATATATAATTATTCTGAATCTTTAATTAGAGGGGGAAGTTAGATGAGCAAAAAGAACGGTTTATGGTTTGAGAATGCCGGCCGAAAACTCGACCCTGGTTTGATCGAACAACTAAAGGATAACCGCAAAGTTGACCCGCAAGAGACAAGCGATAATGAAATCCCTGTAATCGTCCATTTCAAAAAGGATTATAAGCCAGAAGCTAAATTTAACCTTCTCCAGACTTGCAATAGGCTTTCCCACAACAAACTAGATAAAGAACTTCCCTCAGTCAATGGCATGCGAGGTTATTTAACACCAGCGACCATCAAGCAAATTAAGGATGATGAATCAGTAGACCGTATATTCTATGACCGCAGGGTATCTGCATTTCTGGATGTTGCCTCTCACCATATAGGTGCTGACCATGTGAGGAAAAATCTGCAGCTGACGGGAAAAGATATAACAATTGCAGTCATTGATACGGGGGTATATCCCCATGAGGACCTGACGAACCCTGCTAATCGGATTGTAGCTTTTAAAGACCTGGTGGGAGATAAAAAAGAACCTTATGATGACAATGGCCATGGGACTCACTGTGCTGGGGATGCTGCCGGTAATGGCCATTTATCGGGAGGAGAATATGTCTCCCCTGCTCCAGAAGCTTCTATTGTAGGTATTAAAGCTTTAGACAAGGATGGTGGTGGGAGACTATCCACTATTATGGAAGGAATTGAATGGTGCATCGAACATAAAGAGGAATACAATATACGTATTATTTCTCTTTCTCTTGGTGCCCCAGCTTATGAATCTTTTCGTGACGATCCCCTATCACTGACTGTTCAAGAAGCTTGGCACAAAGGGATTGTTGTATGTGCGGCAGCGGGGAACAGTGGCCCTCAATCCTCGACAATTAGTACACCGGCCATTAATCCATTCGTCTTGACAGTCGGTTCAGCAGATGACCAGGATACTCTTGATAGAGAAGATGATGTAATTGCCGAATATTCGAGCCGCGGCCCAACGATCGATTCTTTCATTAAGCCGGATATCTATTCACCAGGGAGCAATATCATTTCCCTGTTGGCACCTGGCTCCGCTGTGGAAAAACAACTTCCTGAACAAGTAATCGATGAGGGGTATATTCAAATGTCAGGTACTTCAATGGCCACCCCGATTTGTGCCGGGGTTATAGCACTTATGCTAGAAGCCAACCAGGCTCTTAGTCCAAATGATATAAAAAGCATCCTGAAGGCCACGGCACGTCCAACTCTTAATGATACATGGGGATATCTAGATGCAGTAAGCGCTGTGAAAATGGCTGAAGACTATCGAAGTTGGAAAATGGGGATTACAAAAATTTAGCCAATTGAATAGTAAGGGGCGGGAACTCAATACCTGCCCCTTGCTTCTAATAAATGCCGGGCCTATTTACATTTTACTCTAATGGTACATACACGCGATTCCATGTACTTGTCTGCTTTTAAATGTCAAATTATATTTTCTTCCAGTAATCCAAGCAGATTTGACTCTTCTTACGCTTTAGATATAGAGAGGTAGGCCTCTTTTTTTCATGGTATACATGTGTATGATCTTCTCTTCTTTATTGTTTTTCATCATTCAAGTGTAAAGGGTAGAGAAGTCTGTATTTTCTTAGGTTCTAAGTCAAAGTTGGGGTGGGAGTTAAACTCCTACCCCTTTATCCTAATGAAATGCCATTTGATTTGAATTGATGATGTAATAAAACGCGATGTTTCATCTTCAAGATCCTTGTTTCTTCAATACCAGGTAATTTCATGTTAGAATACATATGCGTGTAAAGGATATAGGAGTCTACGTGTTTTTTTATGCTTAAGTTTTTGGAAACCCCAACAAAATTTTACACCAAAAAACCCGGGAAGCGAAAAATCACTTCCCGGGGTCTGCTTTGCCTGGCAGCGTCCTACTCTTGCAGGGACAAAGTCCCAACTACCATCGGCGCTGGAGAGCTTAACTTCTGTGTTCGGCATGGGAACAGGTGTGGCCTCTCCGCCATCGCCACCAGACAACTTGCATTATAGGGTTTGACTTGCACCCTGAAAACTAAATAAGAGTAAATACCGTGACATGGTAAAGAATGTAGTTAAGTCCTCGATCGATTAGTATTCGTCAGCTCCACGTGTCACCACGCTTCCACCTCGAACCTATCAACCTCA
>NZ_JBHRRZ010000040.1:0-284645 GCF_042643265.1 Virgibacillus sediminis | reverse complement strand
TTTCATTGATTGAAACAAGTTCATCACCGCCTTTGGAAATTCTATCTTAAGAATAACATGTAAAGAAAATGAATTTTAGAAAAATGGACAAAAAATAAGGCTGTCGAGAACTTTCTCGACAGCCTGAAAGCAGCACATAGATATGTGCTGCTTCTAATATGGTCTCCAAGTGCTACCGTTTATTCAGGCCTTTACTTTTAACGAATGCTGATACATCCATCCTTTGTGGGTTTGAATATTTTCTTATCATTTGTTCTGTCCATGTATCAATCCGTGTATTGGTACTCCTGCTGTCGTAATATTTCTTCAACGTCAGGTCGAATTCATTAATCAATTCTTCTTGTTCTTCATCTTCCATATAACTGTTCTCATGATACACTGTTTCAATCGGAAGTCGAGGCTTTAGTTCCGGCTGATGATCTGGATAGCCGACTGCTACTCCAAATAATGGGACGACATGATTTGGAAGCTGTAAAAGGTCACTAACTTTATTGATATCATTCCGGAGACTGCCAAGGAAGCAAGCTCCAAGACCCATTGATTCCGCGGCCAGCACAGCATTCTGTGCCGCCAGGGCACCATCGATTACTGTTACAATGAATTGCTCCGTACTTTCGATTGTTTCTGTTATTAATTCCTGCTGCTCTTTATCCGCTTTATTACGCAGCTGATGAGCGCGATGGAGATCTCCGCAGAACACAAATAAATGTCCATTATCCTTAACGTATGGCTGGCCGGAAATTTCCATTAGTGCCTGCTTTTTCGAGTCATCCGTAATGCCAATGATGGTGTAGGCCATGACAAAACTGGAGGTCGAGGCCTGTTGTGCTGACCGGACGATTGTATGTATTTGTTCTTTTGTCAGTTTTTCATCTTTAAATTTGCGAATGGAGCGGTGACTCAGTATCGTATCGATTGTTTCATTCATTTTTATAACTCCTCATTTCATTGTGACTTGAAAGATCCTTGTCTGTGTCTCCTGCTGTTGCTCTGAGCCGGATGTGTCCACCGATGACTGATCGGCAGGAGGCTGCTGCTTTAGACTTGGGAAATCAGCACGAAGCTGTTCATTATTTACCCATTCCACCTCTTGTATCGGTTGATTATACCCTGAAAGTTCCTTATTCCCTTCTGTATCTGTAATCGACAGTTTTGTCCACTTGGGGATGTCGATGGCAATAAGGTCAGCGACAGGAAGACCGGATGTGTGATCGCGGGCGAACCTGAAAACAATTCTGTTTCCGTCTGGAGACGATTCTATTCCCTCATACATTGCCAGGTCGGCCAGAAGAAATGCCTTATTGTCTTCGGAAGGGTTCAGAAGAAGATAGGAACACTGTTGGTTGACACAGGAAAACTCCAAAAGATAGATGTTTTTTTCCGGATGAATAAGCATTAATTCCATTTCCTCAATTTTTTCATTTGGCTGCTCGGCTGCTGCAAGATAACCTTTAAGAATTGGGACAGCCTGGAGATTAATGGTTATCTGTTCATTATCCAAGGGAAACTCGATAAATTCAATTTTTTCATCCTCTTGTTCTTCTTCAATAAGTTCTGGCTGTGTACCTGACGAAGTAGACTCCTGTTTGATAATAGCTGGTTCCTCCGTGTTTGAACAAGAAGCTGACACGAAAAGAAGTGTCGTAAATAATAAGATTTTTCGCAGCATAATATACTCCTCTTAAATTTAGTCTCCTTATGGACAAAAGGGAAACAATATGGGAATATATTTAATTATACAACAACATTGAATATTTGACATTTAATCAGTAAAAAACTGCCCATTTTTTCATAGGCAGTGGTTGGAAATTATTAAAACATTGGGAGGATATAATTGATGAGGAACCATAGTATTCCAAAAAAGATGATTAAATAGGCAGCATATTTTATGAATGCGACACCGACCTTGCTAGGATCCGATTTCTTTTCCTTTTTTTCAATTTCCCGCTGTTCTTCCCGCTCATCCATGTTGAAACACTCCTTTCAAGCTACTGGTTAGGGGGAAACTGTATGCTTAAATAGCAACTGATTTGTCACCGGTTAATTTGTGTGTGGCACGCCACTCTTCATGAATCGTTTTTTCCTTCAGCAGCGACTGGATTCTCCTATAACCTTCTTCCACATTTTCCCCATCCAGAATCATTACGAATGGCTGGTTTTTTAAGTTTACATAGAAAAAAGACAGTAGATTTGGCAGGTTTTTAGCATCTGCAATCATATTGTCACGGTATAGATAGATATTTAAATTGCTCTTGGAAGAATATTGGTGTAACGCTATAATATCCTGAGTACCTATATTTCTGTCCAGTTCTATTTCGTAAGATGAAATTTCCGGCAATGTAATCACCTCATCATAATGTTATGTCCTTGGTAACCACGTACCCTTACATAGAAAGCATCAAACATCAGCTGAAGTACAAATATCAATTTACAATTTTTTTTGATACACTGATATGGACAATACCAGGGTACAACTCGGTGATAGAGAGGAAGGGATATAATGAAAACTTTTAAATTGAAATCCTTGGAAATCATGAAACATGAAGCAGATGATATTGTCCAGGATGAGATTTCCTTATTGGATGGTCTGATCATTAACCGAGAAGATGCCAAGAACCGTTGGCTTATCGAATTATATACAGACCAGTCCTATTTGGACTTCTTCAAATCCCTATACGAAGCTGATGAGGAAATTATTGTACAGGGGAAAATCACCAAAGAAACCAATCAACCGGCGACTTTTATTGCTTCCGTCATTGCTGTGAATGAAATTTCTGATAATATGAATGTATTATTGATGGGAAAGATCGTAGACCGTCAGAAAAACAAAATTGATGAAATTCTCACTCTCCTGGTGAACGAAGGCTACGAGGGGGAGGAACTTCTTCGCAAATTCAAGGATGCAACATAGGTTTCATCCAAGAAACTGGGAGCAATTTCAGGGAATCTGCAGGCAACTGGACTTTTTTAGTGTTCGGAATATAATTGTAAAATATAAGGAGTAGCATCATGTACTACAAACAGCAGAACCCCATCATGAGATGGGTGCATAAACTATCACCATTTAAAATTCTATTGATTTTTTACTTTCTTGCCGTGGTGGTATCGACAACCTTGATGTCTATGCCGTTCATTTATAAGGATGGTGTGGATATCGCTTTTATTGATATTCTTTTTACATCGGTAAGTGCCCTGAGTGTAACCGGGCTCAGCACGATTACAGTCGCTGAAGTCCTTAGTACTGCAGGTATTATCGTACTTGCTCTCATCATGCAGCTTGGTGCAGTAGGGGTTATGGCAATCGGAACGTTCATTTGGCTTTTGCTGGGCAAGAAGATTACTCTTAAAGAGCGTCGGCTGATTATGACCGATCAGAACCAGACCTCTTTTGAGGGAATGGTCAGATTGATTAAGCAGATTGTCATTGTTCTGTTGACCATCGAGCTGATTGGTTTTTTGGTCTTAGGAACTTATTTCCTTCAATATTACCCTACAGCTGGGGAGGCATATCTTCATGGTTTCTTCGGTACAATCAGTGCCACAACCAATGGAGGGTTTGATATCACGGGTGCTTCTTTGGAGCCTTTCAGCAATGATTATTTCGTGCAGTTCATCAACATTCTCCTGATTATATTTGGTGCCATTGGTTTTCCAGTCTTAATAGAAGTGAAAAGCTTTATTTTTGCACAGGGAGAAAATCGGCATAAGATGCGTTTTAGCCTGTTTACGAAGGTGACTACCATGACCTTCTTGATTCTGCTAGTTGTCGGGGCTGTATTTATTTATCTGCTTGATATGAATGGGTTCTTTGCTGGAAAGTCTTGGCATGAGGCATTTTTCTATGCCTTATTCCAATCGGTAACCACCCGAAGTGGAGGGTTGTCGACGATGGATGTCAGTCAGCTTACAGAGGAGAACCATTTGTTCATGTCCATGCTAATGTTCATTGGAGCTTCACCGAGCAGTGCTGGCGGGGGGATCCGGACGACCACGTTTGCGCTGGTTGTGATATTCATTATCAGCTACGCACGCGGAGGGAAGACCATCCGGCTGTTCAAAAGAGAAGTGTATGAAGATGATCTGTTAAAAGCTGTTACAGTAACCCTGCTATCTTTGATTTTTGTCTTCATTTCTGTCTTGGTCATGAAAATGATGGAGCCATTTAACCTATCGGAAATTTTGTTTGAAGTGACGTCTGCCTTCGGTACAGTTGGCCTATCCCTTGGGATCACCAGTGAGCTGTCAACATTCAGCAAAATTCTGCTGATGATCCTGATGTTTATTGGACGAATCGGTATAGTGACCCTCTTATTTGTCTTCAAAACCACCAAGAAGAGCGGCAATTATCATTATCCGAAAGAGAAGATGATTATTGGATGATCGTTTATATGTATGATAAAAACAGCTTGTGCCTGACATGGCACAAGCTGTTTGTATATTAGATAGTACATTTCCACCAGTTCCACATACGAGAAAATCTCGGGCTTTCACCAATGGGTTAGGAGAGAGGCCGGGATTTTCTTATTAGGTTAAAAAGTAAATAAAAGATTCTGTCTGGAAGGGCGTTGTGATTCATGTTTAGCAGTAGAATGCTGCGCCTACGATGATTAGAAGAATGAAAAGAACCACTATTAACGCAAAGGAATCGCGGTGTGATCCTCCATAAGGGTACCCGCAGGCATAGTTGCCAATGCCGCCGACATTGTTACCGACACCGCCAAAACCATAATTGTTATATCCCATTTCTATCCACCTCCTACTTACATTACAGTTATACTATATGTAATAAAGGCCAAGGCGTATGGACGATTCGCCCAGATTTAGATAAAAAACGTAATTTTTTTGTGCAAATAACAAAAAACTGAAGTCCTAAAGGGCTGCAGAATTCCACATGCTTATGTTTCCTCCACTTTTATATCCAGTATTTTGAGCTGGTCATTTTCATACCCTATATGGAATTCATAATGGTTAGTGGTATGTTTTGTCTGCTCCTGATTTGGTTGGTTACTCTCAATTTCTATTTCTGTTTGCATGCTGATACTGTTATTTTCTGTCATGTTTGATGACATTTCCGAGTAATTGATATCTACAATTTGGATATATCTGTCGCGAAAGTCGGAGTAATCCCATTTCATCTGCAGGGAGCTCCCAAGCAGAGTATATGCGTTGACATAATCTCGGATGGCGATACTGTCGAGAAAGTAATCCACCAAATATTCAGCGTCCTCCACAATGCTTTCCGGCTGTAATGATGTTATTACATCTTCCGGCTGAGCAAATTCTAGCTCGTCATTTTGGACTTCATTAGACCACTGCTCAATCTGTTCAATGACTTCTGGCAGGGGAATACTGAAGCCGATGGTGCCATCAGCTGTTCCAACTGAATTAATGCCGATAACTTCTCCTGTATACCTGTTGATTAGAGGCCCGCCGCTGTTTCCATGGGTGATGGGGGCAGAGATTTGGTAGGCATTGGAATAGGTATAACCGTCGACGGAAAAATTACGCTCTGCACCGGAGATGATTCCGAGGGTTACCGTGCTTTGAAAACCATGCGGGCTTCCCAGAGCAATTACTTCATCACCAATTTCAGCTGTTTCCGTTTTCTCCACCGAAGCATAATTCTGCCCGGCAAGCTGGGGCACTCGTATTACAGCTATATCAATCTCTTCGCTTGAGCCAACTACCGCGGCAGGATAAACCTGGGCATCCGCTGTCCGGGCATAAATGACATCTGCCTCATTGATGACATGGGCATTGGTAATGATATCCCCCCTTTCATTATAAAGGAATCCTGACCCGGTTTTAGTGCTGCTTTCACTCTGGCCTTCTATTTGGAGAACGTTTTTTTCGGACTCATGAATGATGGATTTTAAATCCAGTTTTTGGCTTTCTGTATTAACTTTTTGGATGATTGGATTATTTACTGCTATTTCTTTCTTTTCCCATTGCTGATGAAGGACGAGGAACATCAGTATTCCTGCAATAAATATAAATGCTGATATCAATATTGGGAGGAAACGCCCACTCCGCATAATTTGTTCACCTCATTAAAAAATCCGCATGTTATTCATTCGTATACCAGGTGACTTTATCTATTTCTGCAACGGGTGCTTCTTTCTGTTGGCCTGTATCAAAATGGGTGAACTCGAACCTTCCGACTTCACCGGGAAATAACTTTTCCGGATACACATAGACTTCATTGGAGAGGATTACTGTACCCTCCTGTGTTGAGAGAGTATATTCTGCCTGAATTGTTTCGATAGGTATGGTTGCAACACTTTCCACTTCTCCGGAGACAATCAAATTGCCCTGATTATCTTCTTTGACTTCGATGGACAGTATTTCAACAGCATCAGTTTCATTCAGCTGCTCATCCTTAGCGGCAGTATTGACGGCCTGTTCTATCCGTTGGACTTGAGCATTTTCAAAGGCTGTTTGTTCCTTCTCAATGGTTGCTTTCAAGCTTTTCAGCTTTTCCGAGTCCGGAGCATATTTAAGTCCGTCTTCCACCAGAAACTGAGCATCATTAAACTGATTACTGTTCAGTTGTTCACTTGCATGCGAAAAGGTATAGGAAACAATCTTCTCTCGAATGGATTCAGTCATTTCTGCTGCTTCTCCGGCTGATAATTCATCTGATTCCCATAGAAGGGACTTGAGCTGCTCCATATCGGGTTCGCTGTTAAGCAGCTTTTCTAATTGAGCAAGTTTAATAGACTCCCGTGAGGTGGAGATTTTTTCGATCAAATGATTGACTGCTGTACCATTGAAGTTTTTCAGTTCATTTTCCGCTTCATTTAATGTTGATAATGCCTGTTGATGTTTCTCTTTTTCCAGGAGGCTTTCCGCTTTCTTTAGAGAATGATCTATATCCAGAGCGATATCCATAAAATCCAGGGAAATTTCCGCTTGATGGAAATCCCCCGGCAGTTCAGCAGCCTGCGCGAACAGGTCCCGTGCTGTATGCAGTTCATCCTCCATGAAACTCTGCTCTCCCCGAGTATAAAGGTTTTTTGCCTTACTTTCCTGGTTTTGAAGATGTATATAATACGTGCTGCTTGAAGCCAATAAAATCAGCAGCATGACAATCGGAATGAGCCAACTACGGCCGAATCTACGTTGTCTGCTATAGCGGTTATTTATATCTTCAGGGAGTTTTCTCCCGCATTGTATACAATACTGTTCATCCGTTTTTACGCTAGCGCCGCAATAGGGGCAATGTAGCATGAATTCACCTGCTTTGTTACTGGATGTCTCCAGCCGTTCTGCTGCCGGGAGCTTGCCTGATATAGTGGCCGCCCGGTATCATATTTCATATTTTAACATATTAATACTTTATTTAGGACGAGGAAATTGGTATGATATTAGGGAAGAAATAGCATATAGACTCCAATGGAAGGTATACATCTTTTGGAAAGGGGAGCCAATGATATGGAAATATGGGAGATTGCTTTTGGTGCAATTTGCTTTGGCATTTTGGCGCTGAATATAGGATACTGTCTATTTGACAATGAAGCATAATAAAAGAAAAAGGCCGGAAGTTCCGGCCTTTTTGTAAACCTCATTCATCTAGTCACGGCCCATTCGCTGAAGGGGTAGATGATGACTTCGGTTTTTCCAATAATCGATTCCTCTTCAATAAAGCCAAGGCCATTCCTGCTGTCCTTGCTGATGGCTCTGTTATCGCCCATCACATAATAACTGCCTTCTGGTATGTGCACCTGGCCGATATTGCCTGTACGCTGCAGGTCTATCTCGTTGAGGAAGGTCTGCTCATATCTCTCCCCATTGATATATAACTCACTGTGCCTGATTTCTATGGTCTCTCCTGGCAAGCCAATGATCCGCTTCACGTAGTTTTTGGAGGGGCGTTCGATAATGACCACATCTCCGCGATCAGGCTCATCAAGAAGATATACGATCTTATTGAATATCACTCTTTCCCCATCTTCTAAGGTAGGCTCCATACTCTCTCCTTCAACAATAGAAGTGGCGAAAACAAAGGATCTTAGGATAAATGCTACCAATAAAGCCACAACAATTGCTTTTCCCCACTCCACCCATTCAGAATTTTCTTTTGTCAAAGAAAGTCATCCTTTCCCATCTTCATCATTCATTATAATAGTAGCACAAGAACAGGAGCCATTCGAACTTGAAGTGCCGGCGGGGCGACTGCTTTACCATACAGGCATTTCGGCAAGTATCTGAAACAGAATCCAAGGAGGCAAAGACTATTGATGACTGCCATCGATCCATTGTTGTTCAAGATAGAAACAGTAAGGAAAAGATTAATTGAAATTGGTGACGCCAAAGGTTATACAAACCCTGAGTCTGTCTCCTTAAGTCAAGAACTGGACCGGCTGCTGAATCTTTATGAAAAAGCAAAAAGTTAGGTGCTTCTTCATCTCTGGATGAATAAAACATACATCCTAATATAATTCAGTTGTCTGAAGATACTTCTCCAGCCGGTCCAGCCCCTCCCTTAATGTGTCCATGCTGTATGCATAAGACAGTCGCATATAACCTTCCCCTGCAGAGGTGAAACTGCTGCCGGGCACCAGAGCAATCCTTCCTTTTTGCACCAAATCCAATCCTAATTGAAAAGAAGTCATTTTTTTTACAGGGAACTTAGGGAAAAAGTAGAAGGCCCCGTTCGGTTTGGTTACCTCCAGCCCCATTTCAATGAGCCTCTCATAAACGTAATTGCGTCTTTCCTCGTATTCATTTCTCATTACTTTGGTACTGTCGGACCCTGCCAGAAGGGCCTCTAATGCCGCATACTGGCTGATGGACGATGCACAGGATACATTATATTGATGAACCTTCAGCATATGGCTCTGCAGCCATTCCGGCGCCAGGGCATAACCAATGCGGAAGCCGGTCATGGAGTGGGATTTTGACACACCATTGATGACAATCGTTTTTTCTCTGACTGCAGGAAATGTGGCAATAGAAGCATGCGGTTGGTCGTAAATCAGTTCACTGTAGATTTCATCTGCAAGAATGAATATCTCTTTATCTTTCAACACTTCCACCAAGTCACGAAGTTCCTCCTCGGAGTAAGAGGCACCGGTCGGATTTGAAGGGGAGGGGAGAACGACACATTTCGTTTCATCCGTAATATTGTTAAGCAGAAGATCTTTTGTCAGTTTAAAGCCGTAGTCTGCAGTATCCACATGGACCGCTTTTCCTCCAGCCAATGTGATCAATGGTTCATATCCCGGATAAATGGGTGCAGGAAGAATCACTTCGTCTCCAGTACGAAGGATCGTCCGGAAAGTTATATCGATCGCCTGTGACGCCCCGACGGTAACAATGATTTCGGATGCTGCATCATACGTCAGTCCATACCGGCTCTCTTGAAATTTGGAGATGGCTTCCCGCAATTTTAAAATCCCAGCATTATTTGTGTAGGTGGTCTTATTTTCCCTCAATGCCTGTTCTGCAGCCTGTTTTACATGGTTGGGGGTATGAAAATCTGGCTGGCCGATGGTCAGGGAAACAACTCCCTCTTCTTCTGATACTATGTTGAAAAATTTACGGATACCTGAGATTTCAATGTTTTTTACGTTATCATTCAGTAAATGTTCCATTTTGTCAATCCTCCAAACAAACTAAAAAGATAAAATGTTATAAAATGTTCAAATAATTTCGGGTTATATTTTGTCTTTTTAAGGTATAATAGTCATATAAACATAAAAGGAGTGTACCATATGCGACCTAAATCGTTAAATTTCGAGCAGCTTGTCCAGCAAAATAAACAGGAATTACTGGAAAATAAAAAAGAAATCACGAAAATAGAGATGCGCCTGGAAAGGAGACAGGAAGAATTAGTAAAGGAGAAACAGGATGGTTAGTGGATAATCATCCTGTTTTTTTACGCCTTAATTGCACCTTCCCAACAATGTCCCCATATAGCTGGATTAAAACCACTGCTCCGATGATCATGGCCATACCAGCCATCTGAATGAGTGAAAAGCTCTCCTGAAAGACAAATATTCCAATGCCGGTTGCCACCACAGGCTCGATGGTTGAAAGTATTGATGCTTTGGATGCTTCTGTTTGCTGAAGACCATATGTATAGATGATATAAGCAACAGAAGTAGGCAGGAAGCCGAGTCCTGTAGCATAGAAAAGCACCATAGGATCTGTCAGCAGATGGGCTTTTTCTGTATAAGGAAAAAATGGCAGGAGGGCAACAGAAGCTACGATGAATGTAAAACTGGTGATACTCAAACTTGAGTATTTTTTAAACGCGTATTTACTGAAAATGCTGTAGAATGCGTAGCCTAGCCCCGAGCCCAGACCAAATAAAATACTGCCGAGCTGTACGGCTTCCAAGTTCCAAGGCAACAGTCCCACTACCAAACAGACTCCCGTCAGAGTGATGAGCAATGCAGCCAATTTAACCTTTGTCAGTGGCTCTTTAAAGAGCATAAATGAAAGAATCGTAACAAATGCCGGTGCTGTGTAAAGCAGGGCGGTGGCCACCGGGATTGTGGAGAGTTCAATTGCTGTAAACATACAGTAGTTGAAAAAGATGATGCTCAGAATCCCTGTTCCTAGAAAGTACTTGATGTCGGCAGGGTGTTTCAATTTCAGATTTTCTGGTGACAGGATCAACAGATAGCCCCCAAGCATAATTGCGGAGGACCATACTCTTAAGGTAACCACCTCCATTGGAGTAAAACCAAAATCATACAGATGTTTTACATACCAGCCGATCGTCCCCCATAACGCTGCACCCAAAATAATCAATAAGAAAGCCTTGTTCACGGTATCCCCCTCTCTAAACTAACCTATTTGGATTATAGCAGAAAATTCTACAACTTGAGTATCATCCGGTATATATACCGGATATTTTGTTGATAATGGTGAAGAAGTGGAAGGGAGGAGGGGGAGCAGTGCTGGATGAACTCATGGACCGGACAGCTCTGCTGTCGGAAGACTTAAAAACCGAGTATATCCTGTTTGCAGTTCTAATCATATGTATTCTGGTCGTTTATAAGGCAGCAGAGCCTGTGGTTCACTGGATGGTTTGGAAAAAGTATACGAATGCATTATGTTATATGGTGTCCAGCCTTAGCATATTGGCAGGGGGGTTGTTAATTGCTTTGTGGTCTGGTGATGAAGTACTGGTAGATGTATTGAAAGTTTGCTTGCAGGCATTCACTGTTTTTGGGGCTGGACTAGTCATCGTAAATTTTTACCGTCTCCTCTTTGCGAAAAACTGATAGTGGTTGTTAAGAAGAGGCTAAAAAAGCCGTCCGATGGTACGGACAGCTCACCTACCTGAAACTATTAAACTTGTGTATCCCCGCGGAGGTTGTTCTGCAAATTTTCTAACCATTTGTATACTGGTGTATAATATTCCTGTGGTTCTTTTATACTGTGAGGAGCTGCTTTCATCACTAACTCTTTCTCCGAATCCGACAACTTTTCAAATTGATCTTTCAGACTATGTGTCTGTTGGGCAAACTTTTCCAATTCATTCATAAAGACCTTCAAATGTTCCATTTTTCTCAGCCTCCTTTAGTAATCCTATTCCTTATTGGAGACTAAGTGAAACATGGACAATCTTCTATGTGATTACTAAATAATCAGAAGTTTCGATGCGGCTTGGTTGGCGGCCATTCCATTTTTCCCAGGGAGGACGGAGTGAAATAAGAAGAGGAATAGTTTCTCCGCTGCTGTGTCTGGTTTCCTTTTCTCGGTTTCCAGCCGATATACTGATAAATGGTTTTCTTAGCTTGGGAGAGAGACATTCTGGCTTGAGGATTACGGTAATTGTGATCCAGTGTGCCCAGATGCTCCAGTTCCTTGAAGTCCTCTTTCGTTGGAGGAATGTGGAAATAATAATCAGCCACTTTGACCAGGAGAGTGGAATGCTGATTACTGTACTTGGGATGATCGGAGAAATGCAGGCCAATTTTATCTGCTTTCTTTTCCTTCAGAAGACGGTTGATTGCTTCTTTTTTTATATCGTACAAATGTTTAGGTTCAGGGGCCGTCTTGGCATGGCGATTAATAGTGTATAATGCTTTAGCAATCTCGTTTGTCGGTATTTCCTGCTGCATGTTTTCTGCCTCCTTTCTTTTATCTTTTATTTTCCTTCTATCCTACCTTAATGGATGCTGAAGTGCAAGATAAGGAAGTGAAAACGTTTAAAACCAGGAAGAAAAACCTGCCCTGCTTGGGCTAAGCCTGTAAATGAAACGCTGAAAATTATAAAACTAATAAAGGTTTCCTATTGCTATTCATATGGAGACGGATGGTTCCGTTTTAAAGAAGGGGGGAGGACAAGTGAAGTTGAATACGAAAATCCCCCCAAGCAAACAGGGTTTGTTTTTCCATCTGTCTGCTAAAGAGGGGAATGCCATAGAGGCTGGGTTTTGTCGTCTACCAGTTATCCCATTTCTTATCCATAATTCCAACATCTTTCAAGAGGCTAATGAAAAACGGATCTTTAACACCAGCGAGTGCCTCCTCGGTGCACGTATCATTTGGGGGGTAGTCCAAGTCCTCCGCTCTCTCCAATGTATCTTCGGAAATCCAATTGGAGGGCTGGGCCTCTTCGAAACATACAGGTGCGATGTATGTATGTTGTTCATGCTCCAAAATGATTCTTGTATCATCGGATGGTTGAGTATTTGCGGGGATCAAGAAGGCTGCCCCTATAACGATAAGTATTCCAGAAAAAATCCACCATTTCTTCATCATCCGACTCCTTTGCAACTACGTGTGACTGTTATTCAGATTACATGACAGCTTTCAGATCTTCAATAATTACATCCATTTCACTTTTTGATACACCATCATACTGTTTGATGACTTCTCCATCGGGGTTAATGAGGAAAAACTTTGTTCCATGGGTTACTTGATCTGTCCCAGGCTGTGCTTCAACGACAAGTGAACGGAATGATGTGACCGATAACTCCTTTATCGTTTCGAAATCATAGCCTGTCAGGAAAGACCAATTATCCAGATCAGCATCATAGCTTTCTGCATAATCCTTCAGCACCTCGGGAGTATCATGCTCAGGGTCTACCGTAAAAGAAACCAACTGTGCATCTATATTCTCTTCCTCCATTTTGGATTGGAGAAGAGCCATGTTGGAGGTCATGGGCAGACATACGGTGGTGCAGCTTGTAAACATGAAGTCTGCAATCCACCATTCACCCTCCAAATCTTCCAAGCTAAGTGTTTCATTGTCTTGGGTGGTGAATTCAAAATCTTTAACGTCCTCTGACATATTTGTTTCAATATCTCCCCCGCAGGCAACGAGAAGAATAATAAGGACGGTCATCCATAAACCTGATTTCTTTCTCATTCATTGGCCATCCTTTCTTCAGTAGCGTTTTAATCTAGACTTATTATACCATCCGCACAGCTTCATTAATTGACTAATCTATGACAATTTGGAGGTATCACGGCTGTTAAGTGTATACACCTGTATCTCAGGCTTGCATAGAAACCGGTAGGGGAGCCTTGTAGTTCCGATTCCACGGCTTACATACAAAGAGAGCCGATTTGAATGGAAATTATACTTTCCCTCCACATACTTTTCGGCTAGCGATGGTGTATACAAATGCCCAATGAATGGCAGTTGGACCTGTCCCCCGTGGCTATGCCCGGATAGTTGAATATCGACAGGGAATTCTGCTACGGCATCCGCAACATCAGGTTCATGTGCAAGCATGATGGTTAAAAGATCGGGATTTACCCGGGATAACGATTCACGGATGTCCGGCCTGCCCAGGATGGCATCATCGATTCCTGCCAGGATAAAACGATCTGTATCTTTTTCAATCACAGTGTGACTGTTCTGCAGTAGGGTAAAGCCTGCAGATTCCATCACTTCTGCAAGTTTTTCCGTGCCATATCCTCCATGATCATGATTACCGTATACCCAGAATTTCCCAAATGGTGCTTTCAGCATGCTTAAAGCATCAGTTAGACCTTCTTCCCAAGAATAACGATTCGGCTCATCCACCAAATCACCGGTAAAAACAATCAAATCAGGATTCAGGTTATTGATCTCCTTAACTAATGTTTGAAATTGCCGGAGATCATAATGAAAACCAATATGTGTATCTGTAAACTGGATGATGCGGAAATGCTCAAAAGCGGAGGGGATATTCGCTAGAGATATATTCTCTTCAATAACTTGAAGCATGTAGGGTTCCACTTCCCGGGCATAATAGTATGCCCCCCCGCCAAAGCCAGCCAAAGCCAGAAGGCTCCCTAGTGCTTTTTTGATAAATGAACGTCTTGTCAATTTCGTCAAACCTTTCAACACCTTATGATATTTTGATAAAGGAAATTATAGCATGAAAAAAACTCTCTGGATGATGGAATGGCACTTCCAGAAAGAGTAATTAATATTATATCACATAGAGGAATACAGCAAGGAAATGAAAGGCAGACCCAATAATCACAAATAAATGCCAGACAGCATGGTGATGAGGGAAAATGCGCCACATATAGAATATAGATCCTACCGTATAGAACACACCGCCGAGCATTAGAAGCCTCATTCCATTTTCATGCATGGAAGCGGACAAGGGACCCCATGCAAAAATAATTAGCCATCCCATAAAGACATAAAACAGCGTGGACAGGATGAGGAAACGTTTAACAAAGAACACTTTAAAAAAAATGCCGATAAGTGCTACTCCCCATACAATCCCGAACAGAATCCAGCCAATGGAAGTATCTACACGAAGATGAACCAGTAAAAATGGGGTGTAACTACCTGCAATGAATAAATAAATCGCAGCATGGTCAAATATTTGAAATAAATCTTTCCATTTTCCCTCTGGGAGTGCATGGACGATTGTGGAAGCAAGATACATTAAAAACATGGTGGCTCCGAAAATAGAAACAGAGACAACCAGCCAAAAGTTCCCGGTTTGTAAAGATACGGCAACAAGTGCAACGAGTGCAGCCATACTTAGGACAGCACCTATTCCATGAGTCCAGGCATTTACTTTTTCTTCTATCTTACTGTATTTATAAGATGCCAAGGGAAGCTAACCTCCTATATACTAGCTAAACTAGTACTTACCTACATGTATCGCATTCTCTATGTGGCCGGGTGCCCCGGCCTTCCATTTGAATGGTGGAATGGGTGACGTTAAACTTCTTTTCAAGCAATCTGGTTGCTCTATGCAAGAGAGCGTCGCGATCTGTATGGCTTTCTACGACCAGATGGCAGCTTAGGGAAGGGAATTCCGAAGTAATGGACCAAATATGAAGATCGTGAACCTCATCTACACCATTAAGCTGGGATAGTTCTGCTTTTAACTGGTCCATATCCAATTCTTCCGGCTTTCCTTCCATCAGAATATGCAAAGCATCCCTTGTCACCCTGTATCCGGAGATGAGGATCAGGGTGGCTACCAAGACACTGGCTATCGGATCGGCGATATTCCAACCGAATAATAAGATGAACAGTCCAGCAATAATAGCACCGATGGAACCGGCCAGATCGGCGAAAACGTGGAGGAGCGCGCTGCGGATATTCAAATTTTCCTTAGAATTCCCCCGCATCAGCATGAAAGCAACAATAATATTTACTGCAAGGCCGATCACAGCTATGATTATCATCCCTCCACTGACCTCAGGCGGAGCGATGAACCGTTGGATTGCTTCATAGAAAATAAATAATGCAATAGCTATTAAGGTTATTCCGTTGATAAAAGCAGCAACTATTTCAAAGCGTCTGTATCCGTATGTTTTACTAGTGGTTGCACTTTTTTCGCCTATTTTGAACGCTAGGAGGCTGAGACCCAATGCCGCTGCATCACTCAGCATATGCCCAGCATCTGACAATAGGGCAAGGCTGTTTGTAAGCAACCCGCCAATTATCTCTACAACCATAAAGATGAAAATAAATAAGAAACTCCACAACAGTACCCTGCTATTGTTAGTTGTTGGATGATCATGATGGTGGCTCATTGGTAATCCTCCTCTTTATATAGCGGATAAGGCATAGTCTGCTCCAGTCTGTTCGGCATATTCCGTCCTAGTTGCAGGGATATAGTTTTGTCCTTTCCCTTTTTCTTATTGATGAATCTGTTCCAAATATTTTAGTTGCCGGGAAATTGCAGGTTGATTCATTTGTAGTTTCGCTATTGGATCGCACATGTACAGCAGGATTTCCCATCCTGGACGAAACTGCGAATTCTTTAAAAGCTTATACAAGATTTCTGGCCATATTCTCCTGGATTGGAAGATGACTCATTTGGTCCACTTCCACACTATATGACTATATGCTCATGTTATACCAGCTCTCCATTAGCTGCCAATCTTCTGCTTTCAGATGTTTCCTGGTAGTATCTATGGTAAAATATAAAGAGAGATGGTCGAACGTTAACAAGTAAATATACAGGGGAGACGGCACAACGTAAAGGGGGCTTGATGGCATTGAGTGTTAAAGAAAAGAATCAATTGACGGATAAGCGGGGGACAGTAGGTGATTTAATGATTTCATCAGAGAAGGTCGCCCATGTGCAAGTGAATAATCCACTCGAACATGCTTTGCTGGTTTTGGTGAAATCCGGCTATGCCGCAGTACCAGTACTGGACAGTTCTTACAAGCTTGTTGGAACTATAGGAAAAACAGTAATTTTGAATGAAATTCTGGGACTGGAACATATAGAATTTGAAAAGTTGTCCGATATACGGGTGAAGGAAGTAATGAACGAAGATATTCCTTGCCTATCGAAAGACACGAGCATTCTCGAGGGGCTGGAAGTGCTGATCGACCATGCGTTTGTATGTGTTCAGGATGAGGAAGGATACTTTGCCGGCATCCTTACAAGAAGGGCCGTACTAAAAGAATTGAAAAAAGATATCTATACTGCCAAATTCCAATGAATAGAGAAAGTGCCTTTGCTTTATCGACAAGGCACTTTCTTTTTGATGATCAGTGTTTTCGTATGAGAGTAGGGTGGAAGTTGTGGTATCGAGAGCCATTCCTTCCAAGAAGCCAGGATTTTCTGATTGCAGGGGATATTTTAGTCTGATAAAGTAGGACATAAGAAATTCAGAGGAGGATACAACTGTGAAGATGATGGATGCAAATGAAATTATCAGCTTTATCTCAAATAGTGAAAAAAGCACACCAGTAAAAGTTTATGTGAAAGGGGAAGACCTGGATACACTGCCAAGCACAGAAAATGTACAGGCTTTCACCGAGAAGAAGAGCGGAGTCCTTTTCGGTGAGTGGAAGGACATTCAGCCATTATTGGAATCCAATCAAGGGATTATTACAGATTATGTAATTGAGAATGACCGCAGAAACTCTGCTATCCCATTACTTGATATGAAAAATATTAATGCAAGAATTGAGCCGGGTGCTGTCATCCGCGACCAAGTAGAAATCGGTGATGGCAGTGTCATTATGATGGGTGCCATGATTAATATTGGTTCCGTTGTCGGTGAGGGGACAATGATCGATATGAACGCAGTGCTGGGAGGACGTGCCACTGTAGGTAAGAATTGCCATATTGGAGCGGGTTCAGTACTTGCTGGTGTCATCGAGCCGCCATCGGCTAAGCCGGTAGTTGTAGAAGATGATGTAGTCATCGGTGCAAATGTTGTTGTCCTTGAAGGGGTGACCATTGGAAAAGGAGCTGTAGTAGCTGCAGGTGCAATAGTTACAAAGGATGTAGAGCCAAATACCTTGGTCGGTGGAACACCGGCAAAAGTATTGAAAGAATTGGATGAAAATACGAAGTCAAAGACTGAGATCAAGCAGGAACTCAGAAAACTGAACGACTAAGTGTGATGGCTATGGATGGAGTACAATTAAAGAAAATCAGAAGAGCACTGCACCAAATTCCTGAATTGGGGTTTGAGGAAGTGAAAACCCAGAAGTATCTGCTCGACAGAATTGATGAAATCAAAAGTGACCGAGTGTCTGTGAGTACATGGAAAACTGGGGTGCTTGTTCACGTAGCAGGAACCTCACCTAAACAGACCATCGGTTTTCGGAGCGATATAGATGGTTTGCCTATTACTGAGGAGACAGGGTATGAATTTCAATCTTCTCATGCAGGGAAAATGCATGCGTGCGGGCATGATTTTCATATGACGATTGCTTTAGGCGCATTAAAATCTGTTATAGATCAGCCGGTAGCGGATAATGTCGTCTTCATATTCCAGCCGGCGGAAGAGGGGCCGGGCGGTGCTCTTCCTATGTTGGAATCAGATGAATTCCGTCAGTGGAAGCCGGATGTTATTTTTGCACTCCATATCTCCCCGGAGCTTCCGACAGGTACGGTATCCTGTAAAGAAGGATTGCTCTTTGCCAATACGAGCGAGCTTTTTCTAGACTTTAAAGGGCAGGGAGGGCATGCCGCATACCCGCATTTGACGAAGGATATGACGGTGGCTGCCAGCAGCTTTATTGTGCAAATGCAGCAGATTGTCTCCCGTGGCATTGATCCTGTAGAAAGTGCTGTGGTCACTATCGGTAAGATGGAAAGCGGCTTTGTGCAGAATGCTATAGCTGAAACAGCAAGATTAGAAGGCACTATTCGTACGCTTGATCCATCCTCCATACATATCGTAAAGGAGAAATTGGAGAGGCTGATCAGTGGTTTTGAATTAAGCCATGACTGCACTATTGAAGTTGATTACGGGGCCAATTATTATCAGGTATATAATGACCATGAATTGGCCGCATTGTTCCAAGAAACTGTGATAGAGGCCGGACTTGAATTCCAGCGGGCAAATGCTGCGATGACTGGTGAGGATTTCGGTTACATGCTCAAAGAAATTCCGGGATTCATGTTTTGGCTCGGGGTGGAGTCCGATTATGGACTCCACTCATCCAAATTGAATCCAGATGAAGCTGCCCTCCAGGCCGGTGTAAAAACAGTGTATTCCATGGTACAGCGTCTTTCCGAATAAGTGTATATCTTTCCTGCAGCTGCAGAAACTATATATGTAAATTTTTTCATATATAGAGGAGGCACGACAATGGCGCGTATAGGCGTGGAAGGCACCATGACGGATGTGAAAGAAGCTTTGATGGAAATGGGGCATGAAGTAGTGGATCTGAGATCTGCGGAAGATGCTGCCTACTGTGACTGCTGTATCATATCCGGCCAGGATAAGGATGTAATGGGCATGTCTGATACAATTATTGCAGGTCCGGTAGTAAATGCTCATGGAATGGATGCACAAGAAATTACCCAAGCAGTAAGCGACAAATTATCATGATGAGATAATAAGAAGGCTTTCATATAACAGAAAGCCTTTTTATTATGGAACAAACACATCCTGCCATCAACTGAATAGGATAGAAGAGCTGTAAACTTATCCTGTTAATGGGGGGAACAACATATGAAACTGAGGTCATTGCTGCCAGAACTCGAAGGGGCGACCGCCTGGATCAACAGCGGAGGCATAACGAGAGAGGAGCTGATCGGCAAGCCGATACTTATCCATTTTTGGTCCATCAGCTGTGAGTTATGTAAAAGAGATATGCCTAAATTGAACGAGCTCCGGGACTTATATGAAGGTGACTGGCAGTTTATAGCTGTTCATACACCTTTGTCAACTGAAGACATGAAAAAGGAAGAAATTCGCCGGTTGGTTGAAGAACACGAATTGTTCCAGCCGGTTGCCGTAGATGATGAGGATCGGCTATCCAAGATATTTAGGGTACGTCATGTTCCCGCCTACTATTTATTTGATACTGAAGGCAGGTTAAGACATCATCAATCCGGCGGGGGAGGGCTCTCATTGCTTAGAAGAAGGATGGAGCGTTTGGGGTCATAGGAGATGAAGAAGGTGAAGATTATAAACTTCTGCCCTATAGGCAGGGGTTTTTTATCTTAAAGTGAGTATTCCGGTGACTATTGCTTCCTGTCCGGTCTGTATGACGTGCTTGCCTTATATGGATAGCTTCATGTATTATGTATATACTACATTCAGAGTGATGGGGGAAGTACAATGAAACAGGAATTTGCGGTAATTGGGCTGGGGCGCTTCGGAGGCAGCATCTGCACGGAATTGAGTGAAGAAGGAATGAGCGTTCTGGCCATCGATACAGATGAAGAAAAAGTTAACGAGTATAAGAATATCGCTTCCCACGCGGTGATTGCCGATTCTACAGATGAAACGGCATTAAAAGAAATCGGTATAAAGAATATAGACCATGTGATTGTAGCCATCGGAGAAAACATCCAGGCAAGTATCCTGGCTGCCGTAATTCTTACAGATTTGGGGATTAAAAAGATTACAGTAAAGGCCCAAAATGATTATCATGAAAAGATTTTAAATAAGATTGGTGTAGATCAGGTCGTGCATCCAGAAAGGGATATGGGGAGGAGGATTGCCCACCACATTATATCTAATAACATCCTCGACTATCTGGAACTCTCCGATGATCATAGTATCGTCGAGGTTAAGGTCGGGAAGAAGATGGCTGGCCGTTCCTTGACCGAATTGGACATCCGGGCCAATTACGGTTGTAACGTTGTCGCAATCAAGGAAGGGGAGGAGATCAACGTATCCCCCAGTGCGGAAGACGCATTGAATCATGAAGATATTTTAATAGTTATTGGCGCGGATAAAGACATTTCACGCTTTGAAAAAAATCTGGTCATTGATGATGATTAACATATATATAAAGACCTTGCCTATGATTGGGCAAGGTCTTTTTGATTCCGCTTATACCTCCATGATGATTGGAAGCACCATTGGCCGGCGTTTCGTCTTTTCATACAGGAATGGAGCAATCGTATCTGTGATCTGGTTCTTAATCTCAGACCACTGAGTAGTCCTTCTTTCCATAACTTTGTCCAAATGAGAAGAAACCAGTTTCTGCGCCTCTTTGATGAGATCTTCGGATTCCCGCATATACACAAACCCGCGGGAGATGATATCCGGACCGGAAGCGATTTTGAACTCTTTCATATTAATGCTTACTACTACGATAACAAGCCCTTCTTCGGAGAGAATGCGGCGGTCACGCAGCACAATATTGCCGATATCGCCAATTCCTCTTCCATCTACGTAGATGGAACCGGATGGAATTTTCCCGGTGACACCTGCATTGTCTTTACCAAGGGCAAGTACATCACCATTATCCATAATAAAGGAGTTATCCGGGTCAATGTCGCACATTGCTGCGAGCTTTTCGTGCTCTTTGAGCATCCGGTACTCACCGTGAATCGGCATAAAGTATTTAGGCTTCATCAGACGGAGCATCAATTTCTGCTCCTCCTGGCTGCCGTGGCCGGATGTGTGGATGTTGCTCAATTTTCCATGCACGACATCGGCGCCTGCACGATACAATTTATCAATGGTTCTGCTCACACTGATGGTATTCCCAGGGATTGGAGAAGAAGAAAATACAACAGTGTCTCCCGGTATGATTTGAATTTGTCTGTGTGTTCCATTTGCAATGCGGGAGAGGGCGGCCATTGCTTCACCTTGGGAACCGGTACAAAGGATTGTAATTTCATTGGCAGGGAAACGGTTGATCTGGTTTCCTTCAATGAAAGTATTTTTAGGTGCTTGAATATACCCAAGTTCTTGTCCAATCTTAATGGCCGATTCCATGCTTCGGCCAAACACAGCGACTTTTCTGTTGTGTTTGACTGCACCTTCCACAACCTGCTGCAATCGGTAAATATTGGAGGCAAATGTAGCAAAGATCAATCTGCCATCCACCCGGTCAAAGGTTTCGTTGATACTTTCCCCTACAACCTTTTCGGACATTGTAAAACCTGGCACTTCACTGTTGGTACTGTCGGATAGGAGGCAGAGAACGCCTTCTTTGCCGATTTCAGCCATTTTAGTCAGGTTTGCAGCTTCTCCCACCGGAGTGAAATCAAATTTGAAGTCACCAGTATGAACGACGTTCCCTGGTGGTGTCTTCACAACGATTCCAAATGAGTCCGGAATACTGTGGGTAGTACGGAAAAAGCTTACGGAAGTTTTACGGAATTTAATAACATCGTCTTCTTGAATAGTATTCATTTTTGCATTTCTTAATAGGCCGTGCTCATCGAGTTTGTTTCTAATAAGTCCCATTGCTAATTTCCCGGCATAGATAGGAACATTGATCTCACGCAGGAGATAAGGAATCCCCCCAATGTGGTCCTCATGGCCGTGCGTGATGAATAACCCCTTGATTTTATCTTGATTCTGCACTAGGTAGGTATAGTCGGGAATGACGTAATCAATTCCGAGCAATTCATCTTCAGGGAACTTGATCCCTGCATCGATCAGGATGATTTCATCCTGGAATTGCACGCCGTACGTGTTTTTCCCGATTTCACCCAATCCACCTAATGCGAATACAGCTGTTTGGTCATTTTTTACAAATTTCATTGGTTATACATTCTCCAACTCGAAATTGCCGGATTGTTTTTCAAATTCTAGATGGGCTTCATCCAATTCATGGATATACTCGATGTTATATTGTCTTTCACTTAACTTGGTGCGTACCTCACGGATGGTTTCAGCTTCTACATACACACTTTTAGTGCGTTCGCGAACCGGAACCTCTTCCGGAAGTTCTTGGTATAAAACTTTGTAAATCATTTCATCTCTCCTTCGGTCATATCTGTATCAATATATTAAGACTGTGCCTTCCGCTGGTCCAGTCTAAGTTCGATGTTTAATTGCAAATGCATTCGTTCCGTACGTGATCATTTCCGTGATTCTATCCATCAATATTCTGAGATGGCTGCATTAATAATAGTCCTTGTTATATGTTGTAGGTACACGCCCTTGGCCCAAAAAATCCTTCCAGCGTTTTTTAAGCTTTTCTCTCAGGCGTTTTAACATGTGGACACACATCCCCTTTCACATATTAAGAAAAGCAACAAAAACGTTCTACCGACCCAATCCCTCTTAACTATAGTATAGTACGAGGAAAGGAATATTGAAACAGAAAACCATTATTTACTGGAAAAAATTAATATATCTGCGTCGCTTTCTTATAGTACGTATATTTTTAACTGCATGGCAAAACTTATTCACAAACCTCAGAAGGAAAATAAAAAAGCAGCCTCTATTAAGAGACTGACTGAAGTTCTTTATTCAATAGGCCGGGCATTGTCGGGTACTTCAAATGGATCGTCTTTGTTGATATGGTCATAAAACATAATCCCATTCAAATGGTCAACTTCATGCTGGAATACAATGGATGGATAACCTTTCAAACGCAGATTCACTGGGTTATTGTCCATATCAGTTGCTTTTAGGGTAATGCGAGCATGGCGGGGGACATACCCTTCCACTTGTCGATCCACGGAAAGGCATCCTTCTCCACCGGCCAGATACGCCTTGCCTACAGAGTGGCTGACAATTTTCGGATTTGCTAGTCCATAGCTGTATAATTTGCCATTTTCGTCCTCAAAGTGAATGGCCATCAATTTTTTGTTGATACCCAGCTGTGGAGCGGCGATTCCGACTCCTGCCCGCAGGTTGTATTTTGCGGCCACTTCTTCATTCTGGCTATTCTTCAGGAACTGAATCATTTCTTCTAGGAGAGCTTTATCTTCATGGCTTAAGGGGATATCTACTTCTTGAGATACCTTTGTCAAGGCAGGATGTCCTTCCCGGACAATATCTTTCATGGTTATCATCTTGGTCACTCCTTCATTTTTGCTCATTATAATATATTATCATACCAGAGGCTTGAATAGCAGAAAAAGCAATTAATCCAGGGGCCCTGCTAGCTATTGGAATATTTATCCGATATTTTGTGTTATACTAAGACCCAAACAACAGAGAATCGGGGGAATAAACGGGATGGCATGGAAAAAAGTTCTTTTAACGATCGGGCTTTCTGTATCTTTGACTGCTTGCAATAGTGAGTCGGCCGAAATGCAGATACATAACCATCTGGAAGAGGCAGTTACTCTAGAAAAGGGATTTGAAGAGCAGCAGACTGAAATTACGGAGCTGGAAAAGCGGGAACAGGAGCTTTACAACCAGATAGCCGATATGGGTATGGATGAATTGGAGAAGATTCAGGAAGTATCTGAACAGGCTATCGAAGTGATCGATGAACGGGAAGAAAAGATAGAGATTGAGAAAGACAGCATTGAGGACTCCAAAGAAGAATTTAAAGAAATAGAGCCACTATTGGAAGAACTTGAAGAAGAGGAAGTACAAGCTGCAGCACAGGAAATGTACGATGTTATGGATGATCGATATGCTGCCTATGATACTTTGTATGAGGCGTATAAGGAGTCTTTGGAACTTGAGAGGGAACTCTACCGGATGCTTAGTACAGAAAATCTGGAGCAGGATAAATTGACGGATCACATTCATACTGTAAATGAAAGTTACGAACGGGTCCTGCAAGCCAACGAACAGTTTAATAATGAAACTGTCGAGTATAATGCATTAAAACAGGAATTTTACGATAGCGCCGGTATGAACGTAGCTTATGAAGAGAATTCCACCGGGGAAACCGATAAAGAGAGCGCCTCAGCAGAGGAGTAATAATCACTTGGATGAAGAGCCATATCAAAAAGGATATGGTTCTTTTTGTGTGATTAGGAAAGATCAAAACTTTTCCGCTTTTTCCAATCTGTAAGCAGGAACGGCCAGGTCTAGTTTCCATGTTTTGCGATACGTTGTATAAAATCGCATGTCGCTAAAAGTACTTGTTCGTTTGTAGGGTATATAGGGAATCATTGATACAGTTGAAAACAGTTATTTACTGTAAGCATAATATTTTTGAAGAGTTATCGGTGATAAGAATAATACAGAAATCGAATTATACTATAACAGCCTTTTGGTTAATTTTAAACGAAATTAAAAGGGTGTTATATAAAACATAAAATAAATTTTGTAGGCAAAACCATTGACCAGTGATTCGTGTTTGGGCTAATATGAAAACAGATTAAAAATTGTACCAGTAATTGTCGGAGAAATTATGTAACAGTTTGGCGATTTTCTGTATGATATGGATTAATGAAAAACAAAACAGGGTACATGGTTTAGAGGAAATAGGTACGATTTTTTTCTGATTTGGGAAGGATAGTAAAGATAACAATATTAATGGATATAAGAAAGGAAGAGGTGAACTATTTTGAAACACGTACTTGAAAGTGTTGAAAGTCAGTTCGAAATGTTCCAGATTCTTAATGAAAATGGAGAAATAGTAAACCAGGAAGACATGCCTGATCTTTCGGATGATGAATTAAAAGAATTAATGCGGAGAATGGTTTATACTCGTGTGCTTGACCAGCGCTCCATCGCCTTGAACCGTCAAGGTCGCTTAGGATTTTATGCCCCTACTGCAGGACAGGAAGCTTCACAGCTCGGAAGCCAGTTCGCACTGGAAAAAGATGATTTCATCCTCCCTGGTTACCGTGATGTTCCACAGCTTATCTGGCAGGGGCTGCCACTGTACCAAGCTTTCTTATTCTCCAAAGGGCACTTCCACGGTAATCAGATGCCTGAAGGAGTCAATGCACTTAGCCCTCAGATTATCATTGGAGCTCAATATGTTCAGACAGCCGGCGTGGCATTGGGCATTAAGAAACGCGGAAAACAGGCAGTAGCAGTAACTTACACAGGTGACGGTGGAACTTCTCAAGGCGATTTCTATGAAGGCATCAACTTTGCAGGCGCCTATAAAGCACCGGCCATCTTCTTTATTCAGAATAACTATTTTGCCATCTCTGTACCTGTAGAAAAGCAGACTAATGCTAAAACATTGGCACAGAAGGCTGTAGCCGCCGGTATCGAAGGCATCCAGGTGGATGGTATGGATATCCTTGCCGTTTATGCTGTAACCAAAAATGCACGTGACCGCGCGATCAATGGTGACGGCCCGATGCTCATTGAGACACTGACTTATCGTTACGGCCCACATACTATGTCAGGTGACGATCCAACCCGTTATCGTACAGAGGAACTGGATAATGAATGGGAGAAGAAGGATCCACTCGTACGCTTCCGCAAGTTTCTGGAAAGCAAGGATCTGTGGTCCGAAGATGAAGAGAATAAAGTAATAGAAGAAGCTAAAGAGGATATTAAGAAAGCTATTAAAGAAGCGGATCAATATCCAAAACAAAAAGTGACAGATTTCATTTCCAACATGCACGAAGAGCTTCCTGTGAATCTCCAAGAGCAACTGGAAGAATATAAAGAAAAGGAGTCGAAGTAAATCATGGCACAAATGACAATGATTCAAGCAATCACTGATGCAATGCGCACAGAACTGAAAAACGATGAGAATGTGCTGGTATTCGGTGAGGATGTCGGTCAAAATGGCGGCGTATTCCGTGCAACAGAAGGGTTGCAGGATGAATTCGGTGAAGATCGCGTGTTTGACACACCGCTTGCGGAGTCAGGTATCGGCGGTTTATCTATTGGTCTTGCCACACAAGGTTTCCGTCCAGTACCGGAAATCCAATTCTTCGGCTTTGTATATGAAGTGATGGATTCCATTAACGGGCAGATGGCACGTATGCGCTACCGCACAGGCGGCGCCTATAATATGCCAATAACAGTACGTGCGCCATTCGGTGGCGGTGTTCATACCCCTGAACTCCATGCTGATTCACTGGAAGGCCTAATTGCTCAACAGCCGGGTATCCGGGTGGTCATCCCTTCAACACCATACGAAGCAAAAGGATTGTTGATTTCCTCTATCCGAAATAATGATCCTGTTGTATTCCTGGAGCATATGAAACTTTACCGTTCTTTCCGTGGCGAAGTTCCTGAAGAAGATTACACGGTGGAATTAGACAAAGCAGATGTAAAACGGGAGGGAACTGACGTAACACTGATTGCTTATGGTGCAATGGTCCACACATCCCTAAAAGCTGCAGAAGAATTGGAAAAAGACGGTATCAGTGCTGAAGTGATCGACCTGAGAACCGTATCTCCAATCGACATTGATACGATCGTCGAATCTGTTAAAAAGACAAACCGTGTAGTGATGGTTCAAGAAGCACAACGCCAGGCTGGTGTAGGGGCTCGAGTGATTTCGGAAATCCAAGAGCGAGCAATCCTCCACTTAGAAGCGCCAATCCTGCGTGTAGCTGCACCAGATACAGTTTATGCATTCTCAGATGCTGAAGAAGTATGGCTGCCTAATCATAATGACGTCATTGATAAAGTCAACAGTGTAATGAATTTCTAAAATAATGATCGGAGGTAGTAACAATGGCATATGAATTTAAATTACCAGATATCGGTGAAGGTATCCATGAAGGTGAAATCGTCAAATGGTTTGTAAAAGAAGGGGACAATGTTACGGATGAGGATGTTCTGTGTGAGGTGCAGAATGACAAATCCGTTGTGGAAATCCCTTCACCAGTAGATGGCACCGTTAAGAAAATCTTTGTAGAAGAAGGATCAGTTGCTGTAGTTGGAGATACTCTTATAACCTTTGACGCAGAAGGTTATGAAGACGATGATTCTTCCGAAGAGGAAGCCAAAGATGAGACTCCTGAAACGGACTCTACAGAGGAAAAAGAAGAAAAAGAAGAGTCACAGCCAGCAGCTGACTCAAGTGATAATGAAGGAAAACGCGTAATCGCCATGCCTTCAGTAAGAAAATATGCGAGAGACAATGATGTGAACATCAGCAAGGTGGACGGTTCCGGAAAAAATGGCCGCGTGCTGAAAGAAGATGTTGACAACTACCTGAATGGAGACCAGGGTACACAACCAGCTACTGATGAGGAGAAACCAGAAAAAGAAACAACACAAACAAGTGTACCGGCTGCCGGTGAAGAATATCCAGAAACCCGTGAGAAAATGAGTGGTATCCGTAAGTCTATTGCCAATGCAATGGTCAATTCCAAGACCAAAGCACCTCATGTTACTTTAATGGATGAGGTTGATGTTACTGAACTTGTTGCCCACCGCAAGAAATTCAAGGCAGTGGCTGCCGAGCAGGAAATCAAATTGACATACCTGCCTTATGTCGCCAAAGCACTAGTTTCTGCTTCTAAAAAATATCCGATTATTAATGCCATGATAGATGAGAACACGGATGAGATTGTTTATAAGCATTATTATAATATCGGTATTGCTGCTGATACAGATAAAGGCCTGCTTGTACCTGTTGTAAAAAACGCTGATCGCAAGTCTATCTTCGGTATTTCTCAAGAAATTAATGAATTGGCAGAAAAAGCAAGAAGTGGTAAACTATCAGCAGACGAGATGAAAGGTGCATCCAATACCATCACAAATATTGGCTCTGCAGGCGGACAATGGTTCACTCCGGTCTTGAATTATCCGGAAGCTGTTATCCTCGGTATCGGCCGTATAGCGGAAAAGCCAATCGTCCGCGACGGAGAAGTAGTTATCGCACCTGTACTCGCGGTATCCTTAAGCTTTGATCATCGTATTGTTGATGGAGCTACAGCACAGATGGCTCTTAATCAGATCAAACGGTTACTAAATGATCCACAACTAATTATGATGGAGGCGTAAAATTATGGTAGTAGGAGATTTCCCAACTGAGGTAGATACACTGGTAGTAGGGGCAGGTCCTGGCGGTTATGTTGCCGCCATCCGTGCCGCCCAATTAGGGCAAAAAGTGACTATTGTCGATAAGGGAGCTCTTGGTGGAGTCTGTCTGAATGTAGGCTGTATCCCTTCGAAAGCACTTATCCAAGCAGGTCATCTGACCGAACATGCTCACGGCAATGAGGAACTTGGCATCACTACAGAAAATGTATCTGTTGACTTTTCTAAAGTCCAGGAGTGGAAGGGCAGTGTCGTCAACAAGCTGACTTCCGGAGTAGAAGGGCTTTTGAAAGGAAACAAAGTGGATATTGTAAAAGGTGAAGTATACTTTGTCGATAATAAAACAGTAAAGATTATGGACGAGAAAAATTCTCAAACCTATAAATTCAATAACTGTATCATTGCGACAGGTTCATCTCCAATTGAAATCCCAAGCTTCAAATTCTCTGATCGGGTACTTGACTCTACCGGAGCACTGAACTTGAAAGAGATTCCGAAGAAAATGGTCGTCATCGGCGGAGGATATGTCGGTACAGAGCTTGGTTCTGCATATGCCAACTTCGGTACAGAGGTGACCATTCTCGAAGGTGCCAAAGACATTCTTGGCGGTTTTGAGAAGCAAATGACACAATTGGTGAAGAAACGTCTTAAGAGTAAAGGCGCAAGCATTATCACCGAAGCAATGGCCAAAGGTGTGGAAGAGTCGGAGAATGGCGTAAAAGTCTCTTACGAAGCTAACGGCAAAGAAGAAACAGTTGAAGCAGATTATGTACTTGTTACTGTGGGCCGCCGTCCTAATACAGAGGATATCGGTCTCGAGCAGGCAGGCGTTGAGAAAGATGACAAGGGTCTAATCAAAGTCGACAAACAAGGGCGTACAAGCCAAGATGGCATCTATGCTATTGGTGATATCGTAGCAGGTGCTCCACTTGCTCATAAAGCTTCCTACGAAGGAAAAGTAGCGGCCGAAGCTATCAGCGGAGAGAAGTCGGAGATTGACTATATCGGAATGCCTCTTGTAGCGTTCACTGACCCTGAACTTGCTTCTGTAGGCTATTCAGAAAGTGAAGCAAAAGAAGCCGGCTATGATGTGAAAGCAGCTAAATTCCCGTTTGCTGCCAATGGCCGTGCCCTGTCTCTGAATAACAGCGACGGGTTTATGAAACTCATTACCCGTAAAGATGACGGTCTGGTTATCGGCGCTCAAATTGCCGGTCCTAATGCGAGTGATATGATCTCTGAATTGGGGCTTGCTATTGAGGCTGGTATGACGGCTGAGGATATCGCCTTAACCATTCATGCGCATCCTACCTTGGGTGAAATTACCATGGAGGCTGCAGAAGTGGCTATGGGTACTCCTATTCATATGCTATAAGAAAAGAACGAATCAAAAAGAGAACTGTAAATATACAGTTCTCTTTTTTAGATTTCATAGGATATGCGCTCTTTTTGATAGTATTCCGGACTTTCACAGGGAAGGTTAGGTTGAAATATACATACGGACTATTTTAGGTTCCCAGTACGCAAAGAGCGTCAGCTTTCAGAAAATCCCTTATAGTATGACGCCGTATAACTCAATAAGTATGAAAATAGCAAGTAAAAGCAACTCATACCTTTTCAATTAACTGAGCTGTTTTTACTTGCTATTATTTATATTCCATTTTATTGCTAGTGCAGACTGAAGCGGCTGCCAACTATTCCAAGGTGTATTCCAGGTGGTTTAATATTTCCTGTTTGGGTTGATCACCGTTTAGATGGGAAACAGTGTCGCCATCTTTTAAAATAAGCAGGTTAGGGCCCTCCTTGGAACCGGAAACCTTCAAATTGCTGATGTCTTCAGTGAAAGCTTTCATGTTTTCGAATTGATCCGGGTATTTCGCTTTTAAGTCAATGATCGCATCTTTGTACTTATCTTCCAATGCGCCGTCATCAGGGCTGTTCGAATAGAATAGCACCTCGTAATCAGAGGGCTGAAAGGATATTACCTCTACTGCAGATTTTGGACTTTGACAGCCAGTTGCAAAGAATAGTAGGGTAATGGCTGTAACGAAGAGTAATCTTCTAATCCTGCTCACCTTCCTTTGGGATTCATTGATAGCGAAACCTGTCTTAACCTTGTACTTATTATAACAAAGAGAAGATCGAAATATAGCAATGTTACCGAACTGTTATATAACTGAAAAGAAATGTGTCGAAAAGTAAAAAAGGTAAAGAAAGGTAGAAAGCAAGCTGGTTTGCATCTAAGGGTCTAGTGTTGAAGTTCGCATCCTAATTAGAAGGCAAGAGCTCAAAGGATCAGCAAATGACTGGAAAAAGCAGCATTCGAATGGGCCTATATAAACTGCATCAGGATGGTTGCATTCAACCTATTGGGGTTGATCTATATCGTCTTATTAAGTGAGAATTGACTGTTAGAGGGCATTTGGAAATTAATTGGTCAATACACTTTTCTAACCCTTCTACATGTACTGTAAATCCCATGCTTCACACAAAACTTGTGTACGTTTTCAAGATGGCTGGATGAGACGAGAGGGGGAGGGATACTTATGCTTTAAGACAAATCCGTCAAGCGAATTCATTAACTTTCTACTTTTCCTATTGCTTTTTCTTTAAAATCCCATCTTTAATTAATAAGAAGGGAAGAGTTATACGTTAAAAAGGTAAAAAAGGCTATAGGCACGGAGGATTGCATGTAGGATATGTGGCGAATTTGTAGTATAGGGAGATAGGGTCATGAATGGAGTTTTTAATCTCCTTTTATCCGAAGGCAGTAGGGCACATCATTTTATCCATAAAATTAGCAGTCCAATTTCTTAGCTGAAATTGGACTGCTTTTACATTGGAGTCCCGGTTAGGGAATACCGGCTTATTTTTCTCTATTCTCTCTTGCGTTTTTTCATATCGATGGCGTGTCTTTCCTCTCTCAGTGCTTTGATTAAGGAAAAAACGATTAAAATCATGATAAAGGTAAATGGAAATGCAGCAATAATGGATGCTGTCTGCAATGCTGCCAATCCGCCTTGCCACAGTAATACAGCGGCAGCACCGGATTGAATAATCCCCCACACAAACTTCACTGTTTGCGGAGGGTAAAGGCTTCCGCCAGTTGTCTGCATACCCAGTACAAAGGTGGCTGAGTCGGCAGAGGTGATGAAAAATGTTGAGATTAGCAGAATAGCGATTACCGATATGACTGCTCCCAATGGAATGTGCTCTAATACTGCAAACAAGGCCACTTCTTCCCCAACTTCATTGATACTACTCATTATATCGATGCCTGAGAAATATTCTAGGTTAATGGCAGTTCCACCGAATACGGAGAACCATAGGGCACCAAAGATAGTCGGTACGAGAAGAACTCCAAGGACAAATTCTCGGATAGTCCGACCACGGGAGACACGTGCAATGAACGTCCCGACAAACGGTGCCCAAGCAAGCCACCATGCCCAATAGAAAATTGTCCACCCATTGATCCAGGATGCATTTTCCTCATCGAATGGTGTCATGCGGAAACTCATTTCAGGCAGGTTTTGAATGTAGCCGCCAAACGTATTTGTAAAAAGACTCATAATAAAGGTAGTTGGTCCTGCAAACAGGAGAAAGAGCATCAAACTAATTGCCAATACCAAATTGGTATTACTCAGGTATTTTATCCCTCTATTTAGTCCAGTCATCGTAGATAACATGAATAACACAGTGACAATAGCAATGATAATCAGCTGTAATGCAACGGTAGAATCAACACCAAACAGATAGGATATCCCTCCGCTGATTTGGATGGCTCCGAAGCCTAAAGACGTTGCAACTCCAAAGATCGTAGCGAATACTACAATAAAGTCCACAAGCGTTCCCAGAGGCCCTTTTGCTTTTTCACCAAAGAGAGGTTCCAGAATAGAACTTACCAGCCCAGCCGACTGCTTACGGAATTTAAAGTAAGCCAGCGCAAGTGCCAGGGTAGCATAAATGGCCCATGGATGGAGGCCCCAGTGAAAGAAGCTGTATTGCATTGCTGTTTTTGCTGCATCATTTGTCAGTGGCTCCCCATATGGTGGGGTATGAAAGTGGGAAAGAGGCTCGGCTGCACCCCAAAACACAAGGCCGATCCCCATACCGGCACTGAACAGCATAGCGAACCAAGTCATATAGGAATATTCAGGTTTATCATTTGGCCGCCCTAACTTAATATTACCGTATTTTGAGAAAATCAGGTAGATGGCAAATCCAAGAAAAGCTGTAGCGGCAAGCAAGTAGAACCAGCCAAATTGATTTACAATATAATCTTGAATAATAGTGGTGACGTTATCTAAATTTCCATTTGGGAGAACACTTTCAGGAATAATACCCCAAATGATAAATAGAATAGCTACTACCGCTGAGATATAAAACACAGGTGTAACACTCTTCAACTTCATCATCCTTTCTGCTAGTTGGATATAAAGGCACATTTAGGTAGTAAACCAAAAATCAGCCTGTTTTTCAAGTAAAATGTCAGCATGAAATGATATTCTTACTATTGCCCATTGGTTGATAATAATTCGGTGTATGTAAGTTACCCTCTCTTCCACTATCTAAACGTTTAGGTCGAAAAATTAAGGGAATTGTAAAATTATGGGTGCAGCCATAGAATTAGTTTAAGTCACACAGATGGGGAGGAAGGGCATAATCTATGGGGAAGAAATGGGCAATCTTTTTATCGGTAACTGTTCTGCTGGCTGCTTGCGGAACAGTGGAAGAAACATATGGTGAGCATGATAGGAAATCTGAAACTGCGAAGAATCAGATGGAATTAAAAGAGGAAGAAACACAGAAGGGGGTTATAGAGACCCAAGGTGATAAAACGGAAGAAAGCGAAATGGAAAAGGAGACAGAAGAGAAATCGACTAAACCCAAATATGAGCTAAACGAGGAATCCTGGTCGCTGGTCCCCCTGGAAGAAGGGGTGAAAAAAGAAGTGGTACTTCTAACGATTGATGATGCACCGGATACTTATGCAGTGGAAATGGCACATACTTTAAATGAGCTGGATGCTGAAGCTATTTTCTTTGTCAACGGGCATTTCTTGGATTCACCAGAGGAAGAAGAAATGCTCAAGGAAATTCATGAGATGGGATTCTCCATAGGAAATCACACATATAATCATGCAAATTTAACAGAGCTCCCAAAAAGTGAACAACGGGAGGAAATTATCAGTCTGAATGACCGTGTGGAAGAGATTATAGGGGAACGGCCCCGGTTTTTCCGAGCACCTCATGGCCAAAACACTGATTATTCCACTCAGGTTGCTGAAGGGGAGGACATGTTGGTAATGAATTGGACCTATGGATACGATTATTTCGAGCCTTATAAAGATCCAGAGAAATTGAAAACAGCAATGGTTTCGGGAGAGGGGCCAGAAGTTGATATACCATACTCCCTGCTGAAACCCGGGGCTACATTGTTAATGCATGACAGAAAGTGGACGGCAGAAGCGCTTGCAGGCATTGTACAAGGGCTGAGGGAGAAGGACTATGAGGTCGCTAAACCTAGCTTAGTACAACTAGATGAATAATGTAGGAGTTTCCTATGAAAATAGGAAACTCTTTTTGTGTGCCATAATTGATGAATATTATGTAAGAAAGGGGTTGCAAAATTAAATATGTCATACTATAATGTACTTAAGATAACACAAATAAATTAAAGGAGTGGTCCAAATGGGAACAATCGTCTGCCAGGATTGTCAGGAAGTTATTGATACTTACGAAGAAGAGAAGGTAACTACCCTTTATGGAACATGTCCTAATTGTAGTGGAAAGTAATTATAGTACAGAAATGGGAGCCAATTAAGTTTGGCTCCCATTTTTAGTAGTGTACCAAGAAACTTTCGTATGTACCGTACATTTGACATGTATTGATAGATAAATAGTACATAATGAACACATTTCGGAACACACTCAGTGATGGGGTACTTATCAATAAATTTTCTGTTACTAAATGGTAGAATGATTATGGATTAAGCTGATAGAATGTGACTAGGACAGTCTAAATGGGGGGATGTTGCGTGGATTGGAATACGAGAGTGACACAATTATTGGAGATCGACTATCCAATTATTCAAGGAGGTCTGGCCCACCTAGCATATAGTGACCTGGCAGCCGCGGTCTCCAATGCAGGAGGGCTTGGTCAGATTACTGCAATGAGTCTTCCTGGGCCTGAAAGCTTGAAAATGGAAATACGAAGAGTAAAACAGATGACGGATAAGCCTTTTGGAGTGAATTTTGCCATTGGTCAGCATGGGCGGCCATTCGAGGAAATGGTCAAAGTTGCGGTAGAGGAAAAAGTGCCGGCAATATCAGTGACAGGCGGAAATCCAAAAGGTGTTCTTGATATGGTCAAGGGGGAACCGATCAAGACATTGGTGTTGGTGGCTGCTCGCCGTCAGGCAATAAAGGCGGAAGAACTTGGGGCAGATGCAGTGATGGTTGTCGGGCAAGAAGGTGGCGGCCATCTTGGGAGAAGTGATACGGGTACCTTCGTTCTAACTCCTCAGGTTAGTGATGACGTCTCCATCCCTGTTATTGCTTCAGGAGGCATTGTAGACGGAAAAGGATTAATGGCGGCCTTGGCTCTCGGTGCGGAAGGAATAGAAATGGGAACCCGTTTCATTGCTACCGAAGAATGCCTTGCCGCTCATGAAATATATAAGAAAGCCATACTGGAAGCTGATGAAGAGGATACAGTTGTAATCAAGCGGTCGATCGGGGCACCTGCCAGGGCATTGAAAAATGAATGGACAGGAAAAATTCTTCAGCTGGAGGAACAAAATGTCGGTTATGAGAGATTAAAAGATTACATAAGTGGCGAAGCAAACAAAAATTATATAATAAAAGGGAAGGAACACGAAGGATTTGGATGGGCTGGACAATCCGCTGCAAGAATACATGATCTTCCGCCAGTGCATACTTTAATCAGTGACATAATTAATGAAGCGGAGGAAATTAGAAATAAATGGAATTAGCGGGGGGAAGTTAAATGGATTATCAATATCCGATGGATGAGACATGGACAAAGCAGGAAATTATCGATGTAGTCAACTTCTTTAGTGTAATTGAGAAAGCTTATGAGAATGGAGCAAAGAGACAGTATATTCTGGTATTATATCGGCGTTTCAAGGAGATCGTGCCTTCCAAAAGTGAAGAGAAAACATTATTCGCCGAGTTTGAGAAGGCGTCAGGGTACGCAAGCTACAAGGTTGTAAAAGCTGCAAGAGAATCTGAAAAGACAGTAATTTCCATGTAAAAAGGCAATGCCCGCTAAGGGCATTGCCTTTTTGGCTCTCATGTCCGGAACGTTAGTTCTTTGCCTGAAGGGCTTGCCTATAGAATGGAATCAACGTTTCATAAGTTGCTTCTACAGTTTCCAGGAATTTCTTACCGTCTGCTAAGCGGGGATCCCCTGCAGGAAGATGCTGTCCAATAAGAAATTCTGCTTTTTTTACATCACGGAAGCGTTCCACATCTTTTAACTGAAGCTTATCCAAGCTTATGGCATCCCTTTTTGTATGGTCCAGAGAGACCATATAATTACTTGGCAATTGCTTCAGCTCGTCAAAGCTTTTGACATATGACTCAGCAATTTCTTTCTTATAGTCAAGCTCATAAATTAAGGCCAGCCAAATAAAGACATGATCATCAAAAAGCCCCACCTGAAAATGAGGGTGTTTCTTATACCCTCGTTTATTGTCGGCAATGGCTAACCACGTATCATTAGGCGGGTTGACAGTTCTTCTAGCATGCTTGGCAATATGAAGGAACATTTCATTCCCCAATTCAGCTGAAAGAAAGCTGACCAGATGACTACCAATTTCTTGAAATTTGGGTTGAATTCTCGTTTGGATTGCTTCCATTCGCTCTTCTAGGCCTTCGATGGAGAAAGTTTCGAAGTCTTCCTTGGTAAATCCATTGAATGTCATAATGCGTTCATCCTTTCAAAACTTCAACCTGAATTAATAGTAATCATTATTAGGGAAAGGGGTAGTGAAGTCAAGAAATATACCTGTCAAGGTTTAAAAGTAGCCCATTTTGGGGAATGTTAACAAATAACTAAGCCGCTTTCAGAAAATTATTGAACCAAAATTTCAAACATCTCATAAACATATTACAAGTATTCCGAGAGGGTGTGGACAATGAAATATGTAATGGAGGCACTGAGAAAGAAAGAAGCTGAAGAGAAACTGCCAGTTATTAAAATGGAAATTGATTATGAATTGGTGACATTATATGACGCACTTCAAGAAAAAGATCAAGTTCAGATTATTAAGTCAAAAGAAAAGTTGGAGAAGTTAAGAATGCAAATGCTTGAGGTTGAAAATGATCATTAAACAATACAGTCAGGGAGCTCTCTGATGCTGAGCAATGAGCATTTGGAGGGTTCCCGCTTTTATTTGTCGGATAACATGGAGCCCCTATATACTGACTCTACTGCTGAATTTCTGGTAATATAGATATAGAATACATGTGGAGGAATAAATATGGATAAAGAGAAACGGGACAAGTTGTTTGACCAGGCAAAGGACTGGGTGCTTGAGGCGGGAAAGAACATCCGTGAAAAGATCAATGATCCTCTTCAAATTGACACAAAGTCCAATCCAAATGACCTGGTTACCGCTATGGATAAAGAAACAGAGGAGTTTTTTGCCAATCATATTAAACAGAAATACCCCGGCCATTCCATATTGAGTGAAGAAGGTTTTGGAGATGAACTGGATTCGCTGGGAGGCATTGTCTGGATTATAGATCCAATCGATGGAACCATGAATTTCGTTCATCAAAAAAGAAACTTTGCCATTTCTGTTGCAATTTATGAAGAAGGTGTAGGGGAAATAGGTCTGATTTATGATGTTATGGCAGATAATATGTATCAGGCTAAGCGAGGAGAAGGGGCTTATAAAAATGATGTCCTCCTTTCTCAGATGGACCGAAACAAACAATTTGAGGAAGCGGTCTTTGGACTGAACCATTTCTGGCTTTGCGAAAATCGGCTGGTAGAAGAGAAGCGAATGCAGCAATTTGTAAAGGATATTCGAGGCACAAGGACATATGGTTCTGCTGCTTTAGAATTCGCCTTCGTTGCTGAGGGCGTTATGGATGGCTATTTATCCATGAATCTGGCTCCATGGGATGTAGCCGCTGGAATTGTGCTTGTAAATGAGACAGGGGGCGTTACTACTAATATTGATGGAACTGAGTTAAATATGCTTGATAAGGACTCCGTATTAACATGTAACCCGGCCATTCAGGACAGACTGCTAAACTCTTATATTAAACATGGAAGAAAGTGACGGATATGTCACTTTCTTTTTCGCTTTCGGGCGATACCATAGATCATAATTGCCATGCCGACAACCAGGAACAAAATAATTAGCCAAAAGCTCCGTAAGGCGATGGCAAACCCAACAAGTATGAACATAAGAATAACTAAAAAAGCCATAACTAGTGCTCTTACATCAATTTTACGCATGAAAACACCTCTATCTATTATGGTTCCAAGTATATAGCAATTTTAAGGTTATTCAAAATTATTTGCAGTCAGGAATTAAGGGATCTTACAGATGCCAGGCGGTGTAAAGGGTATCATGAGACTAATGGAAGCAGGGGAATACCCGGAGCGCTATCGATTATTTCCTCGATTTAACTAGCATGAATGTAGAAGATTTAGTATGATAGACAAGAATCTAACAATGGCTGTGTGCCATAAGCATAATGGGGGATACATATGGAAGATGTAAATTTTACGTTTCTCTTCGAAATCATATTGAACAGTTTTGGTACGGAACATATATTCGCTGTATTTTATGTATTGAATCTGATTTTTGCGGCTGTCGCTTATCAACTTGGGTTTGCCAGGAAGCTGTCACTTTTAAAAACAGTATTTGTCTATATCCTGCTGGCGATTGGAACATATGTTATAACTATTTTCAGCATTTTCAACCTGCCGATTACCGAAAGTCTTATCATAATAACGATTGTTTTGGGCATTTACCGGTTCCGCATGTTTCAACAGCGGAAGGCGCAAGACAGCAATTAAAAAACGCTCCTCGAGAGCGTTTTTTAATGCTTATGATGCACAAAATGACAAGGCACCTATAATTGGAGGTGCTGCCATATTAAGTTATATATAGTATGGTCCCGTGCAATCAGATAAAATCTTTTTTCTTCTTTTTTTCCCGATATAAATGAAAATTGCCTGTAGCATGCCGCTGATTTGTTTTTTCCTCAATTCGATCATGGCATTCTTGACAAAGATACATATGAATCCTTCGGTTGCGCAGCCTCTTTGCCTCCAGGCAATCATCTTCCAGTGTATGGATACTGTCACAGATCGTACATTTCACCTGCATGATGTCACCTCTAATACTCAATGCTTGTAAGTACTATAACATAAACAGCGATTTCCTTAAAGGTGCGCATAGATAGGTTTCAGAGAATTATAACAGGGTACAATATAAAAAAACGCAATGGAAAGGGAGATTCGATGGAAAAGCGTAATATGTTAACAGCAGCAGGTGTGGCAGGAGCAGCAGGGGCTGTCGCAGCAGGTTATCTATTGAAAGATAAACAAAACCGGGAAAAGATCATCCGAAAAGTAGACGAAGTAAAAGAGCAAATAAAAATGTACAATCAGGAAACCGATTCTACGTTCGAAGATGCTGGTGTACCGGATCAGACTGATGGAGAAGACCCGGCACTACTTGCAAATTCAAAGATGGTGTCAGAAGGATCCCAATTTGGTGTTCAGTATTATAATGAGCATAAAGATGAAAATGTGTTGGGAAACCAGCAGGATTAGAAGTAGAAGCATATGAAACAGGCGGATGCACTAGCATCCGCCTGTTGTCCTATTCAGTTGGAGGCTTGGATTGTTCTTCTTCTACTTCCTCTAATTGCCGTTCCTCATTTTCGGGTATTATTTGCTTGTTCTGATCAGGTTCCTGTGCTCTGTCTTCATCGATGGGAAAATCAGGCATGTATCTTCCAACAATAGCAGCCACCTCATCGACTACCCCTTGCACTGGATGCCCTTGCCGGATTTTATCTGCCATATCACGGATTCGTTCATTCCCATCGGCATCTGCAACAACGACAGCGGTTTTACCATATGGATCGTGATAGAGTGCTTCCAGTACTGAATATTTTATTGTTCCTACCCTGGAACGGTCCAAATCCTTATCTACGTCAATACCAACCACCGCATATGGTCCAGCAACGACTGCCGTAGCATCTTCCACATTGGGTACATCGTTAGCCAGGTTTGCTAAACGGTCAGCAATTTGTGTATTGTTTAATTCCTCTCTTTCTGCAGGAGCCGAATTCTCTACCTGCATCATGTTATTGTTTCCTTGATCCTTCTGGGCGAGGGGTTCTTCTTCCTCGTTTTGCTGACATCCGATTAATACAACAAACAGGGACATTGCGAGAATTCCCATTCGTATTATCATCAAGCATTCCTCCTATTAGTGTATCCGGTAGAGATAGTTTGCGGAGATAACACCATATCTATACGGAAAATAGGTGAAATCAGCATGATAGATGAAGATCTGTTGCCGGAAAAGGAGTTTAAGGATACAGGGGAGTACAGATGATAAAGGAGTATGGCGTGGGCATTCTATAAGTGGATGTAAAGCTCTTTGACTCGTAAAATAGGGTGTAACGGACATGTTACACCCACTAGATAAAATATGGAATTTTGACATTTAATTGATGATGATTTCAAAAACATTTTTGATCGGGTCTTTTTGGTTGGATCCATCTCCGTAATAGACATGGACGGGACCATCTTCTTTTAATGGCTTCCCGTCTACGGCGAAAAGGAAATAGGAATTTTGAAGTTCATCGAGTGATAACCGGTGTTCTCCGTCTTTGGTCACGAGGGTTGCATCAACTGCTCCCGGGTTAATTTCTGCATGTTGCAGAAAATCCTCGATTGGCATTACATAAGAATTGGCTAATATTTCTTTGCCTTCCATCCTGGAGATGCTTTTGTTGACTGGAGGCTTAATCTGATGCTGGTAAACTTCCCGGTTGAATCTCTCGGAAGCAGCTTCGTCTTCGTCTTTCTCTGCAACTTTAGTATGGCCGCTGAATGCTTCTTCAAGTAGTACTTTGCGGTCATCAAATATCCACACAGTCGGATCCAAGGTAATAGAATAGGAAACATTTCCTTTGATTGGTACGATCATTATACTCACTCCTCAAATATGTATCAATTTCAAGGATAGCAGACAGACGGCCATTTTTCACCAGGTAAGTTTATTTCTGTACTGGTAATTATAATTTTATTTGCATTTTCGCTCTTCTACCGCTAAGATAAATATATAGTAAGAAGTCTTTTCGCGGGGGGGATTAAGTTGATGCCTGAGGTGACCTTAAATCATCGTGAAAAAGCTCATGCCCTTCTAAAGGCTGATGCAGAAAAAATTTTGCGACTGATAGAAGTTCAAATAGATAATCTGACCATGCCGCAATGTCCTGTATATGAGGATGTCCTGGATACACAGATGTTTGGTTTGTCCCGAGAAATCGATTTTGCTGTGAGATTAGACTTGATCAGTGAAGATGAAGGCAAAGAGCTTCTCGAAAATCTGGAGAAAAAGCTTAATATACTGCATGAAGCAGCACAAAAATCTCTGTAACATGGTGTGAATATATCATGTTTAGGCGCTATGTGACCAAGCAAAAACTTTGCCTGCATGTTAAAACGGCAAGGTTTTTTTGCACATAAGGAACGCATTGAACTGATTGCGGAATTCCCAAGTTTAATACACCTTCATATTATCCTGTAAGTACACCTCTGTACTAACTATTGGAGGCTATAGACGGAAACCATGTCCCTTGCTGATCCATACCCGAAGATGATAAGCAGAGAATCACATATTTACATATTTGGGGAGAAAATAGATGATGAAAAAATTAAAGGATTATGACTTCACACTGAGTTTTACACCTATTGTTTTAGCAGCTTTTGGCTTGGTCATGGTCTACAGTGCCAGTATGGTAGTCGCTGTGGTAGAAGGCCATGATAGCACCCATTACCTTGTGAGGCAGTCTATATGGTTCAGCATGGGTCTGGTCGTTTTTGGGTCATGTGCCCTATTTCCATACAAATATTATCAAAAATTAATGAAAATTATAATCATTGGTGTTATTCTATTACTCATAGGTGTTCTCCTTTTTGGCAACACCGTCAATAATGCCAGATCTTGGTTCACAATTGGTCCTCTCAGCCTGCAACCTGCGGAATTTGCAAAACTTGCCCTGATTTTGTATCTGGCATCAGTGTATTCAAAAAAACAGAATTATATCAGTCAGTTTTCCACGGGAGTGCTGCCCCCTCTGGTTATGACTGTGGGTATTCTTGGTTTGATTGTGTTGCAGCCGGATATTGGAACAGCCGCAATTATTTTTCTGATTGCCTGTACGGTGATTTTCAGTTCTGGAATTCGTTTTAAACACTTATTATGGCTTATGCTCCTAGGTATGATCATAATTGCGATAGCAATACCGAATATGATTACTGAAACCAGAATTGAAAGGTTTACAGGGGCTTATCAGCCGTTCCAGGCGCCCGATTCAAGCGGTTATCAGCTTATTCAGTCGTATCTTGCTATTGGGGTTGGAGGGATTACCGGAGAAGGGCTCGGTCAAAGTGTCCAAAAGCTTGGCTATTTGATGGAAGGACATACTGATTTCATCATGGCAATCATTGCAGAAGAACTGGGCTTTCTCGGCGTGGTAATAGTTATCGGACTGCTTGCTGTCATTGTGCTTAGAGGATTATTTATCGCACGAAAGTGTCAAGACAGCTTCGGGTCACTGCTTGCTATAGGGATTTCTTCTATGGTAGGCATTCAAGCATTCATCAATTTAGGGTCCATCAGCGGAATCCTTCCCATCACTGGAGTTACTCTCCCGTTTGTCAGTTATGGAGGCTCCTCGCTTATGGTGTTGATGGCATCTATGGGGATTTTGAACAACATAGCCATGAACGTCAACAGGGAAGGTACAACAAGACAAGAGGCAACAGACAGAAAAAGAATGACAGAAAAAGACACAACTATTCATGGAGGAGGAAAAAAATGGGTGAATTACAACAAATAAATAAGGTGCTTGTTGCTAACAGAGGTGAGATTGCAATACGTGTATTTAGGGCGTGCACCGAACTGAATATTCGTACCGTTGCAGTCTATTCAAAAGAGGATACAGAAGCATACCATCGCTTCAAGGCCGACGAAGCATATTTGGTCGGCGAGGGAAAGAAGCCGATCGATGCTTATCTTGACATTGAAGGGATTATCAAGCTAGCGAAAGAAGTCGAAGTGGATGCTATTCATCCGGGCTATGGCTTTTTGTCCGAAAATATCGATTTTGCCCGTCGTTGTGAAGAAGAGGGAATCATATTCATTGGGCCTACAAGTGAACACCTCAATATGTTTGGGGATAAAGTTAAAGCGAGAGAGCAGGCAATTGATGCTGGAATTCCTGTTATTCCAGGTACTGATGGAGCAATAGGTTCATTGGAGGAAGCAAAAAATTTCGGGAAAGAGCATGGATATCCTATTATCATAAAAGCTTCACTTGGCGGCGGCGGACGCGGCATGAGGATTGTTCGAAGTGAAGGGGAATTATCTGAATCTTACGACCGGGCCAAGTCGGAAGCGAAAGCAGCTTTTGGCAACGATGAAGTTTACTTGGAGAAATTCATAGAGAATCCAAAACACATAGAAGTTCAAATCATCGGCGACCATGATGGGAACCTCGTGCACTTGTATGAGAGGGATTGCTCTGTACAGCGTAGGCATCAGAAGCTTGTAGAAGTTGCACCAAGTTTGTCTCTTAAAGATGAGCTTAGGGAGGAAATCTGTCAGGCGGCTGTCGACTTGATGAAAAATGTGAATTATAAAAACGCAGGTACAGTTGAATTTCTTGTGACAGATGAGGAATTTTTCTTTATTGAAGTGAACCCAAGAGTTCAGGTAGAACACACCATTACCGAAATGATTACTGGGGTGGATATCGTTCAGACCCAAATCAAGGTTGCTAAAGGACTAGGATTGCATAGTTCCGAAATCGGCATCCCTGAGCAGAAAGATATCAGAACCAGCGGCTACGCTATCCAATCCAGGGTTACCACGGAGGATCCGCTCAATAATTTCATGCCTGATACTGGCCGTATCATGGCATATCGTACAGGCGGTGGCTTTGGAGTTCGTCTAGATGCCGGGAATGGTTTCCAGGGTGCTGTAATTTCCCCGCATTATGATTCACTGCTTGTTAAAGTTTCAACATGGGCATTAACGTTTGAGCAGGCTGCGTTGAAGATGGTGCGTAATCTTAAAGAGTTCCGTATTCGAGGAATTAAGACTAATATACCATTCTTGGAAAATGTTATTCTGCATGAAAAGTTCCTAAATGCGGAGTATAATACCAATTTTGTTGATGAGACACCAGAGTTATTTGTGTTCCCACGGCGTAAGGACCGCGGTACCAAGATGCTGAATTACATTGGGCATACTACTGTCAATGGTATGGATGGCATCGGAAAAACAGGAAAGCCGGACTTCCCTAAACTTATTGTTCCGAAAATTGATAAACTGGAGACTATTCCAAGTGGAACGAAGCAGATTTTGGACGAGCAAGGACCTGAGGGAGTAGCTAAATGGCTGAAGGGCCAAAAAGAGGTTCTGCTGACCGATACTACTTTCCGGGATGCCCATCAATCATTGCTAGCAACAAGGGTACGTTCCAAAGATCTTGAGCGTATCGCTGAGCCGACCGCAAGAATGCTTCCGAATTTGTTTTCGGTTGAAATGTGGGGCGGGGCTACCTTTGATGTGGCCTACCGTTTCTTGAAAGAGGATCCATGGGAAAGACTGCTTAATATGCGCCAGAAAATGCCGAATGTCCTTCTGCAAATGCTGTTGCGTGCAAGCAATGCTGTAGGCTATAAGAATTATCCGGACAATCTAATTAAGGAATTTGTAGAGAAAAGTGCAAATGCCGGCATAGATGTTTTTCGGATTTTCGACAGCTTGAATTGGGTAGAAGGGATGACCCTGGCCATCGAATCAGTCAGGGAAACAGGTAAAATTGCCGAGGCGACCATGTGTTATACCGGTGATATTCTCGATAAAGGCCGGTCCAAATATGATCTCAGCTATTATACCAATCTGGCAAAAGAATTAGAGGAGTCCGGTGCACATATCTTAGGTATTAAAGATATGGCAGGACTATTGAAACCGGAGGCTGCATATCAGCTGATTTCCACGCTTAAAGAAAGCACGGATCTTCCTATACACCTTCATACACATGATACAAGCGGTAATGGTACTTACCTATATGCACGTGCGGTAGAGGCAGGAGTGGATGTAGTGGATGTTGCCAATGGCCCAATGGCCGGACTGACTTCCCAGCCGAGTGCACAGACGCTGTATCATGCCTTAGAAGGGAATGAACGTCAGCCAAAAGTCGACATAGATAATTATGAAGAACTCTCCCATTATTGGGAAGGCATCCGTGAGTATTACAAAGACTTTGAAAGCGGGATGAAAGCTCCTCATACAGAAATATATATGCATGAGATGCCAGGCGGACAGTACAGTAACCTTAAGCAGCAGGCAAAGGCTGTAGGGCTTGAAGACTGTTGGAATGAAGTTAAGGTAATGTTCCGGAAAGTAAATGACATGTTCGGTGATGTAGTGAAAGTAACACCGTCTTCCAAAGTAATTGGAGATATGACATTATTTATGGTACAAAATAACTTGTCAGAAGAGGATATTTATGAACGCGGCGAATCCCTGGATTTCCCAGAATCGGTCATTGAATTTGTACAAGGGTATATTGGTCAGCCGTACCAAGGATTTCCTGAAGAGCTTCAACGTATTATCCTTAAAGGAAGAGAGCCTATTACTGTTAGACCGGGCGAACTGCTGGATCCGATCGATTTCGATTCACTCAGAGATGAGCTGTATAATAAGCTCGGTCGTGAAGTGACAAGCTTCGACTTGATTGCTTATGCCCTCTATCCGAAAGTATTCGATGAATATAATGATTTCTATGAAACCTATGGTGACATGTCCGTGTTGGATACGCCGACCTTCTTCTACGGTATGAAACTTGGAGAAAAGATCGAAGTGGAGATTGAGAAAGGTAAGACATTGATCGTTAAGCTTGTTTCCATTTCGGAAGCGAGGGAAGACGGTACACGTGTGGTATACTTCGAACTCAATGGCCAAGGAAGAGAAATTGTTGTGAAGGATGAAAGCATTAAATCAGCCTTGGCTACCAAGCAAAAAGTAGATAAAAGAAATGATAAACACATCGGGGCTACAATGCCTGGCACTGTTTTAGAAGTGAATTGTGCAAAAGGCGATGAAGTAAACAAGGGCGACTATCTACTGATCAATGAAGCTATGAAGATGGAGACCACTGTACAAGCGCCTTACTCAGGAGTAATAAAAGAAGTTTACGTAAGCAAGGGAGATACCATCGCGGTAGACGATTTGCTTATAGAGTTTGAATAACTTTTCAACAAGGTTATGAAAGAAGGGGTTGTGACAAGACTAAATTGCTTTACTCAAAAGATGAACAATGAACTGAATCAGCGGAGGAAATATACGTAGACTCCAACGGGAGGAAAGGCCTAGGTGAGACCCCGAAGTGCGATAGCACTCGGAGGCTCAGCAGCCGCCCGTGGAAAGCGAAGTGTATTTCCGCAGCGGGTGTTCCCATTTCACAAGATTTTTAGTTAGTTCGGCTTTTTCTTTTGATTAAACAATTTTTCCCAACCCCTTTCATTATGGAAAAAGCTTTTTTTAGGCCGATCCACCTCGATTGGTTTAGAGCATTCTATATTGAGTTCGATAAACGAAAGAGATTGGTTATACCTAAAGGCTTAACTAGCTAAGAAGGATTTTCTATTCAAATACAAAACAGGCTTTCCATATACTGATGGAAAGCCTGTTTCTTTATTGCTCTCTTTCATATTTGGCACTTCTGGAGGAAAGAAGGATAAAGTAGCTTAATAGACCAAAGAAGCAGGAAATAATTAATGCATGGAGCAGAGCGATTCCTAGATTGAGCATAGTTAGAATAATCAATGCGCCGGTTATCACCTGTAAGCTTATTAGAGCCAATATAAGAATCCATCCCCCCCGCATGACGCTTGAGTGCTTGTAATTGCTAATCAGGCGGAGACTGGCTGTAAGTGCCAAAATGAACAAAATACCTGCTGCCAGACGGTGTCCCATCTGAATCCACTGCTCTAGGCTATAGTTGGCCAAATCCAATGGAGCTGTATTATTACAGAATGGCCAGCTGCCGCAGACTAGGTTTGCCTCTGTATGTCTTACTAGAGCGCCTGAGTAGACGACAAGGAAGGTATAAATACTAAGTGCGTATATCTCCATCCGATGTTTTTTCTTGATAAAAAGTGACTTTGCGTCGAATTTTTTATCCACTTCGAATACCAAAAGGGTCAAAAGGAGGATAGAAGCAAATGAAATCAAAGAGATTCCAAAATGGATGGCAAGAACAAAGTCATTCTGTTCCCATACTACCGCAGCAGCACCGATTAATGCTTGGGCAACAAGAAAGAATACAGATAAAAAAGACAGTAGTTTCACTTCGCGCACATGCCCGATTTTCTTCCATGCAAGTACTGCCAATATCACAACAATTATTCCCATGCTGCCCGATACCAGCCTATGGCTTAGTTCAATCACGAGTTCTGGAGTTATCTCACTGGGAATGATTTCGCCATGACATAATGGCCAGCTGTCTCCGCAGCCGTCTGCTGACCCGGTTTTCGTGACAAGTGCTCCCCCTGTTAGCACAAAAACCATTCCTAAAGTTGCAAGGACGGAGAGCCACTTTAATATTTTCATTGATATGCATCCTCACTTTGTATGAATTATGTAAAATGATAGACAAAAATTTAGGCAATACTATTATAATAATACCATTACAAAGAAGAAAGCAACGGAATTTCAAGAAAACAAATAAACTGACACATAATTGTTACAGTTGCAGGCTGAATTTGTCAATTCTTTGTCAAAAAGGGAATAAACGCTTGCATTCTACCCCTTTGTTTGCTAGAAATAGTCTAAAGAGGTATGCTATAATTCATCCATATGTAATTGTTATGTACTTGCAAAATTTGCAGATATTCGTTTTTTATTTACGTACATAAGCGAGTACATAATGTCTTAATGGAACTTGGAAACCTGAAAATTGGTTAGATAATCCAGAGATTCCATGGTACAATTGATGCGGTTATATGCATACGGGCAAGAATATCTGCTCAACAAGTATTCTAAAACTGAATGCTCAATCAAGCGGATAGTGAAGGGGGGATAATTATAGATGGACAACGTGGAGACTTCTTCTTCACAGCTCATTAAGAAAGATGCTGTTATAGAAGATCCGAAACCAACATTAATCGCCGATTTAAAAGCTCTGATAAAGGTAGGGATCATCAATTCCAACCTGATTACAGCTTTTGCAGGCTTTTGGCTGGCACTATACTTTACTGGTGCTTCGATAACAGCAATGTGGGATATATTCCTTCTGACCATGGGCGGTACAGCTCTTGTCATTGCTGGAGGGTGTATATTAAACAATTGGTATGATGTGGATATAGACCCTCAAATGTCACGGACAAAGGGGCGGCCGACAGTAACAGGCAATTTCTCCCTTCACACTGTTTTGGCTATGGGGCTTTCTACTACTATTATTGGTTTGATTATGCTGTTGTTTACTACGGTAGAAGCGGCCGCACTTGGATTGTTCGGTTGGTTTGCTTATGTAGTGCTGTACACCATGTGGGCAAAGCGGAGGTACACGTTAAATACGGTCATCGGAAGTTTTTCGGGAGCCATGCCTCCATTGATTGGATGGGCAGCAGTGGATCCTTCTTTGCATGTGGTCCCGGTAACTCTATTCTTAATCATGTTTATATGGCAGACGCCACACTTCCTCGCACTTGCGATGAAGAAAGTGGAGGATTACCGAGCCGCAGGAGTTCCAATGCTGCCGGTTGTTTATGGTTTTGAATTCACCAAGCGGCAGATTGTCGTCTACATCGCATGCTTGATGCCGTTGCCATTTCTACTGTCGTCACTGGGTACTGTATTTGTGGTTATTGCAACACTCTTAAACCTGGGCTGGTTGATCATTGGCCTTAGGGGATTTTTTATGAAAGATGCACTTAAATGGGCAAATATCATATTTATTTACTCCTTAAATTATTTAACTATCATGTTTTTGATGATGATAATAGTTACATTGCCTATTTTCAATTAACATTGGTCCTTAAATAATTTTAATATAAGGAATTCATAAAGAGAAAGAGAGGTATGGATACATGAAAGGTTGGATGGGAAATTTCAAAAAAATCTTTCCTCTGGGATTTGTAGCACTGTTGCTAGCAGGCTGCGGAAAAGAAAATTTGTCTGCATTCATTCCAAAAGGGTATGGTGCTGAGACTTCCATGGACTTAATCATTCTTTCCACTATTGTCATGATTTTTGTATTTCTGATTGTAATGATTGTCTTTGTGCTTGCACTTGTACGCTTCCGGAAAAAGAAAGGGCAGGATGATTACATACCGAAACAGGTGGAAGGGAACAAAACATTGGAAACTGTCTGGACAGTCATCCCGATAATCCTTGTATTGGTTATTGCTGTTCCTACAGTAGCTGCCACGTATGACTTGGCAGACGAATCCGGCAAGCAGGATGGATTGACCATTGAAGTTACCGGTAATCAGTACTGGTGGCATTTCAACTATAAGGGTCAGGAAATCCAGACAAGTCAGGATATGTACATTCCAGCCGGTGAAAGAGTCTATCTGGATATGGTAGCTTCCGATGTCATTCACTCCTTTTGGGTACCGGCAATCTCCGGTAAAATGGATGTGAATCCAGAGAATGAAAACACCATGTTCCTTGAGGCTGAAGAGGAAGGTGTGTACTGGGGCAAATGTGCTGAACTTTGTGGTCCGGGTCACTCTTTGATGGACTTCAAAGTTGTAGTAGTAAGCCCTGAGGAATTCGATCAATGGGTAGAGGACATGCAGAATGTGAATGCGGATGCAGAGCCACAGGATGCTGTCGCACAGGACGGAAAAGCACTGTTTGAAGAAAACAGCTGTGTTGCCTGTCATGCCATTGGATCTTCGCCGAACAATGTTGGTCCGAACCTTACCAACTTCGGGAACCGTACAACAGTTGCCGGAATTCTGGAACCGACAAAAGAAAACCTTGTTGATTGGTTATTAGACCCTGAAGCAATTAAACCAGGGAACAAAATGACCGGAAACTACCCGCAGCTTTCTGAAGAAGAGGCAAGCAGTATTGCAGAATACTTGATGCAGCTTGAGCACTCAGAGATCACACCTGAAAGCGCAGGAAACTAATTAAAGACTATCAAGGGATGGAAGAAGTTAAAGGGAGGTTTAAACTTTGAGTACAGCTACTCAAAACAGAGGCTTCGGCGCTGTTCTGTGGGATTACCTGACCACTGTAGACCATAAGAAAATCGGGATACTTTACCTGATTGGTGGCGGGTTCTTCTTCATTCTCGGCGGACTCGAAGCAATGATTATACGTATTCAGCTTATGGTGCCTGAAAATGATTTTATCAGTGCAGGTCTCTATAATGAAATGATTACCATGCACGGAACGACGATGATATTCCTGGCTGCGATGCCGTTATTGATCGGCTTGATGAACTATATCATGCCATTACAAATTGGTGCCAGGGATGTAGCTTTTCCGTTTTTGAATTCATTGGGCTTTTGGCTCTTCTTTCTTGGCGGTGTCCTACTGAACTGTAGTTGGTTCCTTGGAGGAGCACCTGATGCAGGGTGGACTTCTTACGCGCCGCTTTCAATTCAATCACCCGGGCATGGAGTGGACTTCTATGTGATGGGGCTTCAGCTTTCTGGTGCCGGTACGTTAATAGGTGGTATCAACTTTCTTGTTACCATCGTTACAATGCGTGCGCCGGGTATGACATATATGCGTATGCCTTTATTTACATGGACGACATTCGTCATCAGTGTCCTGATTCTATTTGCATTTCCTGCTTTGACAGTAGGACTGTTTCTTTTAATGTTCGACCGTATGTTTGGATCCGCGTTCTTTGATGTGGCTCTTGGCGGTAATGCCGTAATTTGGCAGCATCTATTTTGGATCTTTGGTCACCCGGAAGTATATATTTTGATTCTTCCGGCGTTCGGGATATTCAGTGAGACCTTTCCTACATTTTCGAAAAAACGCTTGTTTGGTTATACAGCCATGGTGTTCGCTACAATTTTGATTGCCTTCCTTGGCTTCATGGTATGGGCACACCACATGTTCACTGTAGGCCTTGGACCAACTGCTAATGCCATCTTTGCAATTGCGACTATGGCCATTGCGGTACCGACCGGTATCAAGATCTTTAACTGGTTGGCCACTATGTGGGGAGGAAGCATTACCATCAATTCGGCAATGCTTTGGACTTTAGCGTTCATTCCTTCCTTTACTATCGGTGGGATGACTGGTGTAATGCTTGCTTCATCTGTTGCCGACTATCAGTATCATGACACATACTTTGTTGTAGCACACTTCCACTATGTAATTGTCGGTGGTGTGGTATTTGGAATTCTGGCTGGGCTGCATTACTGGTGGCCTAAGATGTTTGGCAGAATTTTGAATGAAACGATGGGTAAAATCTCATTCTGGCTGTTCTTTATCGGCTTCCATCTCACTTTCTTTATCCAGCACTTCCTTGGATTGATGGGGATGCCGCGCCGTTATTGGGTATTCCTGGAAAATCAAGGATTGGATACCGGGAACCTGATTAGTACAGTAGGTGCACTGCTGATGGGCCTTGGCGGGCTGCTCTTTGTCATCAATATCATCTACACATCTGTGAAAGGAGAAAAAGCTCCAGCAGATCCATGGGATGGACGTACCCTGGAGTGGGCAATATCTTCTCCTCCTAAGCATTATAACTTTGCCCAAATGCCATTGGTTCGAGGACTTGATCCGTTGTGGATAGAGAAAATGGATGGCAATTCTAAAATGACTCCGGCAGAGCCTCTGGATGAAATTCATATGCCGAATGGATCCATACTGCCATTGATTATGACTATCGGTTTTACCATCGCAAGTTTTGGCTTTATATACCAGACAGATAACAGTGCTTGGCTGATTGCTGTATATGTCGGTATGGCTATCGCTTTAGGATCCATGTTGATCCGCTCCCTGAAAGATGACTATGGTCATCATATATCCAAAGAAGAACTTGAAAGGGAGGCTGAATGAGATGAGTCACGATCATTCCTTAAACCCTGAAACAATGCCACAAGAACCAGAAAAGGCCACCCATGAAGGGAAAAATAAATTTCTCGGCCTGTGGTTCTTCCTTGGTGGTGAAACCGTATTATTCGCTTGTCTGTTTGGGACGTATCTAGCTTTAAAAGATTCGACTGCAGGCGGGCCTGGTTCACAGGACCTATTTGGCTTGGAGCTTGTTTTCATCATGACAATTCTGTTGTTGACAAGTTCTTTGACTAGTGTTTATGCCATTTATCATATGAAAAACAACGATTTTGCCAAGATGCAGCTTTGGCTTGGAATTACTGCTCTATTGGGTATTGCTTTCCTTGCCTGTGAAATTTATGAGTTTGCACACTATATTCATGACTACGGATTTACTTTCCGTTCATCAGCATTTGGCTCTGCTTTCTACACACTCGTCGGATTTCACGGCGGCCACGTAGCATTCGGGCTGAGCTGGCTGATTGCATTGATGGTGCGGAATGCAAAACGAGGATTGAATCTGTACAACGCTCCAAAGTTCTATACATTCAGTCTTTACTGGCACTTTATTGATGTTGTATGGGTATTTATCTTTACCGTTGTATACTTGATGGGGATGGTGAGCTAATTATGGCTGAGAACTCAAACACCAATAAAATGGATACCTTCCACAGGCAAAAGAAAAAAGAGGAAATGAAGAAACAGCTGATATCCTTTGCATTGATGATCGGTTTTACACTGATTGCCTTTGGATTGGTGGCATCAGGGTCACTTGATAGCATGTTTCTCATTCCAATTCTGCTTATCCTTGCAGTAATCCAGGTAGGTTTTCAATTTTACTATTTCATGCATATGAAGGATAAAGGACATGAAATGCCCTCGCTGATGATTTATGGAGGAGTTTTTGCAGCAAGCTTGACTCTTGCAGCCCTTCTCGTCATCACTTGGTGGTAAGTAATACATAAGACCGGGTTCTTCCCGGTCTTTTTGTATGGACAAGGGGGAAGCATCTATCGCACCTGGAAGGTGCAATCTGTTCGTTCATGTGCGAAAATCGTCAAATTCTCGCCTGTTTTCCCTATGTCTTATGCGTTATAATAAGAAGATATAAATCCATCTATGGAGTGAAAGAATATGTGGCTGGAATTACAAATTTTTGGCTTCCGCGCCTTATGGAGCCCTTATTTCGCTTTGTTCATTTTAATGCTTGCAGTGGTCTATTATTTAGTCACCGGTCCTTACCGATATAAGTTTGGGGATGTTGAGGAACCAGACCATCGTCAAAAATGGCTCTTCTACTCAGCTTTAGTTCTGCTGTATGTGGTAAAAGGTTCGCCAATTGATCTGTTATCTCATATTACACTTACGGGACATATGATTCAGATGGCAGGCTATTTATTGATTTTTCCTATCCTGATTATTAAAGGATTGCCTGTTTGGATATGGGAGAAATTATTATTTGCACCGATAGTTAAGCCGGTAATTCGGCTGCTGACCAAACCGGTAATTTCATTGTTATTGTTCAATGCCATCTTTTCCGTTTACCATATTCCAGTAATATTTGACTTTTCGAAGTCTTCTCCTGCTGCTCACGCAATCATTCATGGAGTTTTACTTCTTTCAGCATTTATTATGTGGCTGCCGATCACTGCGCCAGTAAAGGAATTGGATAGAATGAAGCCGATGCTGAAAATCCTGTATATTTTCGCAAACGGCGTCTTAATAACTCCTGCTTGTGTATTGATTATTTTCGCGAGCGAACCATTATATGCAGCATATAGCCAAAGTGGGGCATGGGTACAGGCTTTAAGCCTCTGTGTGCCTGGGGATGTTCTGCAGGGAATATCTATTCCTTTATCAGGACCGGAAATTTTCTCACCGATGAGTACAATGCTCGACCAGCAATTGGGCGGGATAATTATGAAAGTTATTCAGGAAATAACCTATGGGGTCATCTTAGCTAGGGTGTTTCTCCAGTGGTCGTCAGAGGATAATGGAAAAATAGATCCTGCACCGGCTCAAACTCATTAAGCATAGAAAGCATAAATCAAACTTCCTAGAAGAGAGGATTAAGTAAATTATGCCTTTTTTACCGACACTCAGTACCTTTTTTATTGTTTTAAGTGCCATATTGGTGGCAGTCGGATGGAGATTGATCAGCAAGGGAAATGCAGCAGGGCATAGGAAGGTGATGATTGCAGCTGCTGTCAGTGCGTTGCTGTTTTTCATCATTTATGTATCCCGTACCATTTTCGTAGGGAATACTAGTTTCGGTGGACCGGAAGAATTGGAGATTTACTATACAATTTTCCTAGTCTTTCATATAATTCTTGCCACTTCCGGAGCTGTATTCGGGATCGTATCTCTTACTCTGGCATTTAAAAGGAAGATCATAAAACATCGGAAACTAGGACCATACACAAGCATCATTTGGTTTTTCACTGCAATTACTGGTGTGATGGTCTATCTTCTGCTGTATATCTTGTATGACGGTGGAGAAACCACCAGTATGCTGAAAGCAATTTTCGGAACATAGAACACAGCAACTCGTCATGAACGGTTATCATTATTATTTTGAAATGGCTTGGATTATCCAAGCCATTTTACTTATTGTCTTAGGTGAAGCCGTCAGCCAGTGTCCTTTGTCCATAAAACAAAATAAATAGCACGCCCTTCTTCGTCCCATGGCAATTACAATTGCATGATTCCAAAGAAGGGTGTGCTATTCTTTTTTATGTCAAATGCTAGGTTTTTTTCGGTTATGGAATAGAGAGACCATAAGGCCAACAACTAGATGTACGGAACGAATAGGCTATTATGGTCTGCCACTTTATCAAAAAGTTACTGATTTCATCTATTTAGATTTTAATTTTACCTTTGATAATTCCTGCTTCCCTTGCAGAGTTAAATGCAATCACAAGCAGGGGCCCTAGAATAAACCCAAGTATGCCTATCAGCTGAAGTCCCAGGAACATTGCAATTAATGTTGCTAAGGGGGAAAGGCCAATATGCTGTCCCATTACTTTCGGCTCTACAGTTCTACGGATAGCCAACAGGATGATTGCCAGAATTGCCAGCTGAACCCCAGTAGAAACATTACCCGCAAGCAGCAGGAATAATGACCAAGGGCCGAGTACGGCAATTGATCCGATTATGGGAATCAGGTCTACAATCCAAATGATTAAACCCATGATCAATGCTACTTCTGGCACTATTAAATATAGGCCTAACAATGTGACGGCAAGAATAATGAGACTTACCAGGAACTGAGCTTTGAAAAAGCCGAAAAATACGCTTTTCAGCCGATCATTCATAAAAGAAACTTTCTCAGCTGTTTCATTTGTAAGCATATGGTACGTCTTAGACTTCAGGTTGGGAAGCTCCAGCATGAAGAGAAATAGGGCAATTAAATATACAATAAAGCTGACAAGATATTGAGGCACCTTTGCGAATATCTGTGCAATATTATCAATGGTGATAATTTCTTTAGCAGTATTGCTAAGAGAAGTGAGACTATCCTCAATACTTTCGGATGCCTGGTCGACAAATTCAGGGGGGAGTGTGTCTGTATATTGCTGCACTCGATTTTCCCAGTCCTGATAGATGCGGTTCATCTGATTCACATATGCGGGTACATCTTCAACGAAATTAACTACCTGTGTCACAGCCTTTGTAACTGTAAAGGTTCCAACAACCCCGATAAACAGGAGGAAAATAAGAAAGACAACAGTTACCGAAAGTTTTCTGTTCATTCTTCCTTTTCGCTGCATCCATCTTATTAAAGGATTAAGAACCAAAGCTGTCAAAAATGCAAGAATCAGAGGAATAGACACCGGTAAAATAAATATAGCGAATAAGAGAAGCACTATAGCCAATAAAATTAAACTCCATTGGCGTTTTGTTATAGATCGGAACAAGTTAGTACATTGCCTCCTTTAGAAATGAAAAAGATCAGATATCCCGTATGAGGGCGGCACCCTTCAGACATACCTGTTTAACCATCATTGAATAATAAAAGAAGAAATGCGAATAAAAACCAACTGCCCTACATTTTTGAACAGTTGGTTTGGCCCTACATTATTTTTGATATTCGGCAATGTCTTCTGCGAGCTTGGCCACCAGGTTTTGGGAACGTTCTATCAGGCTTTCCGGGAAATTTTCTTCTTCTCCGTATTCCACTCCATGCGGATAGTAGTGCTTCCCAAGAAGCGGCGGCATCAGCTTAATTATAGCGTTGCCCCTATCTACATCACCTTCGATGGCATATCCTTGGACACGGATATAGTATGTAATATTCTTTTCATTTGAATTGATTTTATAATCATATGTCACTCTTTCATAATCCCATTGGCCGGCACGTATAAAAGCATGATTCCCTGTTATATGGTCCAGGGGCTTTAAGTCGATGGTGATATCCTCTATCCCTGTATTTTCCAATTTCATCTTCTTCACCTCTCCTAATTATCCTTCCTTATTTATAATAGTACGAAATCCATTAACTTGCAATTGAAATGAAGTAAACGTTTATCTGTCACTTTTTTGATGTAACTGTTTATTTCCCTCTACTTTTTACTATAATAGAGGGAATAGAATGGAACCATGGAATTAAGCATATAGGTTAGTATAGATCAAAGAGAAGGAGCTATAAATGATGCGTTTGTTAAAAATGCTGTTTGTTCTGTCTGTAGTTCTCTTTGGAGGGTATTATTTGTTGGAACGGCTTGAATTACCTACCGAGGACCCTATAGAAAAAATCAGCAATGTAGTGAAAGAGAAGAAGATGCAGCTGGGGTCTAAGGAAGCCCCGGAGGCGGAGGAGAATCCACTAGAAGGAAGTTTATTCCATTGGACTGGTTTGACAACGGATGCTCTGACGTCTGAGATGGGGGATCCTTCTCGAAAAGATGATAGTCCATATGGCTATAAGTGGTGGATATATACAGATCAAATAAGCTACTATGTTCAATTCGCGGTTGACGAGCAACAAGAGATTGTAGGTGTCTATGCGGTAGGAGAGGGCTTTGACGTCGAGCCTGTTTCTATGGGGGACAGCTATTCACGGGTGTCAGAGCACTTATCCTTTTCAGAAGAAGTCGACTTTCAGGACGGCTTATCCTCTTATACATTTCATCTGGGGCCGGAAGATTTGCAGAAGCGGCCACTGGCCAAAGTATCTGATGATTTATTTGTTCAAGCATATTTTGATATATTTACGGATCAATTATCCTCTATACGGGTTATGAATGGAGACATGCTTCTATCCCATCGCCCGTACCAGGTTGAATATAGAGGGAGTCTTCCAGAAGAGCCTGATTTTACCGATGATAAGTGGACGGAGATAGAGGATGGAAAGGAACAGCAAATCTTTGATATTACCAATGTTATTCGTCACCAGCATGGCAGGTCGGCTTTAGAATGGGAAGAGTCTGTCAGCCAAGTTGCCTATGGACACAGTAGAGATATGGCTGAACAGGAATACTTTTCCCATACCAGCCTAAATGGTGACGGATTAAAGGAACGCTTGGGGGTGCTTGACATACCATACATTACGGCGGGAGAGAATATAGCGGCCCAGTATCCAGATGCCCCTGCTGCCATGCACGGCTGGCTTAACAGTGAGGGGCATCGGCAAGCACTTCTGAACGAGGAATACACTCACCTGGGGGTCGGGGTGCATCGTTTCCATTATACCCAGAATTTCATTGAGCGGCTTGCGTACTAGGCTTCACGTCTGAAAGGACTGCAGCATAAATTACCAGTACAGGTGACCATGCAAAAGAGGGGTGAAACGATGAGTGAGGATAAACTGCATCCTTCGGTGGTAGAATTCAAGCACTTCGTCAATAAATATCCAGCATTAAGAGCGGAAATAAGAAGGAGCGGAAGGTCATGGCAGGAGTTTTATGAAAAGTGGGCTTTACTCGGCGAGAATGATGAGGTTTGGGAGCCCTATAAAACAGAGACAGAAACGAAGGCCTCTTCCGGGTCAAAAGAAAAGTCGCCAGAGCTATTCAGCCAGCTTATGAAGCTGACAGAGCACATGGATTTTAATAAAATACAAAGCCAGGTCAGTCAGTTGAACCATTCCATAGGGGCTGTTCAGGAATTAATACGGCAGTACCAGAAAACGAAACATACACCACCACAGCCAAGGGATCCGTTTAACTGGTTCGGCGACTAAGGGGGGGGGGACATGGATTCCTACACGTACCAATATTTAAAATCGCGTCCAGAATTACTCAGTTTCATCCGTTATAACCCAGTCTGGTACCGGTATCTTTCCCGACATCCGGAGAATATCCGGCGGATGGAGAAGCAAGCAAAAGTATTCCATGGAAAGACTTTTCCACAGAAGATGGAAAAGGTGAACCAGCAAATTCAGATGGCCGGGATGATGCTTCAATTTGCCGAAGCAATGAAAGATTGACAGTTCCATTGTTTTCTTACAAACAATTAAGTGATATGATAACAATGGAGGTGTTCATGAATGATAGCAACCATGGAATATGTAGACATTCTTGATCGCTCGGAACAATTAGGCAGAATGGTCCTGGAGTCCGAGGTAATGGAAGCATACAATCATTCCAGAAAAGCACTTAATGACGATGAAGAAGCTCAAAAGCTGATAAAGGCTTTTGCTGATATAAAGAGCCATTACGAGGATGTCCAGCGCTTTGGCAGATACCATCCAGATTATAATGATATTATGAAAAGGGTGCGCTCCACCAAGCGGGAAATGGATATGAATGCGAAAGTAGCCTCGTTTAAAATAGCTGAAAGAAACCTGCAAAGCCTCTTGGACGAGATTAGCCAGTATGTTGCATCAAGCGCAAGTGACAATATTAAAGCGCCAAAAGACGGTGCGGCTTTAACGGACGGCGGCTGCGGATGCGGGAGCGGCGGGGGATGCGGTTGTGCATCTTGATCTACTCGGAGAAGGAATTTTATTAAGTAATGGGGAGAGCTTATGAGAGTAAATCGACAAGGGTTGATTGTCTGGTTTCAGCATATGAAGAACATTAAACAACTGAAGCGCTATGGCCATATTATTTATACCTCGAAGAGATTGAAATATGCTGTCATCTATGTAAATCAGCCGGATATAGAAGAAGCAGAAAAGAAGCTGAAGAAGCTGTCCTTTGTTTTTAAAGTTGAAAGGTCCCAGAAGCCTTTCCTCGAAACAGACTTTGAAAATAAGAAGCCGGATGAAGCGAAACAGTTTGATTATAAGATGGGAATTTAAAAGAGCCTGAGCGGACGATCCGTTCAGGCTTTTTTAAATTCCGGGCCTTTTGGCTTTCTAAAAAAAAATAAACCTGCAGAGATCATCTCTGCAGGCCCCTTTCAATAAAACAAAAGGCAAAGGGAGAGGAGAAACCGGAGGAAGAACTTATGGGGAAGTTTAAGTCTTCTCCGAGTTTTGAAACAGCCAAGCTAACTACCAGCTGTTTCATTATGTTATTATAGTCAAAAGCTTGTTTTATATACATGTACTGTCAATTTTTTTCTAAGAACATACTTATTTATGAGCTGGATTGATAATCCGTCGGTAATTTCGATCTTTTTGCTGTCCGCATTACTTGTGGTATGCTAGGATTAGGAACGTATAGTGGCAAATGAGGTGGGATAATGCGCGTAATAGCAGGAATACATAAGGGCAGGCAGCTAAAGGCAGTACCCGGCAAGTCGACCAGGCCAACAACTGACAAAGTCAAGGAAGCTGTCTTCCAGGCAATGGGCCCATTCTTTGATGGAGGGGCAGTGCTCGACCTTTTTGCAGGCAGCGGCTCTCTTGGTATCGAAGCGGTCAGCAGAGGGATGGACCAAGCCGTTTTTGTAGATAAGCATCCGAAAGCAATTCAGACAATATATGAGAACCTCAAGATGTTAAAGTTGGAAGAAAGAGCGGAAGTGTTTCGTGCAGAAGCCTTCCGGGCAATTCAAGCGGCTTCCAAACGCGGGTTGGAGTTTGACCTTATTTTACTTGACCCGCCCTATAAGAAAGTGGACTATGGCAAATTATTAAATGAAATACTCCGCCTAGAATTGATTTCACGCGGAGGAATTGTCTATTGTGAGCATGACCCGGCTGACAGCCCTTCGGACATACATACTGAATTTTCTCTCCTCAAGAAGGAGAACTATGGCGGAAGCATTTCGGTAACCATTTATCAAAGAAAGTAACCATTCGAACTACTTATATAATCTGCTTATTGTAATAGGGTAAGCGGAGAACCGGATATCTGCATGAGATTTCTATTTTTGGATAAGAAAGAGAAGGGAGCAATTTCCTATGAGTAAAAAAGCAATATGCCCGGGGAGTTTCGATCCGATTACCCATGGGCATCTGGACATCATTCAGAGAGGGGCCAAGATTTTTGACGAGGTAGTAGTTACCGTCTTTAATAATCAGTCAAAATCCCCATTGTTCTCCGTTGAAGAAAGGATGGACTTAATAAAATCGGCCACCAGTGACATTCCGAATGTATCAGTGGATTCCTCCGACCATCTTCTTATGGATTATGCTAAAGAAAATCATGCTCACGCCATTATTAGAGGGCTTAGAGCGGTGAGCGACTTTGAATATGAAATGCAGATTACCTCTATGAACCGCAAGCTGGATGAGAATATTGAAACATTTTTCATGATGACCAATAACCAATATTCCTTCTTAAGCTCCAGCATTGTAAAAGAAATTGCAAAATATGGAGCCGATGTCTCTGATCTTGTGCCGCCCGTGATAGAAGATGCCCTTAAGAAGAAATATAATTACTGATGAAAAAGATGCTGTCATTGCTATGCAGCATCTTTTCTGATTTTACGGTATAAAATGACTGCCGCCAGTCCGAGGCATACTATGGTGAAAAGCGGACCCGCATGGGTGAGGGATTCAAGGGCATAAATCCACTGACTGGACGTTTCAGAAGGCGATGCCACAGGAATCGAGTCCATCTGAATCACTTGCTTATTAAGATAGAGTGGTTTGTATAAAAGCAATACCAATAGACTCGCCAACAATCCATGTAAAAACCTTGCGAAAAAATAAGGAGCAAAACGGATATCAGTCTTGGCCAGTATGCTTGCTACTTGCGCTTGTACGGAAAAACCGTTAAAACCTAGGATGAAACTTACAATTATAGCTTTGGCCAACATGCTGTCGGCAGGTGTCTGCGAGATCATTTGGGCCCCCAAGGTTATTTCGAATAAGCCGGATATAAAAGGAAGTGCCATATCGGCCGGCAGGGAGACAAGTACAAAAGTGGTTTCAATAAACCTTGCCAAAAGGGAGGAAATTCCGGAAAGAAACAGCAATTTAGTCAGCACAGAAAATAAGATGATGAACCCTCCAACCATGAGAAGTGTCTGGATGGAGTTCAAAACTGCATCACTTATAGCTTCTCCTAGAGGGCGTTTATCTTTCAATCGTGTTTCATGCATCTCCAGAAAGGCTCGCACTACTGCAGGCTTCTGTTTTTTATTCGTGGGGTGTTTGGGTTTTCTTCCGCTATTTCTTTTATAGAACCCCATACATATCCCAACAAGGGCATTGCCAATATAATGACATGCCGCCAATAGTACTCCAAGGGAGGCATCATGGAAAAAGCCGATGGATACTGCCACGAAAATGAACAAAGGACTGGAGGCATTAGTGAAGGAGACGAGCCGCTCCGCCTCAACTTGTGTCAATTGCCCTTCTTCCCGGAGTCTTGCCGCTATCTTCGCACCGGTTGGGTATCCGCTTACCATACCCATAATCCAGCCAAAGCTGCCGGTTCCCGGTACATTAAACAATGGTCTCATCACTGGCTCAAAGAGAACACCAATGAATTTGACGACGCCAAAAGCGATTAGCAGTTCCGCTGTGATAAAAAATGGCAGGAGGGAAGGAAATACGACCTCCCACCAAATATTTAAACCGCGGATGCTTGCTTCAAACGCCTGATCGGGAAATCGGATTAATGCGACTGTCAGAAAGGTGGCAAAACCGGATAATAATATTGTCTTTATAATTTGTTTCAATTAGTAAGCCCCCTACAGGCAGAGCCTTGGTCTGTACATCTTTATGTGTTAGTAGTAGAATAATGCTAGCTTGTTCCATACATTGTACAAGTCTATATCAATATACGCGGTTACCTGTCTGGTTTATGCCAGATACTTTTCGGCGCAAAAACGTATTATTTTTTACAAGGGCACGGAATAGTTTATATTAATGGATATGTTATAAGCTGGGCTACACTAAAAAAGCACTTTTTTAAATACTGGAAGGGGATATATTATGAGATTTACAAAGGGACATGTTTTTTCATTACTGTTGGTTGTCTTGACTGCTTATTTCCTTTCCGTATACCAATTGGATTATTATATCCAACGGCCCGGCGGCGCAGATGCATTGAATTCGATAGTGGAAGTCAGCGGTGGGTATGACAGTAGTGGAGATATGCATTTGGTCACAGTAAGCGGCAGCCAGGCAACTCCCATCCAGTACTTGATGGCAAAGATACTTCCTCACCATGATATTCTTCCGTTAAATCAAGTCCGCCCTCATGGTATATCGGAGGAAGAGTATATGGAGGCACAGTTGGAGATGATGGAAAGCTCTCAAGAAGCCTCGACGGTAGTCGCCTATCAAGCAGCTGATGGAGATATCAACATAGATTATGAAGGGATTTATGTGGTATCGGTGCTGGAAGGAATGCCTGCAGACGGAAAGCTCCAGACAGGTGACCGGATCATAGGGATTGACGGCCGAGAAGTGCGGGAGTCTACAGATCTGACCAGTTATGTAGAAAAGAAGGAAGCTGGTGAGACGGTTACCTTAGATGTTGTCCGGGATGGTGAGCAATTCAAAACAGAACTCGCTCTGGAAAAGTTTGACCAGACTGATGGCGGAGTCGGAATAGGTATTAGCCTTGTAACCGATAGAAGTGTGGAAGTGGATCCAGATATCAACTTCACCAGTGGCCGAATAGGCGGACCTAGTGCCGGTTTAATGTTTGCGCTGGAAATTTACGACCAGTTGACAGAAGAGGATATCACAAGAGGCTACCATATAGGCGGTACTGGTGAGATTGATTATGAAGGTACTGTCTACCGGATTGGAGGAATTGATAAAAAAGTGGTTGCTTCCGACAGGGAGGGAATTGATATTTTCTTTGCTCCACATGGAAATGGAGCAGAAAGGTCGAATTATGAAATAGCACAAGAGACGGCGGAGGAAATTGGTACGGATATGGAAATTGTTCCCGTAGATACCTTTGAAGATGCCTTGAACTTTTTGAAACAGCTCGAACCCAAGGGATAAAGGGCAGGTTAATGCCCTTTATCCCTTTTTACTAAATTAGATCCTTAGTGGGGGCTCGAGTTCCTGCTGGTGGAATTTACGCCGTTGTGCCGGAGGGAGTATGCTATAATAGGCCTGTGCTGCCCTCTCTTCCATAGCAAGAAGAGGATCACCATTTCTTTTAATCTTGGTAATAAGCGGGGTTTCCAATTGTTTCTTAACTTGATGGATATAGCGCTGGCCGGTTTGCGACATACCCAGGAGACGAATATAAGGAAGTGGAGCAAGTGACGGGATCTCCTCCATTTCTCCTTTGGTTGTATTTGTCAATAGATGGGTGAACATGCGTTGCAGCCTTGTCCATGTATATCGTTTGGTTTTTATTGCGTGCATCCATTCATGCATGGATTCCGCCTGCTTTGCAGTCTTTTTAATTCTGTATTCCAGCCCTTCATCTACCCCTTGGATATCAGCAATCTGCTCTGTATTCATCGTCATGACTTTATAATGAAGGAGATTGAAGTATTTTTCCCAGTGATGCCAGGTGGATGCTGCCTTTCTATAGGCCTCGAGCTGGGCTAGAGACACTTTCGGGAGTGCTTCAGCAACTTCTTCGGTGATCCGGCCGGCCTCCAATATGACTTTACGAATACTTGTGGCGCTTGAAATAGCCCCGGTGATGGCTTGGTCGTGATAATGGTTGTTTGTTCGTTTGATAGTCAGTGGAGTTATCTTTAAACCATTTTCAAAAATCGTTTTTACATAGCTGAAACCAAGTATATTGTTTGGTTTGGTCAGGTCCATCGATTGCCCAGTTAAACCGATTGTCTGATAGGCGTGTCTACTGGCTTCAGGAAAAGAAAGCCCCTGTTGCAGATGATCTTTCAGTGATTGCTGATATTCTCTTTCATTTTTCCTGAAATTATGATAGCTTGAAATGAAATCATTTATGTTCCCTGATTCACTGCCGAAGCATAATGTAGAGGCGCCGATCTGAGCCAGTGTAAATACCGCTCCCTTTGCAAAAAGGTCACTGCTTTGTACTGCAAAAGGGTATGGCAGTTCAAGCACTAGATCAGCCCCAGCTATAAGAGCGGCCTTTGCCCGATAATGTTTATCCATTATGGCAGGCTCTCCTCGCTGGAGAAAATTACCGCTCATTACTGCAATCATACACTCAGCTCCGGATATTTCTCTGGCTTCCTTCAAGTGGTAGAGATGACCATTATGAAATGGGTTGTACTCCACGATTAAACCGCATGCTTTCATGAAACCAGCTCCTGTTTTATATAATGGTAATAATTGTATCAAAAACACGGGATATAAGCACGTTTTGTATGGAGGAGAGCTGTTTGACAGAATGATTAACATGAAGCAGGAAGGGAATCATACGTATATCCAACTTGGAATTTCATATGTTTTAAACCTGTAAAGAAAATATGTTGACAAAATCGTTTTTTTCTTTTAAAATTACTCTTGTTGCCTTGAGGTGATTATATTGAAATTTACATTGGGCCAAATCAGAAAAAATGCTTACAATGAACCTTACACTTTTGATGAAAAGGTTGATGTTTCCGAATTGGAGACAATGAACAATGATATACGTGAGATTGGGCCTGTTCATGTTGCCGGCAAATGTTTTCTGCAAGGGGAACAGATTATTTTTTCCTTTCGTATCAGCGGGGAAATGATATTGCCATGTGCAAGAACCTTGGTTGATGTGCCTTATCCTTTTGATATTGGGGCTGATGAGGTCTTTACTACTTCTTCGCATTACAGCCGGGAAGAGGAAGAAGATGAAATCCATCCAATTGAAGGAGAAGTGCTTGATTTAACCCCGTATATCAAGGAAAATATTCTGCTTGAAGTTCCATTTCGTGTATTCTCTGATGGAGCAAGTGGTCAGGAAGAAGCCCCTGTTAAAGGGAATGACTGGGAGCTTGTAACAGAGAAAGAAAAGGAACAGACAGTTGATCCTCGCTTGAAAAAGCTCGAATCTTTATTGAAAGATGACAACCGGAAACAATAAGCAGAACTTTTCTGTTTTGCTTCGAAAATATGAAGGAGGTGTATCAGGTCATGGCAGTACCAAAAAGAAGAACTTCTAAAAAAGTTAAGAACCAGCGTCGTACTCATAAAAAATTGCATGTGCCTGGCATGGTAGAATGCTCAAATTGTGGTGAATTGACAAAGCCTCACCATGTATGCAGATCATGTGGACACTATGATGGCAAGGAAGTTGTCAGCAACTAAATGAACGACCGAAGAACAGATCACAACAGATAGTGATCTGTTTTTTTATATACATATTCTTAAAAGGTACTGGGTTATAGACAAGCTGTTTTTAATAGAGAGAGGAAAAGATGAGAAAAACGATTAGTTACAATAAGATGGAAGAAGGGTATGCTGAAATCCGGCTGGATAGGCCTGGGAAGCATAATGCGGTTTCAATAGAAATGGCAAAGGAACTGCAGGAAACTTTGGAAAATGCCAGACAGGAAACTATTAAATTTCTGGTAATTACCGGCGTCGGAGATAAAATGTTCTGTACAGGCGGTGATTTAAAAGAACTGCATGGAGGCCTGTCAACGGATGAAGCTTTTTCCATTCTCCACCCTATGAAGAAGGTATTATACGAACTTGTATCCTTTCCCTGTACCGGTTATCCGCCTGCTTAACGGCAGCGCAGTTGGCGGAGGATATGAAATAGCAACCGCTTGTGATATTCGTATTTCCAAAGGTACATCTTCTTTTGGCTTCGTGCAATCTACTCTAGGTATTCTACCAGGGTGGGGAGGAGGAGTCCTTCTTTACGAAAAAGTAATGCGGGACTTCGCTTTTCAATGGCTTGTAGAGGGAACGATGTACAGTGCCGAACAATTAAAAGAAAAAGGCTGGCTTCATCATCTTGTTGCTGAAGAAGGCTGGGAGCAGCAAAAAAAGGTGCTGGAAAATCATATGAGCAGATTAAATTGCTCAAGGACCAATACAAGAAGAAAATTTCCTGTAACAAACTGGTCTCCCTTATGGAAGAAGGGGTAAGGAATAGTGCAAGCCTTTGGCCATCGTCGGAGCATGTAGCAGCAGTGAAGCGATTTGAATTTCGAAAACAGAACTGATCAATAGTTGTGTGTTCACAATTCCCTCCCTTTCAAAAAAAGGTGTGGAGTTGACAGCAGCCGTGTCTTTTCATTGTTTGGGCCATCTGACCTTTGTTGATGTGCATGAAACATTTACTATAAAGTATCTATTCTATCATCCCTATTTCTTGCATACATTGATAGCAAATGCGTAAGGAGGGATGCTATGAATGCGACTCGACAGGATGCATGGTCGAAAGACGAAGATCTTCTTTTGGCTGATACAGTCCTATCCTATATTCGTGAAGGAAGGACCCAATTGGAAGCATTCAAGGAAGTAGCCGGGAAATTAGACCGGACTTCTGCGGCCTGTGGCTTCCGATGGAATGCTTCCATCCGAAAACTATATGAAGAAGAAATCCAAAAGGCGAAAAAAGAACGGAAAATTGGAGGGAGGGTAGGTGACAAAAAAGCTGCGACATACATGGAACATGATAAAACAACCATTGAAACAGCCATTTTGCTGTTGGAAAAAATGAAGGCGCATTTCCCGGCTGAAAATAAGGAACTGATGAAGGAGCAGGGAGAGCTGCTGGAACTGCTTCAAAAGGAAAACAGAGCACTTAAACAGCAGCTGGAGCAATATGAAGCGATATGGGAAGAAATGGGAAGGCTTTGGGAAAGGGCAAAATCTGGCCGTTCAGGTTAAGGCATGTAAAGAAGACATGAATGATACTCCATTCATGTCTTATTATATTGAATATCCGGGAAAGTATAGGATTTCGGCATTTCTGCCGGCTCCGAAAAGCGCCTTTCACCCCTATGAAGGTATTATTGCTGCTTTGGCTCCTGACCCTGTTCCTGGGATTTCTCCTTAACTCCTTCCGGAAGCCATATCAATGGATTTTCCCCTAAGTCCCTTTCCATCTCATAATGGGCTTTCTGGAAGCCCATTTTCTCCCAAAACCCATGGGAATTAATTCGAGGATTTGTCTTGATTGGCAGGTTAAAGCTTTTAGCGAAGTCTACCATCAATTTTCCATATCCTTGACCCTGAAAATCGGGAAGAACTTCCAGCTTCCATAGTGTCAGGTAATCCTGCGGCGGTTGAAAATAAGCATCATATTTTGCATCTACCCGATAAAGACTCATTCTTGCGATCAGATTGTTGCCGAAATAGATGCCATAAAAAGGTGATTCACTGTTGTTCTCCACGATATTATTCTCCAAGTCCTCCAACATGGAAAGTTCTTGATTGCCATATTCCTTAAAGCGCTTAAATTTTTCAAGTGTTTTATAATTAATCAATAGCTTTTCTACTTTTACATCGGTCATCATTTCTAATCTCCCCCTTGATGTCTGAATACTTTCCCTATTTATATATTATAATATAAAAGCATCTGTAATGAAATAAAAGAGGTATAATTCCACCATCCCTCTCGAAAAATCCTCGCAAACCCTGTTGACTTTGGTACAATAGATAAATATGAAGCGGGGCTCGGTTAATTGGGGGTTACATTCAAGCTGTACTAGGCAGTAAGGGGGATAAGAGGAATGGCCGATTATATAATTTATTTGATTGCTTTTTTCATTGCAGCGCCATTTATTGCATCATGGCTTGTCTATCAGTTTTCTCTTATCATGGGTACACGGAAGAGGAAAGCATTCCATCGGGCTATCAACTGGACGACTATTTTTTATATTGCAGCCGTCGGATTTGAATTTATGATTGTTTTTGATGTCCAGATTTGGGGCATTATGATGGCAGTGCTGCTCGGTATTTTAGCTGTCCTGATTCTATTACAATGGAAATTAAACAGCGAAGTAGTGTTCGGTAAGGCTTTCAAAATTCTTTGGCGGTTTTCTTTCTTACTTTTTTTCTTTCTTTATGTGATCCTGATAATCATTGGAGTAGGCAAATTCGTTATTTATTAAGTCTTCCCGGCCTAAACAGATTAAATGAAAAACTTGGATGAATTCTGTACAATACATAATGGAATGGACTTACCTTAGTGAAGGAGCACGAAAGTAATGCAGAGCGACTCTATAAATATACATAAGCAAAATAAACTGATGAAAGATTACCGCCTAATGGAGGGGGATTTAAGCAGCTTTTTCGATTACCACCCGTATAACGATTTTTATAAAAGGGCCGACGATTTAAAAGGGGTGGAATACAATCGGGAAGGCTTGGCAGATGTGTTGCTGCAAATGAACCGGGGATGGGGGGCTCCTCAAGCAGCTTTGGAGAATATTGAGCGTCTTCGCGATAAAGACAGCACGGTAGTAATCGGAGGACAACAAGCTGGTGTATTGACAGGACCGCTTTACACGATCAATAAAGTTATTTCCATTATTACTCTTGCCAGGAAACAGGAGAGCGAATTGGGGAGGCCGGTCATACCTGTTTTTTGGATTGCCGGAGAAGATCATGATTTCGAGGAAATCAATCATATCTATCTGCCCGAAAACTCAGGTATGAAAAAGAGTAAAATTCCTCATCGTCATTATGGGAAGGAATCGGTCTCCAATCTAAGCATGGATAAGGAGATCAGTTCAGAGTGGACTGATTTCCTGTTTTCACGACTTCAGGAAACGGTATATACTAAAGATATATACGAGACGGTTAGGTCATGTCTGGATCATTCCCGGACATATGTAGACTTTTTCGCGCAACTGATTTCCAGGATGTTTTATAATGAAGGAGTTGTACTGGTTGATTCGGGAAATCCGGAACTTCGACGCTTGGAAAGCGGCCATTTCGTCCAGATAATTGAACGCCAGCCAGAAATAAGTGAAGGAGTTATGAAAGCCTATGACCAGCTTCGGGAAAAAGGCTATTCTCTATCCTTGGAAGTGGAACCTGACCAGGCGCATCTCTTTTATCATCTAGATGACGAACGGATATTGTTATACCGTAATGAGGATGGACGATGGAAGGGCAAGCAGGATGAAGTGGAGTTTACCACGGAAGAGTTGGTATCCATAGCCAGAAACCATCCTGAGATGCTGAGCAACAATGTGGTGACACGTCCGATTATGCAAGAGTTGCTGTTTCCGTCCCTGGCTTTTGTGGGAGGACCTGGAGAGGTGGCCTACTGGGCGGCATTAAGACCAGCATTCCGCTCTTTAGGCATGAGCATGCCTCCTGTGGTACCGCGTTTATCGTTTACACTCGTGGATAGAAAGGTGCAAAAAGCACTGGATAAGTATGGAATCAAGGTGGAAACGGCAATAAATGAAGGTGTTGCTGAACGGAGGAAACAGTGGCTGGCTTCTTTGAACAACCCACCTGTCGCTCAGCTTGTCGATGAATTGAAGGGTACGCTGGACCAGGCACATAGGCCATTAAGGACAACTGCCCAAGTTATTCGTGCGGATATTGGAGAGCTCGCGGAAAAGAATCTCAGACATCTGCATCGGGAAATTGATTTTCTATATAACAGGATGATGAAAGCAGTGGAGGAAACCCATGAAAAGGATTTCCGCGAATTTGATTACATTCAGGTAATGATGCATCCGAATGAAGGACTTCAGGAGAGGACATGGAACCCGATTCCGTTTATTAATGAACACGGCGTGGAATTTATCCGGGAAATGTTGGAAACCGATTGGTCCTTTGAGGCGGAACATTACGTTGTCTGGCTGTAATGCCCCACTTTCCCCCACCAAATGAATAAAATGCTTAAAAGCTGTTCTTCCAAGGGAGGAGCAGCTTTTTTATTACCCTGTAACTGGTAGCTGTTTCTGTAACTTTAATGTAATGAAATTTTTAAGTGGAATTTGGTGGTGAATAGTGGGGGGTTGTGGTAATATGGAAACAAGAAAGTGGGGGCGGACTATATGTTCATGGGGGAATTCCAGCATAATATTGATGCCAAAGGAAGAATCATAGTCCCATCCAAGTTTCGTGATGGCCTGGGAGAATCCTTTGTAATAACCCGTGGACTTGATAAATGCTTGTTTGCCTATCCCATGGATGAATGGAAGTCACTGGAAGAGAAATTGAAGAAACTCCCACTGACCAAAAAAGATGCTAGGGCATTTACACGTTTTTTCTTTTCAGGTGCTGTTGAATGTGAAGTGGATAAACAGGGGAGAATAAACATTCCCCAGCCATTAAGGTCATATGCAGCGCTGGAGAAAGAATGTGCAGTCATCGGTGTCTCCGAACGAATCGAATTTTGGGCAAGTGAAAATTGGAATGATTACTTCGAAGAATCTGAGGAGTCATTTGCCGAAATTGCTGAAAATCTTTTGGATTTTGATATTTAAATGAAACCTGCAGAAAATATTTGATGCTGCAACTAATAGGAAAATGGTCAGAAGTGGGTGTTAGAATGTTTGAACATTATAGTGTATTAAGAGATGAAACCGTCGATGGTTTAGACGTGAGGCCGGATGGTACATACGTGGATTGTACAGTGGGCGGCGCGGGACATTCGGAGCAAATCGCTTCCCGGCTGGGAGAATCCGGTCTCCTTATCGCATTTGATCAGGATATGGATGCATTAGAAGCAGCTAAGAAAAGGCTGGAACCGTATCAAGACAGAGTTTTATTCGTCCATTCCAATTTCAGAGGCTTGAAACAGCAGCTTGAAAAACATCAGATTAAAAAGGTGGATGGAATTCTATTCGACCTAGGGGTGTCATCACCCCAGCTTGACAGGGGAGAACGGGGATTCAGCTATCAACATGATGCAAAACTGGATATGAGAATGGACCAATCTGCCGACCTTACTGCCTATGAAATCGTCAACCACTGGCCTTACAACGATATGGTGTCTATCTTCTTTAAATACGGGGAGGAGAAGTTCTCCAAACAGATAGCCAGAAAGATTGAAGAATATAGAAAAACCACGGAGATTGAAACAACCCATCAATTAGTGGAAATTATCAAATCAGCGATACCAGCACCGGCCAGAAGAAAAGGCGGGCATCCCGCCAAGCGTATTTTTCAGGCATTGCGCATTGCGGTGAATGATGAGTTGGAAGCCTTTAATGATGCACTCCATCAAGCTGCTGAAGTAGTAGATGTCAATGGGCGTGTAGCTGTGATCACCTTCCACTCATTAGAAGACCGGCTTTGTAAACAAGCCTTCAAAAAATGGAGCACGCCGAAGGAAACACCAAAGAATCTGCCGGTGCTTCCCAAGGACCATGAAGCTCCATTTGAATTAGTGAACAGGAAACCGATTGTGGCAGACAGCGGGGAACTGGAAGATAATCGAAGGTCCAGATCAGCTAAACTTCGGATTGCAAAAAAGATAAATAAATGGAGAGAAGAATTTACCTATGGGGAAGGGTGGAAAAAGTAATGAGTGCAAACCATGCCAGAAGTTGGCAACAGATGGAGGCGCAGCAAACGCCGGATCAGAAACAGAAAGTAAATGTCAAGGTTCGAAAACAGGGATGGATCACTAAAGGTGAAAAAGTATTATATTCGATGGTAAGTGCATGCCTTGTTGGGACGGGTTTGTTTGTGGTCTCCTTTTCTTCCAGCACTGACACATTGAATAGAGAAGTTCAATCGTTGGAGCAAACGGTACAGCAGCAAAAGGCTGAAAATGAAAACCTGATGTTCGAGGTGAAAGAACTGAGCAGGCCTGAACGCATTACTGCTATTGCCAAAGAGAACGGACTTAAAGTACAGGATGCGAAAGTTAAGCAGGCAGAGGGGTATAGCAATTAAGCGAGGAGAACAAAGAGATGAGGAAGAATAAGAAAACCAATCTCATGGCAGGGATTCTGATGATCCTGTTCATTGGGATTTTCCTTGTCCTGACCGGCCGGTTCCTTTATATTCAGGCCTCCGGGGAAGTCAATGATGTTTCCTTGGAGGAATGGGCGGAAGAGAAACGGACTTCAAGTTATACTCTCCGTGCCGAAAGAGGAAAAATCTATGACCAGAATGGAATGACTTTGGCCTATGATAGACCTGCCTTTTCCCTGTATGCCGTTGTAGATGAAGCTCATTCAGCCAATTCAACAAAGCCATTGCATGTGATAGATCCGGAGCATACTGCCCGGGCCTTGGCTCCTATTTTAGGTATAGAAGAAAGCTATATACTAGAGCGGCTGCGGCAGGGAATGGAAAATGGCCGCTTCCAAGTGGAATTTGGCAATGCAGGCAAGGAATTGTCACAACAGGAAAAAGAAGAAATAGAAGAGCTTGAATTGCCGGGGATTTATTTTGAAGAAGAATCAACACGCTATTATCCAAATGGAATGTTTGCTTCTCATATCATTGGCTTTGCGAGAGAAACTGAAGTTGAAACAGAAGAAGGTCCGAGACGAGAAATCCAGGGCATTGCTGGGATGGAAAAGGAAATGAATGACCTCTTATCCGGCAGCGATGGATATATTTCCTATCAGCGTGACAGGTATAATACCAAGTTATTGGACCCCGAAGAAGTGGTAAAGGAGCCGGAGGATGGAAATGACGTCTATCTGACCATTGACCAGAAGATACAGACACTGCTGGAAGATACACTCTCCGAGGTGCAGGAAGAGTATGATCCTGAACGCATGACGGCAGTAGTCATGGATCCGGATACCGGTGAGATTGTCGCGATGGGTTCCCGTCCAAGTTATAACCCAAATAATCCTTCCGACGTGGAAAATTGGTATAATGACGCCGTCTCAACTCCTATAGAACCTGGATCTACGGTGAAAATGTTTACGTGGGCAGCGGCTATTGAAGAAGGGGTTTATAATGGCGAGGAACAGTTTCAATCAGGAAGCTACCAGCCAAATGAAAGAATTGCTCCGATTCATGACCATAATAATGGTGAAGGTTGGGGAGCCATTTCGTACGATGAAGGTTTCAGGCGTTCCTCCAATGTCGCAGCCGCTAAATTGCTGTGGGAAAAAATCGGGGCAGACACTTATCTGGAATACCTGAAAAAATTTGATTTGGACAAAGAAACAGGAATTGACCTGCCAAATGAAGAAACGGGAAAAATCTTATACAACTGGCCGTTGGAAAAGATAACTACATCATTTGGGCAGGGATCTACGGCGACCCCGATACAATTGATGAAAGCCGCCACTGCCATTGCGAATGATGGGAAGATGCTCCAACCATATGTTATTAAGAGCATAGTAGATCCTGCTACCGGTGATATCGTGGAAGAAAAGAAGCCGAATGTGGTAGGGCAACCCATTTCTGAAAAAACGGCAACACATGTTAGGCAGCTTCTGAATGACGCAGTGAATGGAGAAGATGCTACAGGAAGCAAGAACCAGCTGGATGATTATACAGTTGGAGGGAAAACAGGTACGGCCCAGATCCCCGGACCTGATGGCAAGTATTTGACAGGAAGGGAAAACCATATATTCTCATTCTTGGGAATGGCGCCAGTAGAGGATCCCCAATTACTGATGTTTGTTTCCGTGCAGCAGCCTGAATTGGAGCCGACCCAATCCGGTTCTGACCCTGTTTCCTTTATTTTCACCAATGTAATGGAGAACAGCCTTCATTATCTGAATATCGAGCCAAGTGAATCGAATGAGCATGAAGTTCATCAGATAGAGCTCCCTCAAATTATTGGAAAAGATGCTGAAGAAGCGAAGGAAATTATGGAAAAAGCAGGCTTAAAATCAGAAGTTATCGGAACAGGTGAAGTGGTTGAGAGCAGTGTGGAGGAAGGCAGTGAAATCCTCCCGAATGAAAGAGTTCTTCTAGTGACCGACCAACCCACCATGCCGGATGTGATTGGCTGGTCCTTACGGGAAGTCCGCCTATTTGCAGATATGCTGAACTTGAAGGTGGAAACTTTCGGACACGGCTACGTGGAAGCACAACATATTGAAACAGGAACACCGTTGAAGGAGAATGATTATTTAGGTCTGGAGCTGTCTCCACCTGGGTCGGAAGAGGAAGATAATGAAACTGGTGAAGAAGTAAGCACCAGTAATGAGCAGACAGAGGCAGAATAGAAAGAATCCGGTCAACATGAAACAGTGTTCTATTACGTTTATGACATTCATATAGTGGATACAAGCATACCTGGAGAAGGGGATGAACCATGAAGCGCGTATCCACTGTAACGGTCAAAAAACGAATAGTAGCTGTTTTTCTTTTTGGCATTTTGATTTTTTCCATTATTGATATTCGACTTGGTTATGTACAGTTCGTCTTAGGGGACGAATTGATGTCCAAAGCAAACAATCTATGGACAAGAGATATTGTATTTGAGCCGGAACGCGGAAACATCTTGGATACTAATGGGGAAGTGCTTGCCGAAAATGTAACAGCTCCATCCATTGTCGCTGTTCCGAGGCAGATCGAGAATCCTGAGGAGACGGCACGCAAATTGGCGGAAGTATTGGACATGCCGAGGGAAAAGGTGCTGGAAACATTGACTAAAAATGCTTCAAGTGTCAACCTTCGACCGCAAGGAATCAAAATTTCGGAGGAACAGGAAGATCTTATCAGAGCGCTGAATTTGAATGGAATTTACCTTGCCAAGGACTCTAAACGCTATTATCCATACGGTGATTATCTCTCTCATGTACTCGGGTTTACTGGTATTGACAACCAGGGGCTGATGGGACTAGAACTTCATTATGATGAACAGCTTGGCGGAGAGGAAGGGAGCCTATCCTTTTACTCTGATGCAAAAGGGAAAAGGTTGGATAGCTTTGCAGATGTATATTCTCCTCCTAAAGACGGGTTGAATCTTAAGACTACCATTGATTCCAAAGTCCAGACAATCTTAGAACGAGAGCTTGATTTAGTTGATTCCCGGTATAATCCGGATGGGGCCCTGGCCATTGCAGTAAACCCAAAAACGGGCGGTGTACTAGGTATGTCGTCTAGGCCGAATTTTGATCCGGAGAACTATCAGGAGGTGGACGCAGATGTATTTGACCGCAATCTGCCAATCTGGAGTACTTATGAGCCTGGTTCCACCTTCAAAATCATAACACTTGCCGCAGCTTTGGAAGAAAATCTGGTAGATCTGGAAGATGATCACTTTCATGATCATGGCCATATTGAAGTGGATGGTGCCAAATTGCACTGCTGGAAAAGCGGAGGGCATGGCGAACAGACTTTCCTGGAAGTAGTGCAGAATTCCTGCAATCCGGGTTTTGTCAGTTTGGGCCAAAAATTGGGTGAACAAAGATTATTCAGTTATATTAAAGAATTCGGCTTCGGTAAAAAAACTGGGATTGACCTGCGTGGGGAAGGGAAGGGAATACTCTTTAAGCCAGAAAACGTCGGTCCGGTGGAATTAGCTACCACAGCGTTTGGTCAAGGGGTATCAGTGACACCGATCCAACAGGTGATGGCGGTCTCAGCAGCCGTCAATGGCGGGTACTTGTATGAACCGCGCATTGCTGCGGAATGGGAAGACCCAGTTACTGGCGAGACAGTGGAGAAATACGAACCAAAATTGAAGGATCGGGTTATTTCAGAGACCACCTCCGAAGAAGTCAGGCATTCGCTGGAAAGTGTAGTGGCACAAGGTACAGGCCGCCCTGCATATGTTGAAGGGTACAGAGTAGGCGGAAAAACAGGGACCGCTCAAAAAGTAGGGACTGATGGCAGGTATATGGAAAATAATTATATTGTTTCTTTTATCGGTTTTGCCCCTGCGGATGACCCGGAAATTGTGGTATATCTAGCCGTGGATAATCCAAAGGATACTATTCAATTCGGTGGAGTCGTAGCCGCACCCGTTGTAGGGACCATTATAGAAGACAGTTTGCGGGCTCTGGAGGTAGAACCGCGGACTGGAGGGATGGAGAAAGAATATCAATGGCCGGATCAACCAAAAGTAGAAGTGCCTGATTTGATTGGATTATCTAAGGCGGAGCTATCGGAAATGATGATCAACCTTTCTGTTGAGGCAAATGGTACAGGGGACATTATTATGGATCAGCAGCCCAAACCTGGAACAAAGCTGGAGGAAGGGTCAAAAGTCAGAATATATTTATCTAAGGAAAATAATCGAGATGCCAGATGAATTTTGCTATAATAAATAAATTAGGAAGGGCGGCGACCCTGGCTGAACTCTGTGAGTGATGTTATCGGAAATATTAGTGGGGTATTTTTCGGATAGGATGGTTCTACATGAAATTAATGGAACTTCTTTGGAGCATACCGTTCTATGAAACTGCATCTTCCCTTGAAAACATCGCTGTCAATTCCATAGAAATCGACTCTAGAAAAGTAAAGGCTGGAAGTTTGTTTGTGTGTATTGAAGGTTCAGAAAAGGATGGCCACCATTATGCAGAGGAAGCTGCACGAAATGGGGCAGTGGCCATCCTCTCAGAAAAACGTTTGGAGGTAGGAACCCCAACAATCATTGTTCCTGATACTGTCAGGGCACTGGCAATGCTGGCTGTCCGGTTTTATGGCAATCCAACTAGCAATATCCCTCTTATAGGGGTGACGGGAACCAACGGGAAAACAACCGTAAGCTATTTGTTGGAATCCATTTTTAGCCAATGGCATAAAAAGACCGCAATAGTAGGGACGATTCAAATGAAGGTAGGGGAAGATACTTTTCCTGTACCAAATACGACGCCAGATGCCTTATTTCTTCAGCGTGCTTTTTTTGAGATGAAGAAAAGAGGAATAGATCAGGCGATCATGGAGGTATCCTCCCATGCCCTTGATATGGGAAGAATTTATGGCTGTGATTACGATATAGCAGTTTTTACTAATTTGTCGCAGGATCATTTGGATTATCATAAGAATCTGGAAGATTATTTGTGGGCCAAGAGCCTCTTGTTTTCTCAGATGGGAAATAAATATGAGGCAGGAAACCCTAAGTTTGCTGTTCTGAATGAAGATGATCCTGCTTCCAGAAAGCTTGCTAAAAGTACTGCTCAGCATGTCGTCACCTATGGGATGAAAAGAAATGCACTAGTAATGGCAAAGCATGTAAGGCTGACTGCAGAAGGAACGTATTTCGAATTGGTGACACCTCAGGGAAATATGAAGATCAGAAGCAAATTGATTGGGATGTTCAATGTATATAATATGCTGGCTGCGTGTACTGCGGCTATCGTATCGGGAGTACCACTTGCCACTATCCGGGATGGCTTGGAGAAAATCCAGGGGGTGAGCGGAAGGTTTGAACCGGTATTTGCCGGCCAGTCATACTCTGTCATTGTTGACTATGCCCACACACCTGATTCTCTGGAGAATGTGTTACAGGCAATCTCTAGATTTGCCAGGAGAAAAATTTATATAGTAGTTGGCTGCGGCGGGGATCGAGACCGGTCAAAACGCCCATTAATGGCTAAGGCTGCGTTAAAGTATGCAGATTATGCATTATTCACCTCTGATAATCCTCGTACCGAGGATCCTGCATCCATACTGCATGATATGACCCAGGGGCTTGAAAAGGGAAACTATGAAGTGATCATAGACAGGAAACAGGCTATCAAGACAGCAGTTTCCCTTGCAGAAGAAGAGGACATTATCCTCATTGCTGGTAAAGGGCATGAGACTTATCAGCAGATAGGACATACAAAATATGAATTTGATGACCGAAAAGTTGCAAAAGACGCGATAAGGGCTAAGGAGAAATGATAATGATATTTACAACCGAATGGATTTCCCGTATATTAAAAGATTTTGACGGGGAAATAAATGGGCATATGGGAATAAATGGAATTATGACAGACAGCCGGAAAGAGACAGAGAATGCATTGTTTGTCCCAATAAAGGGCGAGAAGTTCGATGCACATGACTTTTTGTTGCAAGCGGTAGATAATGGAGCAACAGCCACATTGTGGAACCGTATGACAAACCTGCCGGACGGCTTACCGGCAGGATTTCCAGTTTTTTATGTGGATGATACGACCACTGCTCTGCAGCAAATTGCTCATGCATACAGGAATGAGGTCCAACCATTAGTAATAGGCATTACTGGATCAAATGGTAAAACGACCACAAAGGATCTGGTTGCTTCAGTAATGAAATCAACCTATCGTACACATTATACGGATGGTAATTATAATAACCATATCGGCCTCCCTCTGACCATCTTGTCCATGCCGAAAGATACAGAGGTTCTTGTGCTCGAAATGGGTATGAGCGACTATGGGGAAATAGAGCTTCTTTCCGATCTGGCTCAACCCGACTATGCAATCATCACCAATATAGGGGAATCACATATTGAATATTTGGGGTCGCGAGAAGGCATTGCCAAAGCGAAATTGGAAATAACTGCCGGTCTTAAAACGGGCGGCCTGCTGTTCATTGATGGAGATGAAGAACTCTTGAGCCATGTACGAAAGCGGCAAAACACCATCACTTGTGGGTTCAGTGAACACAATGATGAAGTGATCCGCGGGGTGGAAATCGGGGCACATCACACAGCCTTCGAGCTGGATTCCAACGAGTATGAAGTGCCATTGCTTGGTAAACACCATGCCTTGAATGCTGCCTTTGCCGTTACGCTGGGAAGAGAACTCAATATATCAGTTGAGGCCATCAGGCAAGCATTGACATCTTTGAAACAAACTGGAATGCGGTTTGAAATGCTGGAGGGGAAAAAGGGAGCTTCTATTATAAATGATGCTTATAATGCTTCTCCCACCTCTATGAAAGCTGCTATAGAATTGGTAAAACAATTGGAAGGCTTCAATGAAAGGGTCCTTGTACTGGGGGATGTGCTTGAACTGGGGGATCATTCTGCAGTATATCACCGGTCAATAGCGGAAGTAGTGGAGGCGCCGATTACTGCTGTCTTGACTTTAGGGAAAGAAGCAGAACATATCTCAGCTGCTGTGAAGGAACGCCAACCGGAAATTTTATGCCGCCATTATACAGACAGGGAGAATCTTGCCGAAGACTTACACTCGTATCTTCGGGAAGATGCTGTATTGCTATTCAAGGCATCCAGAGGCCTGCAATTTGAGAAATTTATAGAGAAACTTATTAAAGCATAAACTAGTTGGACGGGAAAAGTCTGAGGAGGATATTAACGTGAGTATTACTGTAGCAGTGATTACACTAGCAATTGCATTTTTAATCACCGTCCTTTTATCTCCGCTTATCATTCCATTTTTAAGACGCTTAAAGTTTGGACAAAGCATTAGAGAAGAAGGACCCCAATCACATATGAAGAAGACGGGTACGCCGACAATGGGCGGTGTCATGATAGTTTTCAGCATTACTGCCACTTCATTGATTATGGCTGGAAAGACGGCGGGTGGCGGAATAGGCTATGAATTATGGCTGCTGCTGTTCGTACTGGTAGGCTACGGACTGCTGGGATTTCTGGATGATTTTATAAAAGTGGTAATGAAGCGCAATCTAGGATTAACCTCCCTTCAAAAATTGTTGGGACAAGTGTTCATTGCTCTTGTATTTTATTTTATATTGCAGAGTCAAGGCTTCCCTACGACTATCCACATCCCCGGTACCGATATCCAATGGGAGCTGGGATGGGGTTATGCTCTGCTGATTATTTTTATGCTGGTCGGTGCATCAAATGCAGTCAACCTTACAGATGGCTTGGATGGGTTATTGGCTGGAACGGCTGCCATCGCTTTTGGAGCATTCGCCATCCTGGCATGGTACGGATTTCCTTCGGGTGAGGTGACTGCTTTTTCTCTTGCAGTTGTCGGCTCATTATTAGGTTTTCTGGTATTTAATGCCCACCCTGCTAAGGTCTTTATGGGTGATACGGGCTCCCTTGCACTTGGAGGCGCCATTGCAGCAATTGCCATACTTGCCAAGCTGGAAGTCATTTTAATAATTATCGGTGGAGTGTTTGTGATTGAAACCCTGTCCGTAATTATCCAGGTGATCTCTTTCAAAACTACTGGAAAGCGTGTTTTTAAAATGAGTCCCCTGCACCATCATTATGAGCTTAATGGGTGGTCGGAATGGAGAGTGGTCACTACTTTCTGGCTGATTGGCCTTATCTTTGCCGTACTCGGCGTGTATATCGAGGTGGGGATAGGATGAATAAACAATTACAAAACTTTCATTATTCTCATGTATTGGTATTGGGCTTAGCGAGGAGCGGTACAGCAGCGGCGAAGCTCCTGCTGGCAAATGGGGTGAAAGTACGGGTAAATGATAGAGACACAGCAGATGATGATCAAGTTGTGAAAGAGTTGAAGGAAATGGGAGCAGAAGTTATTGTCGGCTCCCACCCTTTTCGTGTTCTCGATGACATTGACCTGATTGTCAAAAATCCTGGAATTCCTTATGATACTCCGTTAATGGAGGAAGCCCAGGACAGGGGAATAAGCATTATTACAGAAATAGAGCTGGCAGGTAATTTAGCCGGCAATTCCGTTGTAGGTATCACCGGTTCCAATGGAAAAACCACTACCACCACTTTGACGGCGGAAATGCTGACAGAGAGCAGGCAGCCTGTTAAAGTCGCAGGAAATATTGGCACAGTGGCTTGTGAGGTTGCCGACTCATTGGCTCCTGAAGAAAAGATGGTTGTAGAATTGTCATCGTTTCAATTGCTGGGGATTGAGAGATTTCGCCCCAAAATAGCTGTTCTGTTGAATATCTTTGAAGCGCATCTTGATTATCATAAAACATTGGAAAATTATCGGCAGGCGAAATTCAATATCTATCGGAACCAAGGGCCTGACGATTATTTGGTATACAATGCGGATGATCCTTTGTTAACGGAAGCGGCAAAAGAAGCCAAATCTATAAAAGTCCCGTTCTCCACAAGCCAAAGGCTGAACCATGGTGTATGGGCTGATGAATCTTTTATCTATTTTAAAAATGAAAAAGTTATCTGCCTTAAGGACATTGTGCTTGTCGGCAAGCATAATCTGGAGAATATTCTTGCAGCAGTGGCAGCTGCCAAGCTGGCTGGAGCCAGTAATGAAGGAATCCGAAAAGTGCTGAGATCCTTCTCTGGAGTGGAGCATCGTCTCCAGTATGTTGGAAAAGTGAAGGAACGGCTATTTTATAATGATTCCAAAGCCACGAACACCCTTGCAACCAAGAAGGCACTGGCATCCTTCAATGAACCGGTTATCCTGCTTGCAGGGGGGTTGGATCGGGGAAGCACTTTCGCCGAATTGAAGGATTCGCTACAGAATGTAAAGGCAATGGTTCTTTTTGGGGAAACTGCATCCAAGCTCGAGGAGTTTGCTGAAGAGGCGGGAGTCCAGGTCATAGTTAAAGCTGACGACGTCCACAAGGCTGCCGAGCTTGCTTACGGAATTTCAGGTGAAGGAGATATCATTCTTCTTTCCCCAGCATGCGCAAGCTGGGACCAGTATAAGAGCTTCGAAGAAAGAGGTGACATGTTTATACAAGCCGTGCATAAGTTAAAGTAGGGGGCTTGTCTGACGGTCACGAATTAAACATACATGAATACACTGGCACCCCTTTTCAATCTCAGAAAAACGGGGTGTTTTTTATTGAAGAAAACAGGGAAACATGTACCTGATTATGTATTATTAGCGGTGATTGGCAGCCTTCTTTCCGTGGGCATGGTTATGGTGTACAGTTCATCTTATGTATGGGCTGAATACAAATTCGGGGATTCGCTCTATTATGTCAAAAGGCAGTTGTTGTTTGCAGGAGCGGGCGTCGCCGCAATGTTCTTTATTATGCGGTTTCCCTATAACTTATGGAAAAAGTATGCGAAGCCTATATTGGTGCTATGCTTCATTATGCTTCTGCTTGTGTTAATTCCGGGAATCGGGATGGTTCGAGGCGGCGCTCAGAGTTGGATAGGTGTAGGGGCGTTCAGTATCCAGCCTTCCGAATTTATGAAACTCGGGTTGATCATCTTCCTTTCTGCTTTCCTGGCAGCAAACCAAAAGTATATTACTTCTTTTAAAAAGGGTTTTTTTCCGACAGTTCTATTGGTATTTACGGCATTTGGGCTGATTATGCTTCAGCCTGACTTGGGTACAGGGATGGTTCTTGTTTTAACGTGCATGATGCTCATTTTCGTTGCTGGCGCCCGTTACAGCCATTTTATCGGGCTCGGACTCATTGGTTTGGCAGGGTTTGTTTTTCTCATTGCTTCTGCTCCTTATCGCATCAGCAGAATCACTGCTTTTCTTAATCCATGGGAAGATCCTCTCGGAGATGGTTTTCAAATCATACAATCGCTGTACGCAATTGGGCCGGGCGGATTAATGGGACTGGGGCTAGGTGAAAGCCTGCAGAAATACTTCTATCTACCAGAACCGCAAACGGATTTCATTTTCGCAATCCTGGGCGAGGAATTGGGCTTCATCGGAGGCACGCTGGTAATTGGTCTCTTTCTTCTCCTGTTTTGGCGGGGAATAAAAATTTCTTTGGACGCCCCTGACTTGTTTGGGCGCTTTCTTGCCCTAGGTATTGTATCCATGTTGGTAATCCAGACGATGATCAATATTAGTGTAGTTATCGGGCTCATACCGGTTACAGGTATCACTCTTCCTTTTTTAAGCTATGGCGGCTCCTCGTTAACCCTGACATTATGTTCTGTTGGTATCCTGTTGAATGTCAGCATGTATTCCAGGATATAGGAATTTCCCGATTGTCTGCTAATAATGGAGGAAATTGGAAGTTATTGAATTGAAATTCCGGGTAAACTGTCGGAGGTACACTATATATTAGGGCATATTATATGATATAATTTTTATATCTTGGAAGGAACCATTTTAGTTCCTTTCGGTAAATATGCGATAAAGGAAGAAATAGATATGAGCCAAAAGAAAATTGTTTCAATTGAAGAGCGTATCCCAAAGTTGAAACAAGCCAGGAAAAAGAAAGCGAATCGAAGGCTGGTTTTTTATTTATCTATTTTTTTTATTTTGATTTCCATTATTATTTACCTGCAGTCACCGCTGAGTAATATTAGATCAGTCGAGGTTAATGGGAATTCCCTGCTGACAGAGGATAAAGCCATCGCTCAAAGCGGATTGAATGAGAGCACCAACATATGGACCATTGATAAATCTGAGATTATTTCAGCTTTGACTTCCAACCCTATGGTCGAGTCCGCAGAGGTCAGCAGGGATTTTCCGTGGACAGTGAAGATCGACCTGAAGGAGTATAAGCATATTGGCTATGTAAAAGAAGAGAGCAGTTATTTTCCAATTTTGGGAAATGGCAGAGTTCTGAATCAGTCGGAAAATGTGACCTTCAAGGGAGATGCTCCGCTGCTGCTCAACTTTACGGAAGAAGAGCACTTACATAGGATGACTACTGAATTGGATAAGCTCCCAATGAACCTGTTGAATCTAATTTCAGAGATTCATTGGCAACCGACAGAATCTAGTAAAAATAATATTCTGCTCTATATGAATGATGGTTATGTAGTCAGTGGCTCCATCAGGAGTTTTGCTGAAAAAATGCAACTGTACCCTTCCATCGTTTCCCAGCTAGACCCTGAAAGTGAAGGGATAATCCATATAGGTGTCGGCGCTTATTTTGAAGAATTCGATACAGAGGAAATGGAAGAGGCGGCGGCAGAAGAAGCAGAGTGATTTCTCTGATTAACTTCTTAATATAAGTCAGAATTGCTGAGGCAGGTACGAAACCTATAATATGGCTGCTAAAAATAAGTGGAAATGCAGGAAATAAGCTCTTTTATATAGAATAACCTATATATATTTTCTTTTTTTATGAAAATCCTCTAAAATAGTAGATTAGAGTACGTCAAAACAATCACAGTTAATGAAAAAGAAAAAAATCGGCTAAAAGAGATGCTAAGGAATCAGGAGGTGCCTTTTGTTGAACAACAATGAAATTCTGGTGAGCCTTGATATAGGGACCAGTAAAATAAAAGTAATCATCGGAGAAGTGTTAAATGATTCACTGAACATTATTGGTGTTGGAACTGCTAAATCAAATGGTATGAAAAAGGGTGCCATTGTGGATATCGATCAGACAGTGCAGTCGATAAGAAGTGCGATTGAACAGGCTGAACGGATGGTAGGCATGCAGATAGAACGGGTTATCGTGGGGATAAACGGCAGCCATGTCCAATTGCAGCCATGCCACGGCGTAGTGGCCGTACAGAGTGATAACAGGGAAATTGGTGAAGAAGACATTACCCGTGTAATTGATGGAGCCCAGGTGGTTTCAGTTCCTCCAGAAAGGGAAATTATCGACGTAGTGCCAAGGCAGTTTATAGTGGACGGACTGGATGAGATCACAGACCCACGGGGAATGATTGGTGTTCGGCTGGAAATGGAAGGGACTATTATTACATGTTCCAAAACACTTTTACATAATGTACTGAAATGCGTGGAACGTGCAGGACTGCAAGTGGCAGATATTTGTCTTCAACCGCTTGCTGCTGGAACAACAGCCCTCTCGAAAGATGAAATGAACATGGGAGTTGCTTTGATAGATGTAGGCGGCGGCTGTACGACTATCTCTGTATTCGGGAATGGCCATCTTCTTTCCACCAGTGTAGTGAATCTCGGTGGAGATAATATAACGAAGGACCTTTCCATCGGCCTTCGGATTTCAACGGAAGAGGCGGAAGATGTAAAATTGAATCATGGCCATGCTTTTTATGATACTGCCCAAGAGGATGAAACTTTTGAAGTGTCCATCATAGGCAGCAATACGAAACAGACCTATAACCAGTTGGAAATATCTGATATGATTGAAGCGAGAATGGAAGAAATATTCGCTTTTGCTGAAAAGGAAATACGTAAAATGGGGATCCGCGAGCTGCCAGGAGGATTTGTACTGACTGGAGGAGCTATGGCTATGCCAGGAGCTCTCGAGCTGGCGGAGGATTTGTTTCAGTCCAACGTGCGAGTAGCAATTCCCGACTATATTGGTGTCAGGGAAGCGCATTTCATCGCCGGGGTAGGAATCTTGCAATTTGCCTATCGTAATGCGAAAATACAAGGAAAAGAATTATTTCCTTCCGTAGCTGCTGATCATCCTGTACAGCAGTCAAAGCCGAAGCGGACGAAGAAACAGCAAGAACAGGCAAATGAGTCAAAAGAGAACACCAAAAAAGAATCCAAAGTAGCTAATTTGTTTAAATATTTCTTTGATTGACAGAAAATGTCCCGGGTAATACTTTTCCCGGCAAAGAAGGTGAGGAGCCATGACGATAATTAGCTCGGAACACTTGTAATTATGCATATTAGGAGGAACGGAGAATGTTAGAGTTTGATACAAATATGGAGGAACTTGCGTCAATTAAAGTAATTGGTGTAGGCGGGGGCGGCAATAACGCTGTCAATCGTATGATAGAGCATGGGGTGGAAGGTGTCGAGTTCATCGCCGTAAACACCGATGCACAGGCATTGAATCTTTCCAAAGCAGAAGTAAAACTGCAAATTGGAGGCAAGCTTACCCGGGGTCTGGGTGCCGGTGCGAATCCGGAAGTCGGCAAGAAAGCAGCCGAGGAAAGTAAAGAACAGATCCAGGAAGTGCTCCAAGGCGCAGATATGATATTCGTAACAGCGGGTATGGGCGGAGGCACCGGCACAGGTGCGGCCCCAGTCATTGCCCAGATAGCCAAGGATTTGGGAGCCTTAACAGTCGGCGTAGTGACAAGGCCATTTTCTTTTGAAGGAAGAAGAAGGTCAACACAAGCTATCTCCGGAATTGACGCCCTCAAAACAGCAGTAGATACACTAATTGTCATTCCGAATGACCGGCTGCTGGAAATTGTCGATAAGAACACACCGATGCTTGAAGCATTCCGTGAGGCAGACAATGTCCTGAGACAAGGGGTGCAAGGCATATCAGACTTAATAGCAAAACCAGGTTTGATTAATGTTGACTTTGCCGATGTGAAGACCATTATGATCGATAAAGGGTCAGCATTAATGGGAATTGGTATTGCTACAGGTGAGACTCGTGCCACGGAAGCGGCCAAGAAGGCCATCTCCTCACCATTATTGGAAACATCCATTGATGGAGCCCATGGTATTTTAATGAATATTACAGGAGGTACGAATCTGAGCCTGTATGAGGTACAGGAAGCTGCAGACCTTGTAACCTCTGCTGCAGATAATGAAGTGAATGTCATCTTTGGTTCTGTCATCAATGAAAACCTGAATGACGAAATAATTGTTACCGTCATCGCCACAGGGTTTGATGAAAATATCAAAAAGGCAGAAAAGCAGCCGAGGCAGCAACGGCCGGTGATTAATCATAATCAGCAGGCAGCTACCAATGCTCCAGAGGATACTCCAAGGGAAACAAGCCAACATCAACAGCAACAACAGCCGCAACGCTCAAAGCCGGAGGATGACACCCTTGATATTCCTACCTTCTTAAGAAACCGTAACAGAAACAGAAATCGTTAAGTCATCTGAGAAAAGCAAATGATCAGCAATGCAAATGTTGATCATTTGCTTTTTTTATTGTTTAAAAAAGCACCGGAAATTTTCGGCAAATTTTTATATAGGGAAAAATGGCGATTTCTACCCGCTAAAGGATCATACTGTCCATAAGCCCCGACAAACCCCCCGATAACTTGTTAAAATTAGCCCCTTCTAAGCTTCAGGATGTGACAGACTTTGCTCTTCAGCTCATATATACTTCTTCTTACACATATATTCTATCAATATAGTAATGTTCATTCTGCCGAAGGGAGATAGTCATGGCCATATATCTCGATGCCATCTGGATTTTGAACTTCTTTCTGGACATGATGCTCCTGCTGTTGACACAAGCACTTGCCAGGGACAGCACACAGAAGTGGAGGATCTGTTTAGGTGCATTTGTGGCTTCACTGCTCGTTCCCATCTCCGTCTATTATCCTGATACATTTATCAGCAGTGTAGCGGGCAAATTTCTTTATTCCGTCTTAATTATTATCTGTGCTTTCCGCTTCGTAAACCTTCATCGTTTTATGAGACTTTTGCTTCTGTTTTATTTTACGACCTTTGCGGTGGGAGGAGGAATGGTCGCAGTTCATTTTCTTTTCCAAAGCCCTGTAGGAATTCATGCAAATGGGCTGATTACCTATAATGCAGGATATGGAGATCCTGTCAGCTGGCTGTTTGTCATCATTGCTTTCCCGATAGCCTGGAAATTTACTAAGAACCGTATGGACAAGCATGCAGTCGAGAAAATCAAGTACGAACAGTTTTGTCCGGTTACCATCCAGATAAAAAACAAAGCTCATCAGACGACAGGCTACATTGACAGCGGCAATCAGTTGACAGACCCGCTTACTAAGAAGCCCGTCATTATTTGTGATGAGGCTTTTCTCAGACACTGGTTCACGGAACAGGAGTGGAGGGCATTAAAACAAGCAGAGGAAGATTTGGATTTGGAAAATCTTCCAACGTCCTGGCAGCATGATATCCAACTTGTCCCATATCAAGGGATACAGGGAAGAAGCAGTTTTCTTTTTACGATCCGGCCAGATCAGTTAACAGTTTATTATGATGATCAGAAAATTATCACGGAAAAAGTATTGATAGGCATACAATTTGCGAGTTTGACAAGGGATGAAAGTTATCATTGTCTTCTACATCCTCAAATTATCAAGCTTGAGACATTATATTCTGCATAAGGGGGCTTCTTCATGAAAATAATGAAAGTACGGTTACGTCTGCGGCTCTGGTGGTACAAAGCTTTAATGAAATTAGGTCTTCGGTCGGAGGAGATCTATTATATTGGAGGAAGCGAGGCACTTCCGCCTCCTTTGTCTAAGGAAGAGGAGCAGGAGCTCTTAAGCCTGCTGCAAAAAGGGGATAAAACGGCACGTGCTATGCTGATAGAAAGAAATCTTCGTCTGGTAGTATATATATCCAGGAAATTCGAAAATACAGGAATCAATATAGAAGATTTGATCAGTATCGGTACGATTGGATTGATTAAAGCAGTAAATACCTTTAATCCGGAGAAAAAAATCAAATTGGCAACATATGCATCGAGATGCATTGAAAATGAAATTCTAATGTATCTGCGCCGAAATAATAAGCTTAAATCAGAGGTTTCATTTGATGAGCCGCTTAATATTGATTGGGATGGCAATGAACTGCTGCTGTCGGATGTACTTGGAACAGATGAAGATATTATTACAAGGAATCTGGAATCCAATGTAGATAAGACGCTGCTAAAAAAGGCGCTCTCCCAATTGAATGACCGGGAAAAGCAAATAATGGAACTTCGATTTGGACTTGTTGGAGAGGAAGAGAAAACCCAGAAGGATGTAGCAGACATGCTGGGTATTTCCCAGTCCTATATTTCCCGGTTGGAGAAAAAAATAATCAGGCGTCTCAAAAAAGAATTTAATAAAATGGTCTAGCCTTGCCACATGTGTCATTAGGGGCAATTCACCCTCTCTTGCAGGAGAGTGGAACTGCATAAAAAACCACCCTCTCGGTGATACTGTCCATGAACAGCATCACCAACTGGGAGGGTTGAACAGAATGACAAAACATAAGGTTGAGATATGTGGTGTTGATACATCAAAATTACCTGTACTAAAAAACGAAGAAATGAGAGAACTCTTTAAGAAAATGCAGGAGGGAGACGGAGACCTTTCTGCTCGAGAACAATTAGTAAATGGTAACTTGAGACTTGTATTAAGTGTCATCCAGCGTTTCAATAATCGTGGCGAATATGTGGATGATTTATTCCAAGTTGGTTGTATTGGTCTGATGAAATCCATCGATAACTTCGATTTATCGCATAATGTCCGTTTTTCAACTTATGCTGTTCCGATGATTATTGGCGAAATACGGAGGTATTTAAGAGATAATAATCCAATCCGGGTATCCAGATCATTAAGAGATATTGCTTATAAAGCCTTACAGGTTAGGGAGAAACTGATCAGCAAAACTTCTAAAGAACCTACACCTATGGAGATTGCAAAAGAGATGGATATCCCTCATGCAGATGTAGTCTTTGCATTGGATGCAATCCAGGATCCTGTCTCCTTGTTTGAGCCTATTTATAATGATGGCGGTGATCCCATTTATGTAATGGATCAAATTAGTGATGATAAAGATAAAGACTCCACCTGGATTGATAAACTTTCCTTAAAAGAAGGTATGTATCAGCTGAATGAACGTGAAAAAATGATTTTAAATAAAAGATTTTTTCAAGGGAAGACACAGATGGAAGTTGCCGACGAAATAGGCATTTCACAGGCCCAGGTCTCCCGGTTGGAAAAGGCGGCAATCAGCCAAATGAATAAGCAAATGTTTGAATAGATGGCAAGACGGCAAGGACAGCTGTTTATACTTTCAGGCGATCGAATTAGATTATTCGATTGCCTGATTTTTTTGTGAAAAAATTCTGCCAAATCGGTAGCTTTTTTCATTTGTACGAAAAAAATCAGATGTGCTGCATATATTTGTACAAAGCAGGAGGTGCATACCATGGTTAAATTATCAGAACTGCAGGTCAAGGAAGTAATTATGATTGATGACGGCAGGCGGATCGGCCATATCTCCGACCTGGAAATTGATCCGGATAACGGTAAAATCCTCGCCATTGTATTGATCGTCAAAGATAAGAGAGATGCATTGTTCAGCAAATCGGAAGAACTGGTGATTCCTTGGAACAGGATTGTGAGAATTGGTTCGGATGTCATCCTGGTAAGGGAAATTCACACGCCGCTGTTATATGGGGATGCTTCTTATATCGAAAAAGAATAAAATGGGGAAATATGATAAAATAAGCCTTAACAATAGCAGGGGGGATATTTGTGCAGGAACCTTTCATATACCAGGAGAATCTCTATTTACATATAAAACGGTGGCAGCAGATCAACCCGCAAATCAGGGCTGGTTTTACTACAAGAAGCAATGGGGTAAGCCATCCGCCCTTCCAATCACTGAACATGGGGTTGCATGTCAATGATGACGTGAATCATGTAACAGCCAATCGGCAAAAACTTGCAAAGCATGTGGGAATCCCAATGGAAAATTGGGTAGTCGGGGAACAGGTGCACCATACAAATATAAAAAGAGTGACGGAACAAGACAAGGGAAAAGGATCCTTTACCCTAGAGACAGCGGTGCCGGATACTGATGGGCTTATTACGAATGAAAAGGGAATTTTATGTGGAGCTGTGTTTGCGGATTGTGTGCCGCTTTTCTTTTTTGATCCAGTAACAGGGTTTATTGGGATTGCGCATGCAGGGTGGAAAGGAACAGTACAGCGGATGGCAGAGAAAATGGTCGATAAATTCCGCTCGTTGGGAACAGAACCGTCCAATTTACTTGCAGTGGTCGGCCCATCTATATCCAGGGAAAATTATGAGGTCGATGAGCGTGTGATTCAATCTTTATCCCCTAAGGAAAGGGAGAGATGTGTGCAGAAGCAAGGTGAAAACCGTTACCTGCTGGATTTGAAACAGCTTAATGCAGATATCCTTTTACAAGCAGGGGTATTACGTAATAATATAGATATAACAAAATATTGCACATATGAACATAATCATCTCTTTTTCTCCCATCGCCGCGATCAGGGGGAAAGCGGACGAATGCTGGGTTATATCGGTTATCAATCATAATTGAATAGGGAGGAGCAGAAGAAGTAATGGATGTAGCAGCAAATCTAGAGAACATAAACAGTAAAATCAAACAAGCATGTGAAAAAAGTAATAGAGAACCTGAAGAAATAACCGTTATCGGAGTTACAAAATATGTTACAATAGAGCGAACAGAAGAGGCGATAGAAGCAGGCGTTAAAAATCTTGCCGAAAATCGTATGGAAGGATTTTTGGAGAAGTACAGTCATTTTAAAAATGATGCCACATGGCATTTCATCGGCACACTCCAGTCCAGAAAGGTTAAAGAAGTCATTAATCAGGTGGACTACCTTCACTCCCTCGATCGCAAATCGTTGGCTAAGGAGATCAATAAAAGGGCGGACGAGCCCGTAGATTGTTTCGTACAAGTCAATGTGAGCGGAGAAGAGTCAAAGCATGGGCTGGCCCCGCAAGATGTACTTCCATTCCTCCATTCGATAGAGCAATATGAAAAAGTGCGTGTCGTTGGATTAATGACAATGGCACCGCATATCGAAGATGAGGAGCGGATCAGAGGGTATTTCCGGAAGCTTGCAGAGTTGAGGGAAGATGTGAAAAATCTTAAGTCGGACCAAGCTCCCTGCAAATACCTTTCCATGGGGATGAGCAATGATTATGAGCTCGCTATAGAAGAGGGGGCTACCCATGTTCGCATCGGTTCTAGTCTGGTAGGTTCACAAATTTAATAGCGAGGTGACAAAATGAGTATTAAAGAGAAACTCAAAAATTATTTCACTGTGGATGATGAATATGAATACGAATATGTGGAAGATGCACCCGAAGAGGAACACGAGCCAATGGTGAAACAAAAAGGCCAGAATGTTGTCAATCTGACAAGCATGCAGCAGCCTTCATCCAAGGTCGTGCTTTGTGAACCACGGACATACAATGAGGCACAGGAAATTGCCGACAATATTGTGAACCGCAGAGCAGTCGTAATTAACCTTCAAAGAGTAGACACCCAGCAGGCAAAAAGGATTGTCGACTTTCTTAGCGGGACTGTGTATGCGGTCAACGGGGATATTCAAAAACTTGGCGCTGCCACGTTTCTATGCACCCCTGATAATGTCGATGTGTCAGGAACGATTACAGACACGTTAATGGAAGCAGATGATTATAATAAAGGATGGTAGCAGATGGGTTTTATCTTCAGTATTTTAAACACAGCATTAACTTTGTATAGCTATGCCATCATTATCTATATCCTTATGTCCTGGTTCCCGGGTGCCCGGGAATCTTCATTTGGAGAAATGCTGGCAAAAATAACCGAGCCTTATCTAGAGGTTTTCCGGAAGTTTATCCCGCCGCTCGGAATGATTGATCTTTCACCGATCGTGGCGATAATTGTATTGCATTTCGCGAGGTATGGTTTAGTGGAACTATTTTATATGGTAGGTATGTAGGGGATTGGCATGGAAATATATCAGCATTTCAGAAAAGAAGAACAGCCATTCATCGATCAGGCGCTTTCCTGGAAAGAACAAGTAGAGAAGGTCTTTGTCCCAAAACTAACTGACTTTCTCGATCCCAGGGAACTACAAATATTAGAGACGATTATAGGCGCCCAAAACGAGGAAGTGAAGCTATATGCAAATGGCGGAGGGATGCATGCGGAAAGAAAGAGGGCGATCATTGCTCCTTTTTACGAGGAAGTATCTGCAGCTGACTATCAGCTTACTCTTCTGCAGGCGGAGTATCCATCTAAATTTGTAACTTTGTCCCACCGTGATGTGATGGGTGCGTGCATGTCACTAGGTTTAAAGCGAAAGAAAATTGGGGATATGCTGGTCGACAACGGAATCATTCAAATAGTGGCAGCAGATGAAGTCGCCCCATATATATTGGCAAATCTTACGGAGGTAAAGAAAGCAAAGGTCCGTCTGGAAGAAAAACCTTTTACATATTTGCTGGAGGAAGAAAAGGAGTGGGAGGAATCCGATAAAACTGTCTCTTCCCTCAGGCTGGATGCCGTTTTAAAAGAGATTTATCACATATCGAGGAAGGACGCGGCTGAATTCATCTCGAGGCAGCAGGTGAAAGTGAACTTCAGAGTGGTGGATGACAGCAAATTCATACTGCAGGAGGGAGATCTGCTGTCACTTAGGGGCAAGGGAAGAAGTAAACTTGCTGCAGTGAACGGTCGTACGAAAAAAGATAAATGGAAAATAACTATTGCAGTATTAAAATAGTTATCCTAGACAGGATTAATCAAGGGAATGTCGAACATATATAATAATCATTTCTCTTTAGGAGGTGGCTTATATGCCATTAACACCATTGGATATTCATAACAAGGAATTTACCAGAGGATTCCGAGGCTATGATGAGGATGAAGTCAATGAATTTTTGGATCAAATCATTAAAGATTATGAGACAACCATCCGGGAAAAGAAAGACTTGCAAGAGAAAGTAACCAGACTGGAAGAAAAGCTGGGACATTTCACCAATATAGAAGAGACACTGAACAAGTCGATCCTAGTGGCACAGGAAACCGCTGAAGAGGTGAAAGGCAGTGCATCCAAGGAGTCGAAATTAATAATAAAAGAGGCGGAAAAGAATGCTGACCGCATCATTAATGATGCATTGAGCAAGTCTCGCAGAATTTCTATGGATGTGGAAGAATTGAAGAAACAGGCAAAAGTATTCCGTACGCGCCTGAAGATGCTGGTGGAAGCGCAGTTGGAAATGATTGAGAACAATGATTGGGAAGATCTTTTTGATGAAGAAATCGGAGATGAGCTCGAGTTGATTGAAAATAGGTCATAGACTTGACTCGCAGTAAAATATTACATATAATTCATACAGATATTATTCAATTGAATAAAGTATAAGTTACAATGATGGAGACAGTACAGTAGAGACCGCTGTTCAGCGAGCCGGGATATGGTGGAAGCCCGGCACAGTGATACTATTGGAACATCACTCCTGAGTATCCATTATGAATTATAGTAATAATGGACGGTTCATTCCCGTTACGAATATCGAGTGAATTTAAAATGATGCTTATTTTAAATTTATAAGGGTGGTACCGCGAGTCTTCTCGTCCCTTTTTGGGATGCAGAGGCTCGTTTTTTTATCCGGAATTCAACTTTCAGAATATGCAGGACAGCTGAATTGCCGGGTATCGATCTCGTGTAAGGAAGGCATTCCATTTAAGTTTTCAATACAGAACAGGAGGAACAGCAGATGGATTATAAAGATACGTTGTTAATGCCAAAAACAGATTTCCCAATGCGTGGCAATCTGCCGAATAAAGAGCCAAAAAGACAGGAGCAATGGGAGGAGGAGAACATTTATGAGAAAGTGCAGGAAAGGACCAAGGGCCGTCCATTGTTCGTCCTGCATGATGGGCCTCCTTATGCGAATGGAGACCTTCATATCGGCCATGCGCTGAATAAAGTGCTGAAAGATTTTATCGTGCGCTATAAGTCAATGAGCGGCTACCATGCGCCATATATTCCAGGCTGGGATACACACGGCCTGCCGATTGAAACTGCTCTTACCAAAAAGAAAAAAATCAAAAGGAAAGAGCTTGGAATTGCTGAGTTCCGTGAAATGTGTGCAGAATATGCCATGGGCCAAGTCGACAGTCAGAGAACCCAATTCAAGCAAATGGGTGTACGTGGTGACTGGGATAATCCTTATCTAACTTTGACAAAGGATTATGAGGCAGCTCAAATCCGTGTGTTCGGTGAAATGGCCAAGAAGGGTTATATCTACAAAGGGCTAAAGCCTGTCTATTGGTCGCCTTCCTCGGAGTCAGCCCTGGCGGAAGCGGAAATCGAGTACCATGAAAAGCGTTCTCCATCCATTTATGTATCATTTGAAGTAGTAGATGGAAAAGGTCTGCTGGAGGGTGATGAGAAGTTCGTTATCTGGACCACTACTCCTTGGACCATTCCTGCTAATCTAGGTATAAGCATTCATCCTGATCTTGAGTACAATGTAGTAAGGGTTGGGGAGGATAAGTTCGTCATCGCCCATGCATTGCTTGAACATGTCTCTGAAGAGCTCGGTTGGAAAGATCCTCAAGTAGTAAAAACTTTCCAGGGTAAAGAAGCGGACAAAATCGTTGCCAAGCATCCATTTTATGACCGTGAGTCTCTCATCATGCTTGGAGAGCATGTTACCACTGATGCTGGTACAGGTTGTGTTCATACGGCACCTGGCCACGGGGAAGACGACTTTGTTGTTAGTAAGGCCTATGGTCTAGAGCCATTATCACCTGTAGATGATAAAGGGGTATTCACCTCCGAAGCACCTGGCTTTGAAGGACTCTTCTATGACAAGGCAAACAAGAACATTACAGAAAAGCTGGAAGAAGTGGGCGCCTTGCTGAAGCTTTCATTCATCACCCACTCTTATCCGCATGACTGGCGCACGAAAAAGCCGACTATTTTCCGTGCAACTGCCCAATGGTTTGCATCCATTAAGGACTTCCGTCAGGATATCCTCGAGGAAATCAACCGGATTAACTGGTATCCATCGTGGGGCCAGACACGCTTGCATAATATGGTGCGTGACAGAGAAGATTGGTGTATTTCCCGCCAACGTACATGGGGCGTACCAATTCCGGTATTTTATGCGGAAGATAATACACCAATCATTACCGATGAGACTATCGAACATGTGTCCAATCTGTTCAAGGAGCATGGTTCCAATATCTGGTTTGAAAGAGAAGCTAAAGACCTTCTTCCAGAAGGGTTCACTTCTGAACACAGTCCAAACGGCAAATTTACGAAGGAAACGGATATTATGGACGTTTGGTTCGACTCAGGTTCCTCTCATGAAGCTGTACTAATGAACAGAGAGGACCATCGCCGTCCAGCTGATGTCTATTTAGAGGGAAGCGACCAATACCGAGGCTGGTTTAACTCCTCTATCTCTACTTCCGTAGCAGTAACAGGAAAAGCTCCATACGAAAACATTATCAGTCATGGGTTTGTCTTGGATGGCAACGGGCGAAAAATGAGCAAGTCTTTAGGAAACGTGATTGTTCCATCCAAGGTACAGAAGCAATTGGGAGCAGATATTTTGAGACTTTGGGTTTCTTCGGTGGACTACCAGGCAGATGTTCGAATCTCGCAGGAAATCTTAAAGCAAATGTCCGAAGCCTACCGAAAGATTCGAAATACGTTTAGGTTCATGCTCGCCAACCTGTCTGATTTCAATCCGGAGACAGACCGGATCCCAGAGGAAGAGTTGGAAGAAGTGGACCGTTATATGCTGCACCGATTGCAACAGTTGCTCACGAATGTTAGAGAGAGCTATGAAAGGTATGAATATTCACCAATTTTCCATCAGATTCATAATTTCTGTACCATTGATTTAAGTTCCTTCTATCTGGATTTTGCAAAGGATGTACTTTATATCGAGTCGAAGGATCATAAACGACGTCGCAGTATTCAGACCGGATATTATGAAATCCTTACTACCTTGGTAAAATTGCTGGCACCTATCATTCCACATACTACAGACGAAGTATGGGAATATATCCCAGGTGTTGAAGCGGAAAGTGTCCAGTTGACCGATATCCCTGAGCCGAGAAATATTGCCGGCTATGAACAGATTGGGGAAAAATGGGATCATTTCATGGCAATCCGTGATGATGTGCTAAAAGCATTGGAAGAAGCAAGAAATGAAAAAGTAATCGGTAAGTCACTGGAAGCAAAAGTGACTCTGGCACCTAAGGATGAACAGACAAAACAAGTTCTTGAAGCTATGGAGCATCTGCATCAATTCCTGATTGTTTCCGAAGCGGAAATAAGTAATCAAGCGGAAAAGAGTTATAAATATGTGGATGTTACCGTAGAAAAACATCCTGGGGAAAAATGTTCCCGCTGCTGGGTAGCCTCTGAGACGGTGGGTCATGATCATGACCATCCGGAATTATGCTCCCGCTGTGCAGATGTTGTCAAAGAACATTATGATAATTAGAAACATCCCCCCTTGGTCTACAAGGGGGATTTTTCGTTGAAAAAGAATTTCGGACAGTATAAGATAGTGTGGACACAGGAAATGAAATCGGAGGAAAAGGAATGTATGTCTATTATCTTCTGGCATTGATTGTTGTTGTCATTGATCAGATCACCAAATTGGCTATTATACGAACCATGGAAATTGGTGAGCAGTTAACCATTATTGAGGGTTTTTTCTATTTTACATCCCATCGTAATGCCGGGGCCGCTTGGGGTATATTCCAAGGCCAGATGCTGTTTTTCTACATCATCACCCTACTAGTGATTGTCGGAGTTGTGTACTATATGCAAAGGTATGCGAGAAAGGATAAATTGCTGGCGACAGCGCTTGGCTTCATTTTAGGCGGGGCCATCGGCAATTTTATCGACCGGCTGCTATATCAGGAAGTGGTCGATTTTTTGGATGTCATCATCTTTGGATATGATTTTCCTATCTTTAATATTGCCGACTCTGCTCTGACAATCGGTGTCATACTGGTAATTATAGGAACAATCATGGAGGAAACAAAGAAAGGAAAGGCAGATAAATGAGTTCATTCAGCCATCAAGTTACAGAAAGTCAGGCAAATCAACGATTAGACAAACTGCTTACAGAACTTAATAAAGAAAACTCCCGGTCCCAAATTCAATCCTGGATTTCAGGGGGGTTTGCTCAGGTGAACGGCAGGAAAGTGAAAGCCAATTATAAATGCCAGGTAAATGATGAAATTAGTTGGACCATCCCGGAACCGGAACCACTTGACATTGTTGCAGAGGATATACCCCTTTCCATTCTTTATGAAGACCGCGATCTCCTAGTCATCAATAAGCCAAAGGGGATGGTCGTACATCCATCTGCGGGACATGAGAGTGGCACATTAGTGAATGCCCTTCTTCATCATTGTACAGATCTCTCCGGTATTAATGGAGTGGAGAGGCCGGGGATTGTCCATCGAATAGATAAGGATACCAGCGGGCTTCTGGTGGTAGCGAAAAGTGATTATGCACATGCTGAACTATCGGAACAGCTGGCGAACAAGGAAATCACCCGTAAATATGAGGCTGTAGTCCATGGGGAGATTCCGCATGAGACAGGGATGGTGGACGCACCTATTGGCAGGGATCCAAAAGACCGGCAAAAAATGGGTGTTGTAGAAGGCGGTAGAAATGCTGTAACCCATTTTCGAGTGTTGAAAAGCTATCCGGATTATTCTCATATTGAATGTCAACTGGAGACTGGACGGACCCACCAAATCAGAGTGCATATGCGTTATGCCGGATTCCCGCTGGTCGGAGATCCAAAATATGGCCCAAGGAAGACATTGAATGTAGACGGCCAGGCATTACATGCTAAAACGTTAGGTTTCACCCATCCACGTTCAGGCGAATGGATGGAATTTGAGACGGATCCTCCGGAGGTTTTTTTGGAGATTCTCTCCTATATTGAAAAACTGTATTGACATATCGAAGAGTTTCTGTGATAATTAAACAAGTTGAATATGACCCTTTAACATAGTCCAGTGAGGCTTAAAAGGAAACGGAGATGAACCATTGGGTTCGATTCTTGCAGCCAATCCCTTTTTCCTCACGGAAAAAGGGATTTTTTTATGAACAGGGGGGGCAAATCAATGAAGAAGAAAACAGAAATTCTTGACCAGCCAGCGGTTAACCGTGCATTGACTAGGATTGCCCATGAAATCCTGGAGAAGAACAAAGGCGGGGACAACCTGTTGCTAGTTGGTGTAAAAACGAGGGGCGTTCCGCTAGCCAGTAGGCTGCAGGAGAAGATTAGACAGATAGAAAATATTACTGTCCCTATTGGTGAGTTGGACATCACCCTTTACCGGGACGACCTGGAAAAAGTTTCGGATAATGAGGATCCGGAGTTGAAAGCTGTCAATATTGAAGTAGATGTAACAGAGAAGAAAGTGATCCTTGTAGATGATGTTTTATATACCGGAAGGACAATCCGGGCTGCGATGGACGCTGTGATGGACAGCGGGCGTCCATCCGGAATCCAGCTGGCAGTTTTAGTGGACCGAGGCCACAGAGAACTCCCGATTCGGGCTGATTACGTTGGGAAAAATATCCCTACATCAGAGAAGGAAGTGGTAGTCGTCCAGCTGGATGAGGTAGACCAGGCAGACCATGTGTCCATTTATGAGAAAGAATAGGCATCATATCAGTAAGGCCCCGTGAGGCCGAGTATCTACCGAAAAAGACCTTTAAATGAATCCAGAGAGATTTATAAGGTTGTATAAGTAGACGTGGAATTTGTATACACGTGTACCTCTTTGCAATCTTATGCAGAGAGGTACACGTTTTTTTATGGCCTTATTCCATGGATGAGCAGAATATCCATGTTCCTTATAAAGGCATCAAGATAAAACACAGAAAAAATTGGAGGGGTAAGATATGACAGAAAAAAAGATGGTAATGGACATACATGAAAGGCCCAAACTTAATAAATGGCTGCTCTTGAGCATTCAGCATTTATTCGCCATGTTCGGCTCTACGATTCTCGTTCCGTTCCTTACTGGCTTATCACCGGCAGTTGCACTTATATCGAGTGGAGCAGGTACACTTGCTTATATTTTAATCACCCGCGGGAAAATTCCTGCATATCTAGGATCAAGCTTTGCATTTATTGCTCCAATACTCGCAGCCAGCGCTGCTTCCGGACCTGCAGGGGCAATGATAGGGAGCTTTATGGCAGGTATTGTTTATGGATTAGTTGCACTCCTGATAGGATTTATCGGGACAGATTGGTTGATGAAGCTTCTTCCGCCAGTAGTGGTCGGACCGGTAATCATTGTCATTGGGTTGGGGCTTGCTCCGACTGCCATTGATATGGCGATGAATGAAGACGGTGTTTATAATGGAAGTTTCATGTTGACGGCGTTGGTTACCCTCGCGGTGACAGTAATAGCATCAGTTTATTTCAAAGGGTTTTTTGGACTTGTGCCAATCTTGATCGGTATCCTTTCCGGATATGCTTTTGCATTGTTCCAAGGAATTGTTGATACGGCAGGAATAAAAGCGGAATGGGCACAGATCACAGAAGCAGGCTCAATTGGAGAGTTTTTCTTGGCGGTATTCCAGACGCCAGAATTTATCATTCCGTTTGTTGATTATTCACCAACCGAAGTTTTCAGCATGCAAATTCTCTTTATCATGGTGCCTGTGGCGCTGGTTACAATTGCTGAGCATATTGGGGACCAAATGGTGCTTTCCAAAGTCGCCGAGCGCAATTTCCTAAAAGATCCTGGATTGCACCGCTCCATTCTTGGTGACGGAGTTGCAACGATTATCGGTTCTATGCTGGGTGGACCGCCTAATACCACTTACGGCGAAAACATTGGTGTACTTTCCATTACAAGGGTATTCAGCATCTTTGTCGTAGCCGGTGCAGCTATACTGGCCATTCTATTTGGATTTGTCGGCATCATCACGGCGGCCATCAGTTCCGTTCCATCCCCAGTAATGGGCGGTGTTTCCATCCTGTTATTCGGGATCATTGCATCTAACGGGCTGAGAATGCTGACAGACAGTAATATCGACCTTGGCAACAACAGGAATCTGGTAATCGCATCCGTTATCATGGTGCTTGGTGTTGGCGGTGCATTTATTGAAATAACTAATGAAGTACAAATTGCTGGTATGGCTTTATCGGCAATTGTGGGAGTCATACTCAACCTTGTTCTTCCTGACAAAGAGAAGGCAGGCGAGGCAGAAGAATTGTTTGATGAAAATGAAGCACCGAAGGAAAAAAGAAATATATCCTAAAAGGCGGGAGTGGTTTGATGCGGCACTTTATCTCTGTAGATCAATTCTCTGAAGGAGAAATATGGAACCTTTTGCACAGGGCTGAACAATTTAGTATGGGAAGAGTACCGGGCTTTTCGAAGCCGTTGTATGCAGCGAACCTTTTCTTTGAACCTAGCACAAGAACGAAAATGAGTTTTACTATGGCACAAAAGAGATTGGGAATGGAAGTCCTTGATTTCCACACAGACACGTCCAGTACCAAAAAAGGGGAGACACTGTACGACACATCCAGGACCCTGCAGGCAATAGGAGCAAATCTGCTGGTCATTCGGCACCCCTCGGATGTATGGGCAGATGAGCTTCAAGACAAGCTTTCCATTCCGGTAATAAATGCAGGAGCCGGGAAGGCGGAACATCCATCGCAGTGTATGCTGGATCTCATGACAATCTATCAAGAGTTCTCAGGCTTTTCGGGCTTGAAGATAGTGGTTGCAGGAGATATCAGGCATAGCAGGGTAGCGCATTCCAATGCGAGAGCATTAAAGTCTCTTGGGGCTGAAGTCTATCTTTGCGCCCCGCCTGGATTCCAGGATGAGTCTCTTGACTTTCCCTATATCAGCATGGATGAGGCCGTTAAAGTGAGTGATGTTCTTATGCTCCTTCGTATACAGCATGAGAGGCATCATGGGGTTGCTGGTCCTTCCGTTGACTATCTGACAGAGTATGGCCTCACCAAACAAAGGGAAAAGAAGATGAAGCAGCACTCCATTATTCTTCATCCTGCTCCAGTGAACCGTGGGGTGGAGATAGATTCAGATCTTGTAGAATGCAGCCGCTCCCGTATTTTTAAGCAAATGGAGAATGGTGTATATATGCGAATGGCAATAATGTCAAAAATTTTAGAAGAGTGGGGGATTATGGGTGAAAATATTATTGAAAAATACAAACCAGCTCTGGCAGGAAGATGAACAGTATACTTGCGACATTTTGATAGAGGATAGACAAATAAAAAAGATGGACCAAAATATTAATGAAAAAGCAGACGAGGTGATTGACTGTACAGGGAAGCTGGCTGTACCGGGTTTCATTGATGTCCATATCCATTTGCGTGAACCAGGCGGAGAACATAAGGAAACAATTAGAACAGGAAGCCTGGCTGCCGCGTGCGGTGGTTTCACCACGGTTTGCGCCATGCCAAATACCACTCCTGTACCCGACAATACGGAAGATGTACAGGCATTGCTCGAAAAGATTGAACAGGATGCTGCCGTCCGAGTGCTCCCTTATGCAGCGATAACAAAAGGGCTAAAAGGAAAAGAACTGACAGATATCAGTGAACTGGCCAAAGAGGAAATTTTTGCTTTTACGGATGACGGTGTCGGCATCCAAACGGCTGATCAGATGCTTCGGGCTATGCGGGAAGCAGCACAAGCCGGCAAGCCGATTGTAGCCCATTGTGAAGATAATTCCATTGTATATGGCGGGGTTCTGCATGATGGAAAAGTAAGCGAACGGTTGGACCTGCCGGGGATTCCTTCCTTAAGCGAATCCGTGCAGATAGCCCGTGATGTCCTGTTGGCGGAAGCAGCTGACTGCCACTACCATGTCTGCCATGTAAGTACGAAAGAATCAGTGCGTGTCATCCGGGATGCTAAGAAGGCAGGTATCAAGGTCACGGCGGAAGTCACTCCCCATCACCTGCTGCTTAATGAAGAGGATGTCCCAGGGAACGATGCCAACTATAAAATGAACCCGCCCCTAAGAGCCCGAGAGGATCAGCAGGCATTAATAGAAGGCCTTCTGGATGGGACAATTGATTTCATAGCTACTGATCATGCTCCACATGCTTCAGAAGAAAAAGCAGACGGATTCCTGAAAGCTCCTTTTGGAATTGTCGGCCTGGAGACGGCATTTCCACTTCTTTATACATATATGGTGAAAACCAATAAAATCACCTTAAAGCAACTGGTCGACTGGCTGACCGTGAGGCCTGCGGAGGTATTCAACCTTCCTTATGGCACGCTTGAGGTGAATGCAGTGGCAGATATTACCCTCATCGACTTGGATAAACAGTCTATTATCAATAAAGACCATTTCTATTCAAAAGGTAGAAACACTCCATTCCATGGATGGGATGTGGAAGGGATACCTATTCTCACCATCTCAGAAGGAAGGATTGTCTATAAGGAGGATTATAATAATGGCTAAACGACAGCTTGTTCTAGAAGACGGTACTATATTTATTGGAGAAAGTTTTGGAAGTGAACGGGCCATAACAGGTGAAGTAGTATTCAATACAGGGATGACAGGTTATCAAGAGGTGATCAGTGATCCTTCGTATTGCGGTCAGATTGTAATGATGACTTATCCTCAAGTAGGAAATTATGGGATTAACCGGGATGACTTCGAAACAGTTCATCCGTTCATCCATGGTTTTATTGTGAAGGAAGTGTGTGAGGAGCCTTCTAATTTCCGAAGCGGTGAGACGCTGGATGAGTTTTTAAAAGCTCACGATATTCCCGGCATTTCCGGTATTGATACGAGAAAGCTGACAAAGATCATCCGCCGGCACGGGACAATGAAAGCGACAATTAGACCAGTGGAAGAAACAGCTGAAGATATTGCCAGGCAGCTAAATACTGCTCAATTGGACAGAAATCAAGTGGAACGGACGTCTACTGTAAAGCCTTACGTTGTACCAGGCAGGGGAAAGCGCATTGTTATGGTGGATTTTGGTATGAAACATGGCATATTGCGTGAACTGACACAGCGTGACTGCCACATCACTGTTGTTCCCTACCATTACGATGCTGCATCCATCTTAAGACTAAAGCCTGATGGCATCATGCTTACCAATGGACCTGGTGATCCTAAGGATGTACCGGAAGCTATCAATATGATTAAGGAAATTATTGGAAAATTGCCTTTGTTCGGTATATGCCTCGGCCATCAGCTTTTCGCACTTGCTTGTGATGCAGATACTGAAAAACTGAAATTCGGCCATAGAGGGGCAAATCATCCAGTAAAAGATTTAGAAACTGGGCGGACATACATTACGTCACAGAATCACAGCTATGCAGTACGCAGGGAGTCATTAGCGCAAACGAAGCTGGACCTGACACAAATTGCCCTAAATGATAACACCGTCGAAGGTATCAGACATCAGACACATCCCGCGTTTTCGGTTCAGTATCACCCAGAAAGCTCACCGGGACCGGAAGATACAGGCTACTTGTTCGATGAATTTCTGAAAATGGTGGAAGTCGGCCAACTTAAAAAGGAGGAGCATACCTATGCCTAAAAATAACGACATCCAAAAAATACTGGTGATCGGTTCTGGTCCCATTATCATCGGCCAGGCTGCGGAATTTGACTATTCAGGAACACAGGCTTGCCAAGCCCTCCGTGAAGAAGGCTATACAGTCATTCTGGCCAATTCAAATCCGGCAACCATCATGACGGATCATACGGTGGCGGATAAAGTATATATGGAGCCTTTGACTGTCGAATTCCTAACCAAGATCATCCGGAAAGAGATGCCTGATGCATTGCTGCCTACACTCGGCGGGCAGACCGGTCTTAATCTGGCTATGGAACTGGAGAAGACGGGAATTCTGAACCAATATGGTGTAAATCTGCTTGGGACTTCGTTGGAGGCTATTCAGAAAGCAGAGGACCGTGAACAATTCCGGACATTGATGGGAGAATTGAATGAGCCGGTGCCAGACAGTTCCATTGTCAATTCCGTAGACCAAGCATGCGATTTCGCTAAAGAGATCGGTTATCCCGTTATTGTCCGGCCCGCTTATACACTTGGCGGCACTGGAGGCGGAATGTGTAACGACGAGAAGGAACTCAGGGAGATTGCCAGGAATGGCTTATCGCTATCACCGGTGAACCAATGTCTCATCGAAAAGAACATTGCTGGATATAAAGAAATTGAGTATGAAGTGATGAGGGATCAAAATGATCAGGCAATCGTTGTCTGTAATATGGAGAATGTGGACCCGGTCGGTATACATACGGGAGATTCCATTGTGGTTGCACCATCCCAGACACTGAGCGACCGGGAATACCAAATGCTTCGCAACGCATCCCTGAAAATTATCCGCGCCTTGAAAATTGAAGGAGGATGTAATGTCCAGCTAGCATTGGATCCCGACAGCTTCAATTACTATATTATAGAAGTAAATCCGCGCGTATCCCGTTCCAGTGCGCTTGCCTCCAAAGCAACTGGGTATCCTATTGCCAAGATGGCAGCAAAAATTGCTGTGGGGTTAACTTTGGATGAGATCATTAACCCCATTACAGGTACGACCTATGCCATGTTCGAACCATCCTTGGATTACGTAGTAACTAAGATTCCACGTTTTCCATTTGATAAATTCAGCAGCGGAGACCGTTATCTTGGTACCCAGATGAAGGCTACTGGTGAAGTGATGGCGATTGGCAGGAATTTTGAAGAATCTTTCCTGAAGGGTATACGTTCTCTTGATATCGGAACAGAAGAGCTTGGCTTGGCTAGTGTTGAAAATCTGCCAGATTCAAAGATTATCAAGCATCTGAAAAAGCCGGGAGACGAGCGGGTATTCATGTTGGCAGAAGCGTTCCGGCGAGGAATGTCGGTCGAGGAAATCTTCGAACTGACTAAGATTGACCGGTTCTTCCTAGTGAAAATCCAGAAGCTGATCAAGTTTGAAGCTGTGCTGAAAGAGAATAAATTCAATGCTGCCATAACAGAACAGGCTAAAAAGTTAGGCATTCCGGATGCCCATCTCGCAAGGCTTTGGAATGTACCTGTTGATGACGTCTACCACTATAGAAAAGAAGAGAAAATACTGCCAGTCTATAAAATGGTTGATACCTGTGCGGCTGAATTCGAATCAGAAACACCATATTTCTACAGCACCTTCGAAGAGGAAAACGAGTCCAATGTTACAGACAGAAAGAAAGTGCTAGTGCTTGGATCCGGGCCAATTCGAATTGGACAGGGAATTGAATTTGATTATGCTACGGTACATTCGGTTCTGGCAATCAAAGAAATGGGCTATGAAGCTATCATTATGAATAACAATCCAGAAACAGTTTCGACCGACTTCAGCATCTCCGATAAATTATATTTCGAACCACTTACTTTAGAGGATGTCATGCACGTCATCGACTTGGAAAAACCAGAGGGTGTCATTGTCCAATTTGGCGGACAAACAGCTATTAATCTTGCAGCCGGCCTCGAACGCCGTGGAGTGAAAATCCTCGGTACAAGCCTGGAGGCTATAGACCAGGCGGAAGACCGGGATAAATTTGAAATCTTGCTGAACGACCTTGATCTACTGCGTCCAAAAGGAAAGGCCGTCAAGAAGCTAGCGCATGCTGTTGAAGCGGCGAAGTCCATTGGCTACCCTGTTCTTGTCCGTCCTTCCTATGTCATTGGCGGAAGTAGAATGGAGATTGTCTACAGCGATACGGAGCTAAAAGCCTACCTGGACAAATCAGCAAATGTCAACAGTGAGCATCCTATTCTGATCGATAAATATGTTACAGGTATTGAAGTGGAAGTAGATGCCATCAGTGATGGTGACACAGTGGTGGTTCCCGGTATTATGGAACATATTGAACGATCGGGTGTCCACTCCGGCGATTCCATTGCCGTCTATCCCCCTCAGCGGCTCAGTGACAGGGTCAAGGACAAATGTATGGAAGCAGCTGCCAAAATAGCACGGGGCATTGATGTAAGAGGATTGATAAATATCCAATTCATTATTCAAAATGAAGAAGTATATGTGTTGGAGGTAAATCCTCGTGCAAGCAGGACGATTCCATTCCTGAGTAAGATTACCGGAGTGACGATGGCTAATCTGGCAACAAGATGTATTCTCGGTGAAAAATTGTCTTCGCTTGGATATACAACCGGTATTCTTCCCGAGGCGGAAGAAGTTTCCGTCAAAGTACCTGTCTTCTCCTTTGAGAAGCTTCAGAGGGTGGACACGATCCTCGGACCGGAAATGAAATCGACCGGAGAAGCAATCGGCCATGACAAAACATTGGAAAAAGCATTATATAAAGGACTGATTGCTTCTGGAGTGAAAATCCCGCAGGAAGGATCTGTTCTGCTGACTGTTGCGGATAAAGATAAACAAGAAGCAAGCCAGATTGCTGAACACTTCCATCAGCTCGGATTCCAATTGTTTGGAACGGAAGGAACAGCCGCTTATCTACGCCAGTCCGGCATTCCTGTGAAGGAAGTGGCCAAAATAGGGTCAGGCAATCCAGATGTTCTGTCGGTTATCGAAGAAGGAAGCGTTCAGTTTGTCATCAATACCCTCACGTCTGGTCAACAGCCTAGGTCTGATGGTTTTAAGATTAGAAGAGGAGCTGTGGAACATGGGATTGCATGTCTGACCAATCTGGACACGGCGAATGCCATACTTCATGTCATTGATTCAACGACCTTTAGTGCGCAGGCGATGGTCGATAAAGAGGTTGTGCTTTCATGATAAATAAAGAGAATATGTACATTCAGAGCCGGGAGCAAATAGCGGAAGACACCATCGAAATGGTGCTGGAAAATCAATGGATCAGCCAAAAAGCTGTGCCTGGCCAGTTTCTTCATATCAGCGTGCCCGGGCACACATTGCGCCGGCCGATATCCATTGCCGATATAAACAAGGATGCCGGTACCACTACGATTTTGTTTAAAATTACCGGATCAGGAACAGAGAGTCTGGCCGCTTATCAACAGGGAATGAGTTTCGACGTACTTGGACCATCTGGTAATGGTTTCCCTCTCACAAATGAGAGAGAACAGACTATCCTATTAATCGGCGGAGGAATTGGGGTGCCTCCTCTCCACTACCTTGGGAAGACGCTTGCTGAGCAGGGGAAGCACGTCATTGCTGTTTTAGGGTTTCAAACAGACCGCCATGTCTTTTATGAGACGGAATTCCAAGAGTTTGCAGAAACTTATATAGTTACAGATGATGGTTCCTACGGGGCGTCCGGTTTTGTTACCGATCTGCTTGGGGACATAGGTGAGTTCGATCAATATTATACCTGCGGCCCGTTACCGATGCTTCAGGCTGTTAAGAAGCAGCTCACAGATAAAGAAGGGTATATTTCACTGGAGGAGAGAATGGGATGCGGTATCGGGGCATGTTTTGCCTGTGTCATTCCAGAGGCCGGAACATCAGGTTACCGAAAAATTTGTAAGGATGGCCCGGTTTTCCGTGCAGAGGAGGTCGCACTATGACAGATTTATCGGTACAGCTGCCTGGCCTTAACTTGAAAAATCCGGTGATGCCGGCATCAGGCTGCTTTGGTTTTGGCCGAGAATATAGTGAGTTTTATGATTTAAGCAGATTAGGAGCAGTAATCATGAAGGCGGCCACAGGTACAGCAAGATATGGCAATTCGACACCTAGGGTAGCGGAGACAGCCTCCGGTATGCTGAACGCAATTGGCCTGCAAAACCCTGGGGTAGAGAAAATTATCGAAACGGAAGTTCCTTTTCTGGCAGATTACGACGTGCCTGTTATTGCGAATATAGCAGGAAGCACCGTTGAAGAGTATCAAAAGGTAGCGGAAGCATTCAACCATACGGATGATGTTCATGCACTGGAACTGAATATTTCTTGTCCTAATGTGAAAGAAGGAGGTCTCCAGTTTGGTACCGATCCGGGCATGGCGGCAGAAGTGACGCAGGCGGTCAAACAGGCAAGCAGGCTGCCTGTCTACGTAAAACTCTCTCCGAATGTCTCGGACATTGCCTCTATGGCAAAAGCAGTAGAAGACGCAGGGGCAGCCGGCCTATCCATGATCAATACATTATCCGGAATGCAGATGGACCTTCCGTCAAAGAAACCTCTTCTTGCTAATGGCACAGGGGGATTATCCGGCCCGGCCATTAAGCCGGTTGCAATCCGAATGATCTATGAGGTCAAACAGCAGGTCAACATTCCTATTATCGGAATGGGGGGAATTACCAGTGCAGAGGATGTCCTTGAATTTTTACTAGCGGGAGCGGATGCGGTGGCAGTTGGGACAGCTAACTTCCAGAACCCCTTTGTGTGCCCCGAAATTATAGAGAAGCTGCCAGAGGTCCTGCATACTTATGGAATTGATTCAGTAAAAGCAGCAACTGGAAAAGGGGTGCCCATATATGAGTAAGGATATATATATTGCCCTCGATTTTCCAGAAGGGGCAGCAGCAGAACGCTTTCTAGAACGTAATGAGCTGGACGGTGTTCCAGTTAAGGTAGGGATGGAGCTTTTCTATCGGGAAGGCCCGACCATCATCGAGAAATTGAAAGATAAAGGACATCCTATCTTCTTGGATCTGAAGCTGCACGACATACCGACTACGGTCATGAAAGCAATGACTAATCTGGCAAGACTGCAGGTTGATATGGTCAATGTCCATGCCTTAGGCGGGGCAAAAATGATCCATTACGCAAAAGAAGGTCTGCTTGCCGGCTCTTCTCCTGGAAAGGACCCTAAACTGATTGCTGTAACAGTACTTACCTCGATGGATGAAACAACATTGCAACAGGAATTGAGGCTCTCCGGAAGCCTGGAATCCAACACAGTGCATCTATCGGAACTTTCAAATGCCAATGGTGCAGATGGTGTTGTATGTTCTGTACATGAAGCAGCGTTGATCAAGGAAGCTTGCAATTCTGACTTCCTTACCGTTACACCTGGCATTCGGCTGGCTGGAACAGACAGCAATGATCAGAAGCGGGTGTCCACCCCGGCATATGCAAAAGAGAATGGGGCTGATGTGTTGGTGATTGGGCGAAGTATTACACAAGCTTTTGATCCGCTTAAAGCGTATAAACAAGCTGTAAAGGAGTGGCAGGATGAAAGTGAAGGATAATTTAGCGAGAGATTTATTGGACATTAAGGCTGTTCAAATTGATAAAGATAACTATTTCACATGGACATCTGGTATTAAATCACCGATATATTGTGATAACCGGCTAACGTTGTCCTATCCAAATGTACGAAAAAAGATCACAGAAGAATTTGTCAGCTTGGTAGAAGGCATGGAAGAACAGCCGGAAATCATTGCTGGTTGTGCGACGGCAGGGATTCCGCATGCTGCATGGCTTGCAGATCGTCTGGGTCTTCCGATGATTTACGTACGTTCCAAGCCGAAAGCACATGGAAAAGGAAATCAAGTGGAAGGGGAATTGCCGGCAGGAAAAAAAGTACTGGTGATTGAAGATCTCATCTCCACTGGGGGCTCATCCCTGCAAGCTGCCGATGCGATTCGTCAGGAAGGCGGAATAGTTACAGGAGTTGCAGCTATTTTCACTTATGGGCTGGAGAAGGCGAAAGAGACATTCCAGGAGGCTGGAATACCTCTGTCGACCATTACTGGGTTTGATCAACTGCTGGAAGCCTTGGCTGCTGATGGGAAATTGGATGAACAAAGTAAAATGGAACTGCTGGCATGGCGTGACCATATGTAATACGAGAGAGGTGGCTTGTTAAGCAGGCCATCTTTTTTATGGGCTGAAAATGCATTATGGAGGGAGATGTTTTATAATAAGGGAATAAGAAAGCTTAAATAGGAGCTGCAGCGTATGAAAATAGATGACTATAATTTACTTCTTAAGTTAAATGAGGTAGGGACGATAAGGGGTACTGCTAAAGCAATCCTCATTTCACAGCCGGCAGTAACCCAGCGTCTTAAATATATCGAAGATTATTTCGGCCATTCCATATTCATTCGGACACCCAAGAGGCTTCTTCCCACACCTGCAGGAGAGTTGATTCTTGAACATGCAGATAATGTAATAAAGGGAGAAAATGAGCTGGAGAACTTGCTGGCATCTTCATCAAAGCGTGTGCAAGGGACACTGTCCATTGCCTGTTCTTCCTTGATCAGCCAGCGGTTCCTCCCCGCAATATTGGGTGAGTATACGGCTACATATCCTCAGGTGGCGGTTGACCTGGTTACTGGAATCAGTGAAAACATCCGTAGGGAGCATAAAAACTATCATTTATGCATCATACGCGGAGAAAAACTAAAGGAGTGCACCTCTGTCCGTCTATTTGATGATCCCTTATTTATATTCGATACCGAACCGTTTCCTGAAAATAAATTGAAGGAGCGTCCGCTTATCTCTTTCAGCAGTGATGATAGTATGCATGAAGTGGTTGATACATGGCTGTACGACCATCAGGAGGAGATAAAGCCTGTAAAGACGATTACCGTGGATCAGATTGAAACATGCAAACAGTTTATGAAGCAGGGGATTGGCATGGCAGTGCTCCCGGAAAGCGTATCCGACAGCATGAAGGATGAGTACCCACACCTGCCGTTGTTGCTGAATGGAAAGCCGGTTACCCGTGGGACATGGGTATGTTATCAGGAGGGTGTCCGAAGCCTTCCGCAGGTGGATCATTTCATTGAAGCTTTGACCAAACAATCCTTCCTGGAAGTTTAGAATATTTCCCCTGGAGGAATAGTTCTTTAAGAGATTCTTAAAGGAGGCTAATGATGAGTAAAGTATTGTTCACCTCAAAGGCAACTGCAAAGAATGGCCGGGATGGCCATGTAAAATCTGACGATGGTTTAATTGATTTAGACCTTGTCAATCCGGTTAATAATAAAACGGATAAAGGCTCGAATCCGGAACAGTTATTTGCAGCAGCGTACTCTGCCTGTTATGACGGGGCATTAAGCCATGTCGCGGGGGAACAGAATAAAGAAATAGATTCAGAAACAACTGTCGAAGTAAGCTTTCTGAAGGATGAAGAAGACGGCGGCTTTAAAATTGGTGCTACCTTAAATATTGAAATTCAAGGTGTCAGCCAGGGAGAGGCTGAAGAGCTTGCAGAAGCAGCTCATCAGTTCTGTCCCTATTCAAAAGCTACCAGAGGAAATATAGAAGTGAAATTGAATCCTAAAGCTGTATAAAATACAAAACGGATGGCTTCAAAGAGCCATCCGTTTTGTATTTATTGCGGTAATTGATCAGGAGTCCGCCCTAAGTGACTGAATCGTTTTCTCTCTTGGTGTGACGTAGAGAGTTTTCTGATGGTCATAAGTGACAAAGCCTGGCTTCGCACCGTTCGGTTTCTTCACATGACGAATTTTTGTATAATCCACCGGTACAGATGAAGAGGCCTGGGATTTGCTGAAATATGCGGCAATCTCTGCTGCCTCCAATAATGTTTCCTCTGAAGGATCGGAAGAGCGGATGATTACATGAGAGCCAGGAATATCCTTTGTATGCAGCCATATATCATCACGATGAGCCAATTTTGTTGTGACATATTCATTCTGCTTATTATTCTTCCCTACAAGTATGGCTGTTCCATCCGTGGATTCATATTTTTCCGGGTTAGGTTTCTTCGGTTTATTTTTATTCTTCGACCGGTTTTTTTGTTTACTGAGATACCCTTCCTCCCGCAGTTCTTCCCGTATTTCCTCAATATCTTCCGTACTTGCGACATCAATCTGCTGCATCAGCTGGTCAAGGTATTCTAATTCTTCCTGTGCTTTATCCATTTCCACTTCCACTGCCCGTTTTGAATTTTTCAACTTCTGATAGGTCTTATAGTAGGTCTGGGCATTTTCGCTTGGTGTTTTATTCGGATTCAATTCAATCGTCAGTTCCTTTTGTTCCGGGTCATAGTAGTCTACTACTTTTACCGAAGAGTCGCCGTTTTTTACTAAGTGAAGATGGGCCGTCAACAGCTCTCCAAGTTTTTGATAGCGGTCGGCATCTTCGGCTTTCTTCAATGTCTGTTTATGTTTTTTCAGTTTCCGGTGGTTCTTGTCTTTTTCGTTTTTAATAAAACGGTAGAGATCCTTTGCTTGTTGTTTGACACGGTCCCGCTCTGCTTTCCTGGAATAGAAACTATCCAGCATCCGGTTCACAGAAGAGAAAGTTTCCTTTTCTCCATCCCTGGACAAAATAGGGAGCACATGAAAGTCTTCTTTGCCGTTACGATAAATGGCTGGTTCATATTGGTGCCGATTCATCTGATCCTGCATCTGTTTGAATTCTTCCACATAGTTCTGTGTACTTCCAAGGCCAGCCCGATTGGTAAGTTCCCTGGCTATAAAGGGAGAGAAGCCGACAAGCGTACCGACAATTTGCTTCTCCAGCTTTCCGGCATTAAAATCCAGCTTGCGTGTCAGCTGTCCGCTGTCCATTTCAAGTGGATTCCATTTATCCTGCATAGGGGGGAGCTTATATTCGTGTCCGGGAAGAATGGTCCGATGGCGGTTCTGTGCCATGGAGATGTGTTTCAGACTGTCCACGATCTGGCCTTTATCTTTATCTACCAGCATGACATTGCTATGCTTGCCCATTAACTCCATGACCAGCGATTTATAGGAAATGTCTCCAATCTCATTTCTGGTCCTTACGGAAAAAGTAATAATCCTTTCCATTCCATATTGTTCGATTTCTTCTATGATGGCTCCTGATAAATGCTTTCTGAGAACCATACAAAACATTGGAGGCTCTTTGGGGTTTTGATAGACATCATCCGTCAGATGGAAACGAGCATACGTAGGATGGATGGAAAACAGCAAGGTCCGCTTTTTTCCTCTGCTTCTTACGGTGAAAACCAGCTCTGTCTCTGTTGGCTGATGGATTTTTGTAATCTTTCCCGGGAGAATTTCCTCCTTCAATTCTTCTGTTACTGCACGTGTAACAATACCGTCAAATGGCATACGTTCATCACCCCTCTCGCAATTATAGCATTTTTAGGGACAGGTCTGCATACATATCATATTACAGAGCATGATGAAGAAAATCCCAGGATTATGCTGGCTGGTTTGGAGGAGTCAAATATGAAATGGTATCAATTGGACGTAGAACGAATCGAGCAAAAGCTGCATGTTACTGCCAATAGAGGATTGACGGATAAACAAGTGGAGCAGCGGCGTAAGCAATATGGAGAGAATGTACTAGAAGCACAGAAGCAGACATCCCGCTGGCTGATTTTTTTGAAGCAATTTCAGGATTTCATGGTCTTGGTATTACTTGCTGCAACCTTAATTGCCGGCCTTTTGGGTGAATATATCGATGCCATTGCGATTATGGTAATCGTTTTGGTCAATGGCGTGATTGGCTTCTTTCAAGAGCAGAAAGCAGAGAAATCGCTGGAGAAATTAAAAGAGTTGTCTGCTCCAATGGCTCATGTGCTAAGGAATGGCCATTGGGAAAAGATAAGCTCACGGGATATTGTCATTGGCGATATTGTTCGCTTGCAAAGCGGTGACAGAGTGCCTGCTGATTTAAGGATAGTCCAGTCCAGCAGTCTCGAGACGGAAGAATCGGCACTTACCGGGGAATCACTTCCCGTGACCAAACACGCTACAGCCATCACAGCTGATGAACTGGATCCGCAAGATCAGGCAAATATGGGGTTCATGGGGACAATGGTAACAAGGGGCAGCGGAATCGGCATTGTTGTCGGTACAGGCATGGACACAGTGATGGGACAAATTGCTTCGCTTATGGTAAATACGAAGAAATTGCCGACCCCATTGGAAAGAAAACTGGCGGAACTGGGGAAAATACTGATTTTTGTGTCACTGATACTCACAGCCTTAGTTGTTATACTTGGCGTGATACAGGGGCATCAAATCTATCATATGTTCCTAGCCGGTGTTTCCTTGGCAGTAGCTGCCATTCCAGAAGGGCTTCCGGCAATAGTTACTGTAGCATTAGCCCTCGGTGTACAACGCATGATCAGAAGAAAAGCGATTGTACGCAAGCTGTCTGCAGTTGAAACGTTAGGGTGCGCATCGGTAATCTGTTCCGATAAGACGGGAACAATGACAGAAAATAAGATGACAGTGAAGGAAATCTACGTAAATGGTAACCACCTGTATGTAACCGGGGATGGCTATGATACTCGCGGAGATTACTTTCTAGGGGAGAGGAAAGTAAACGAGGAGCATCCGAATTTGGAATCCATGCTGTTGTATGGAATGCTTTGTAACAATTCTTCGCTTCAAGTAAAGAAGGGAAAATATCTGGTTGATGGCGATCCTACTGATGGTGCTTTACTGATCGCCGCCCGGAAAATGGGCATCTCTGCTTCGGAAGGGGAAAGATACCGGGTAGTAAAAGAATTGCCATTTGATTCGGATCGTAAGCGGATGAGTGTGGTAGTTGAAGATGATAATCAGATGAGATTTTTGGTTACTAAAGGGGCGCCGGAGGTCCTCCTCCCGAGATGCTCTTTTCACGTCCAAGAGCATGGCAGGCAGGTAATGAAGGAGCAGGACAAAGGGAGAATTGAACAGGCAATCAATCATATGGCCAACAAGGCCATGCGTACCCTGGCAATAGGTATGAAGCCGCTGTCCAAAGAGGATTCTCTTGATGCTCCTTTGCTGGAGAATGACCTGACATTTTTCGGGCTGTACGGTATGATCGACCCGCCAAGAAAAGAAGTAAAACCTGCCATAGAAGAGTGTCGCCAAGCAGGGATAAAAACAGTCATGATAACGGGGGACCATGTAAAAACTGCACGGGCGATTGCTGAGAACCTGAATATTCTCCCAGAAAATGGAAAGGTGTTGGAAGGGCGCCAATTAAATCAGATGTCCGTATCTGAATTGGAAGACATTATTGATGATACGTATGTATTCGCCAGGGTTACTCCAGAGCACAAACTGAAGATTGTAAAGGCCTTCCAGCAACGAGGGCATGTAGTGGCGATGACGGGGGACGGTGTAAATGATGCTCCCGCCATAAAAGCAAGTGACATAGGGATCAGTATGGGAAGAAGCGGAACAGACGTAACAAAAGAGGCATCCTCCTTGATATTGATGGATGATAATTTTGCTACGATTAAGTCCGCCATAAAGGAAGGCAGGAATATTTACGAAAATATCCGGAAATTCATTCGGTATATACTTGCTTCCAATGTCGGAGAGATCCTTGTTATGCTGTTTGCTATGTTGCTGGCACTCCCGCTGCCATTGGTTCCTGTCCAAATATTATGGGTGAACTTGGTGACAGACGGGCTTCCTGCCATGGCACTTGGAATGGACAAGGCGGAAGGGGACAGCATGCGGAGGAAGCCGAGAGATCCTAAGGAGGGCGTATTTGCCAATGGGCTTGGCTATCGGATCGTCACCCGGGGTTTTCTAATAGGGACGGTCACCTTGATTACCTTTATGCTTGCATACCAGGATAATCCGGATAACCTTATCTATGCGCAGACAGTGGCATTCACTACCTTGGTAATGTCGCAGCTTATCCATGTATTTGACTGTCGCAGTGAACACTCGGTATTTGCAAGAAATCCCTTTGAAAATATGTATCTGGTAATGGCTGTGCTTTCCTCGCTGCTGCTCCTTCTAGTAGTCATCTACTGGGAACCGCTTCAGCCAATTTTCCATACTACAGCACTAAGTCTGCGTGATTGGATGCTGATACTCGTGTTCGGTTCCTTGCCAAGCGTTCTATTCGGGTTCAACACAAAGCGCAGATGACACTATAAATTTGGATAAAATCAAGAAAAACCCGTGTCGTTTAATTCAAAATTAAGCGGTACGGGTTTTCATTTTTCTTGTTTTACCGTTATAATAGAAGGGATGCGGGGATATAATGATAGCTAGAGAGCCAGGTACATTAGTTTCATGGCTGAAAAAGCCAGAGTGTCATTATACATATAACATATCAGTTTGGATAAGAGAAATGGAGCATTTGTGAGTAAGTAGGATTAAAGGCTTGATTATACTTGAGTTTTTATTGGTTAATTCCTTATAATTGAGTATTATAGATATATCAGTCCCAGCAATAATTCAGGCAAAATAGCAACAGCAGAGAAAGTAATAGAGGGGGAAAACGTTTGAGTTTACGTCTGATCAATATCGGTTTCGGAAATGTTGTTTCCGCAAATAGGATCATATCCATTGTTTCGCCGGAATCAGCACCGATCAAAAGGATTATAACCGTTGCAAGAGATAATAATAAATTGGTGGACGCCACTTACGGAAGACGTACAAGAGCAGTGATCATTACGGACAGTGATTATGTAGTTCTTTCCGCGGTACAGCCGGAGACAGTAGGACAGAGGGTCCTGACTCATGAAGAGATGGCAGACGAATAGCATCCAATGAACTAGGAGGAAGCGTTTTGATAGAAGAAAAAGGCATTCTGTTTATATTATCCGGCCCTTCTGGAGTCGGCAAGGGAACAGTGAGAAAAGCACTGTTTGAGAAAGATCCGGACCTGAAATACTCCATTTCCATGACTACAAGGGAGAAACGCCCGGGAGAAACGGATGGGGTTGACTATTTCTATAAAACCAAAGAGCAATTCGAGGAACTGATCAAAGATAATCAGCTGCTGGAATATGCACAGTATGTAGACAATTATTATGGCACCCCACGAGCATATGTAGAAGAGACCTTGGCTGCAGGAAAAGATGTATTCTTGGAAATTGAAGTACAGGGAGCCCTGCAGGTAAAGGAAAACTTCCCTGAAGGAGTATTCATATTTTTGTTCCCGCCGAGTCTGGAAGAGCTGAAGAACCGGATCATCAACCGAGGCACAGAAACAAGTGATTTAGTCTTGAACAGGTTGAAAGAAGCGCGGAAGGAAATTGAATTAATGGATGCTTATGATTATGTAGTGGTCAACGACGACGTAGACCAGGCTGTTGAGAAAGTACAGGCAATCATTCAGAGCGAGCACCTGAAAAGGGAACGTATTGCAAAACAATATAAAAAATTATTGGAGGCTGAGTTATAATGATGCTTGAACCATCCATCGATTCACTGCAGGAAAAAATCAATTCCAAATATACACTGGTCACCCTATCTGCAAAGCGTGCCAGGCAAATCAGTGAAACGAAAAAGACATTAGTAGATAATCCGAAATCCCATAAGTATGTCGGTATGGCCCTGGAAGAGATTCTGGAGGAGAAACTGACTGCTGTTGAAAGGTAATCAATGTCAGATCCCCCGCCAATTGGGTTGCGGGGGATTTTATTTATTGTTAAGCAGCAATTATCGTATAATTAGGTTCCAGCCTTTATGAACTAGCAATGTTAAATTGATTTAATGGGAGAGGGGTTTAACTATGATAGAAGGTAAAAACATCCTGTTGGGAGTTTCTGGAGGAATTGCCGCCTATAAAGCATGTTCTTTGGCTAGCAAGCTGACACAGAAAGGCGCCAGTGTGAAAGTGATGATGACGGAGAGCGCACAGGAATTTGTTGCTCCCCTGACGTTTCAGGCTCTGTCCAGGAACCCCGTTTATATAGATACATTTGTTGAAAGAGACCCCGAAAAAATTGCCCATATTGATGCAGCGGATTGGGCGGATATCATTCTGCTTGCTCCAGCTACAGCTAATATCATTGGGAAAATAGCAGGGGGAATTGCGGATGATATGCTTTCCACTACCGTGCTGGCCTCAAAGGCGGATGTTTATATTGCTCCGGCAATGAATGTGAATATGTATGCACATCCCGCAGTAATGAGAAATATGAAACTGCTTGAGGAATGGGGATACCACTTCATCGAACCCGGTGCCGGGTATCTGGCCTGCGGATGGATAGGAAAGGGGCGTCTGGAAGAGCCGGAGGAAATTATCCAGACCATAGAACTTCATCAGTCCAGAAATCTGTTATTATCCGGCCGGAAGGTACTTATATCTGCCGGGCCGACTAGGGAAAAGGTGGACCCTGTACGCTTCTTCACTAATCGATCTTCGGGAAGAATGGGTTTTGCACTCGCAGAAGAGGCTGGAAAGATGGGGGCAGATGTTACACTTGTCGCTGGCCCAACAGAATTGGAGCTTTCTAATAGTGCCATCAACCGTGTGGATGTAACTACCGCTGAAGAGATGTACCATGCTATGCACGAACATTTCCTTCAAAGCGATATAGTGATCAAGGCTGCTGCTGTCGCTGACTATCGTCCAAAGCATGTTTATGATGAGAAGATGAAGAAACAAGATGGAAACCTGACGATGGAGATGGAGCGGACCAAAGACATACTTAAATCACTGGGCGAAGAAAAAACTGGACAATATTTGGTAGGTTTCGCCGCTGAAACTTCCAACCCTTTGGAAAACGGATGGAAAAAGCTGAAAACTAAAAACTTGGATGCCGTGGTCATCAATAACGTCTCGGCAGAGGGGGCTGGGTTCCATGGGGAGACAAACATCGTCACCTTTGTAAACAAGCATCATGAACAGCAGGAAATCCCCCTTGCAAATAAGCAGGTTATCGCTGAAGAAATCCTGAAATTAATCGAACGGAATTTGAAGGATGAAGAAGAGTGAAGATAGCGAAAGTAATTGTAGATGTACCAGCAAGTACGATCAATCAGACATTTGACTATCGGGTGCCAGAAAAGTTCAAGGATATGCTCAGGGTAGGCATGCGTGTAGTTGTTCCCTTCGGTCCGAGGAAAGTGATGGGATTCGTGGTAGGCGAAGCGGAAGAGACAGAATTTGACCGAGTAAAAGATGTCCACGATGTTCTTGACTTGACACCGGTACTGACGGAAGAGTTGCTTGACTTAGGCAAATGGCTGGCTAAAAACACCATAAGCTTCTATATAACTGCTCTACAGGCGATGCTCCCCCAGGTGCTGAGGGCCCAATATAAAAAAGAGCTGATACGTTTATCTGATGGGGAACTCGACGAGAAGCTTGAGAGTTTGTTTGCCGGCCGAGACGTCATTCCTTATGAGGAAATGGATGGTTCTTCTGTAACCTACCGGACAGTGCAGCAGGCAATTCAGGATGGCGATATTGCGGTTGAATACCTGGTGAAATCCAAGGAAACGAAGAAATATGTCACCATGATTCGTCCTCGTCGGGATTCTTATTTACTGGAGGAAGCCTATCATGACCTGTCAGGAAATGCGCGGAAGCAGAGGAAATTGCTTCAGCATTTTATTGAAGCTCCGGAACCGGTAGAAAAGCAGTTCCTGCTCAAAAAGGTCCAGACAATGGGCAGCACACTGAAAGCCTTGGAGGACAAGGGACTGCTGGAGTCATACCGGGTGGAAGCTTACCGGAATCCTTACAATGATGATGCCTTCGCTCAGACAAGGCCGCTTGAACTGACAGTAGAGCAAAAGGCGGCCATCCAGCCTATCAATCAGAAAATAGCAGACACGGAACATGAGGTGTTTTTACTGCACGGTGTGACAGGCAGCGGAAAGACAGAGATTTACTTGCAGGCGATACAGAATGTGCTGGATAAAGGGGAGGAAGCTATTGTTCTTGTTCCGGAAATCTCGTTGACTCCCCAAATGGTCAAGCGTTTTAAAGGCAGGTTTGGTTCGAATGTAGCTGTTATGCACAGCGCCTTGTCGGCAGGTGAAAAATATGATGAATGGCGGCGTATCCATCGAAATGAAGTACAAGTAGTGGTCGGTGCCAGGTCCGCAATATTCGCTCCTTTTGAAAACCTTGGTATCATTATCATCGATGAAGAGCATGAAACAACATACAAACAGGAGGACCAGCCAAGGTACCATGCGCGGGACGTAGCAATCCAACGAGGAAAGACACATCATTGTCCGGTAGTTTTGGGGAGCGCAACGCCTACACTGGAATCCTACGCAAGGGGCAAGAAAGGTGTTTATCAAATGCTGACATTGAAGAAGCGGACAAATGAGCAGGCAATGCCCGAGGTGAAAATCGTCGACATGCGGGACGAACTGCATGCAGGCAACCGGACCATGTTCTCCCGGACTCTCAAAGAAAAAATGGAAGAATGTATCCGTAAAGGAGAGCAGGTAGTATTGATGCTGAACAGAAGGGGATACTCCACATTTGTGATGTGCCGGGACTGTGGACATGTTAAAGAATGTCCGCATTGTGATATTGCCCTGACGTTTCATAAAAACAGCAGCAGGCTGAAATGCCATTACTGTTCCTATGAAGAGCCAATGCCTGTCAACTGTCCAGAATGTGAAAGTGATCTAATCCGATATTTCGGTACCGGTACCCAAAAAGTCGAAGAGGCGCTCACCCAACTCTTGCCAGAGGCTTCTATCATTCGAATGGATGTAGATACGACCAGGAGGAAAGGATCACATGAAAAACTGCTGACAAAATTCGCAAACAAAGAAGCCGACATACTGCTTGGTACACAAATGATCGCCAAAGGGCTTGATTTCGAAAATGTAACGCTTGTAGGTGTACTCACAGCTGATTCCATGCTACACCTTCCTGATTTCCGTTCGGCTGAAAAAACCTTCCAACTTCTCACCCAGGTAAGCGGAAGGGCAGGCAGGCATGAGTTGAGTGGTGAAGTGGTTGTTCAGACTTATACGCCGGATCATTACAGCATTGAGCTTGCTTCTACTTATAATTACCAAGATTTCTTTATGCAGGAAATGAATGTCCGTAAAACATTCCAGTATCCACCGTATGTGTTTCTAGCGCTGTTGACTGTCTCGCATACGAATCAGGTAAAGGCGGTACAGGCCACACAGAAAATTGTTCAACTTCTAATGAAAGCAGTGAATCCAGGTACGACTGTTCTAGGGCCGACACCGTCCGCCATTCCCAGAATCAAAGATAGATATCGGTATCAATGCATGGTAAAATACAAAAATGAGCCGCAAATAAGAGAATATATGGAAAAAATATTGGATTCCTTTTCGGATAATATAAAGAAAGATGACTTACAGATTACCATTGATATGCAGCCATATCATTTGATGTAAGAGACGACGCATCGCGATACAGAAAGAAGGTATAAGATGAAACGAATTGTTTTTATGGGAACCCCCGACTTTTCCGTGCCAGTATTACAGGAACTGTTAGACACAAAATATGAGGTGGTACTCGCCGTCACGCAGCCGGACAGGCCAAAGGGAAGGAAGCGGACGCTGACCCCTTCGCCTGTAAAGGTAGAGGCAGAGAAGCATAACATCCCTGTTTACCAGCCGGAAAAGGTAAGAGAGGAGTACGAGGAAATCCTCTCTTACCGTCCTGACTTGATTGTAACTGCCGCTTATGGCCAAATACTCCCAAAAGCATTGCTGGAAGGACCTGAATATGGCTGTATCAATGTCCATGCCTCCCTGCTTCCTGAACTTCGTGGAGGGGCACCTATCCATTATGCCATTATGCAAGGAAAGACAGAAACTGGTATTACTATTATGTATATGGTGGAGAAGCTGGATGCAGGAGATATACTTAAACAAGTGAAGGTGCCGATAGAGGAAACAGAACACGTTGGTTCACTGCATGATAAGCTTTCAGAAGCTGGTTCTAAATTATTGAGAGACACCCTGCCAAAGCTGTTCGCTGGTGAAATTGCTCCCATCAAGCAGGATGATGAAGAAGCTACATTTGCAGCTAATATTAAGCGGGAACAGGAAAGAATCGACTGGACCCGGCCGCATGACGCAATCTACAACCAAATACGCGGTCTGCACCCATGGCCTGTAGCCTCCACTACCTATGAAGGAGAAAACATGAAAATATGGTGGGGAGAGAAGGATAACAGTAATTATGAAGGCAGACCGGGGGAAATTGTTAATAAAGATGAAGCGTCGTTTACTGTCGCAGCCGGAAACGGGAAAGGCATCAGAATCACGGAAATACAACCGGCCGGAAAAAAGCGTATGCCGGTAAAAAATTACCTGCTTGGTTCTTCAGAGAGAATTCAAACAGGAGTCATATTGGGAGATTCATATGAGTGATTACCAACTTAGGAACAGCATCTTGGATGTACTGATTAGAATTGATCAAGATAAAGGTTTCAGCCATCTGCTTATTGATCACGAACTAAAATCCGGTAAAATTAACGCTAAGGATGAAAGTCTCCTGACGGAAGTTGTCTACGGAACCATCCAGCGGAAGTATACATTGGATTTCTATTTGGAGGATTTTGTAAATGAAAAGAAGAAGATGGATCCTTGGGTAAGAATGCTGCTGAGGATGAGCGTTTATCAAATGGTTTTCCTGGATAAGATTCCTGACCATGCCATCATCCATGAGGCAGTAGAGATTGCCAAACAGCGGGGGCATAAAGGGATTGCCTCATTTGTAAACGGTGTGCTGCGCAGTGTCCAACGCAAAGGGGTAAGGGAAACAGCTTCCATAAAGGATGAGACTAAGCGCCTCGCAGTGGAAACCAGCCACCCCGAATGGCTGGTGAAAAGGTGGGTTTCCTTTTATGGCGTCGACACTGCAAAAGAGATGTGTGAGGCAAACCTTGCTAGGAAAACCCATTCCGTCCGTGTTCAGCCAATGAGGATCTCCCGGGACGAAGCAGTAGACAGACTGAATGAAGAAGGGCTGAAAACGAGGCCTTCCGAGTTTTCAAGACAGGGCATTATTATCGAAGAAGGCAATGTCCTGAAGAGCAGCCTCTATAAGGAAGGCTATCTGACTATCCAGGATCAAAGTTCGATGCTTGTAGCGGAAATGCTTCGGCCTGAGCCGGGAATGAAGGTGCTTGATGCCTGCAGTGCACCTGGAGGGAAGGCCACCCATATTGCTGAAAAAATGAACAATCAAGGCAGTGTTCATGCGTATGATTTGCATAAGAAAAAGGTAAAACTGATTGATGAAAAATCAGAGGCGCTTGAATTGTCCATTATCCATGCCAACCAGGCAGATGCAAGAAAACTTCGTGAACAGCATGAAGAGGAGAGCTTTGACAGAATTCTGGTAGATGCTCCTTGTTCTGGCCTTGGGGTAGTCAGAGGCAAGCCGGAAATAAAATATGGCAAAGAGGAAGCTGATATTAAGCGGCTGTCCCAGATTCAATACGATATCCTCGACCATCTAGCGCCACTACTCAAACAGGATGGCCTGCTTGTATATAGTACATGTACAGTTGATATGGAAGAAAATGAACAAGTGGTGGAAAAGTTCCTGGAAAATCACCAAAATTTTCAAGTAGATGATTCTTTTTTTGATGAGCTGCCTGACGCGATAAAAGGGTCTGCAGGTATTACAGAGTATGGTTTGCAGTTATTCCCACACTCTTTTCAGACGGATGGGTTTTTCCTATCCAGATTAAGACGTAAAAGCTAAGCATAACAGCCTATTCTTAGGTAGGAGCCGGCTGTTATATAGGGGGGATTGGATGAAAGGCAAATTCCTAACAGATACAGGGCGGGTCAGAAGCCATAATGAAGATGCTGGTGGGGTTTTTTATAATACTGCCGGACAGTGTTTGGCTGTGATTGCTGATGGTATGGGCGGCCATAGGGCGGGAGATGTAGCGAGCCGCATGGCTACATCTTTGTTGGAAGAAAAGTGGTTGAAGAGCGGTACTTTCCACGAACCGGAAAAGACGGAAGAGTGGCTTACACAAACTGTTGATGAAATAAACCATGCCATTTATACCCGTTCACAGGAGATTGAAGAATGCCATGGGATGGGAACTACGATCGTCATTACCGTCTTTGCAGAAGAATTTGTTACTATCGCCCATATTGGCGATAGCCGGTGCTATAGGATATATGAAGGGAATTTTCAACAGATTACGGAGGATCATTCCCTAGTAAACGCTCTAGTTCAGTCGGGGCAAATTACCAAGGACGAGGCCCAAAACCATCCAAGAAAGAATGTTGTTTTGAAGGCACTTGGGACTGAGGCAGAGGTGTCGGCAGATATCAAGACACTCAGCTTTGAATCCGGAAGTATATTCCTTCTTTGCACCGATGGTCTTACTGATAAAGTAATGGATGAGGAAATAGCTGAACAATTTAAAAGCGGCAGCGGTTTAGATGAAATCGGCCAGCAATTGATTGATCTATCAAATGACAGAGGTGGGGAAGATAATATTTCTTTAATATTTCTTCAGCAGGATACGCCGGTGAAAGCAGGTGAGGGCTGATGCTGAACGGACGCTTGCTTAATGACCGCTATGAAATCAAAGAATCGATAGGCGGAGGAGGAATGGCAGATGTTTATCTGGCAAAGGATATCATCCTTGATAGGGAAGCAGCCGTCAAAGTTCTTCGTCTGGAGTATGCCAACGATGAGGAGTTCATAGCCCGGTTCCATCGGGAGGCGCATGCCGCTGCGAGTTTGGCCCACCCAAACATTGTAAACATCTATGATGTAGGTGAGGATGATCATATTTTATATATGGTCATGGAATATGTGGATGGAATGACCCTTAAGGAATACATACAACGATATGGACCAATTGATGTTCGTGAAGCATTGGATATTATGAACCAGCTGACTGCGGCAATAGCGCATGCACATGAAAATGGTATTGTCCACCGTGACATTAAGCCGCAAAACATTTTGATAGACAGCTATGGACAAATCAAAGTGACAGATTTTGGCATTGCCATTGCCCTTAGTGCTACTTCTCTCACACAGACAAATTCTATCTTGGGATCGGTGCATTATTTATCACCGGAACAAGCCAGGGGCGGTATGGCGACCAAAAAATCGGACATTTACTCGATTGGAATCGTCTTTTATGAATTGCTGACAGGAAGGCTGCCATTTTCTGGCCAATCGCCTGTTTCCATTGCCCTGAAACATCTGCAGAGTGATACACCATCAGTAAGAAAATATAATCCTGAAATTCCGCAAAGTGTGGAAAATATAGTTCTTCAAGCAACAGCGAAGGATCCTTTTCATCGTTACAATACTGTATATGATTTGGAAGAAGCTGTCGCACATGCACTCGATCCTGACAGGCTGAATGAGGAAGTATATACCCCACCACAGGAAGCGGGTGAAGAAACAAAAGCTATTCCTGTAATTACAGATGATCAGATTAGATCTGATGCTGATCAGGAAACGATGATCCACCATACTGGCGGGAGCACCAAAAGCTTTGCCGATGATGAAAACCGCCAGTCGAACGGAAAAGCAAAAAAGAAAGTAAAGGAACCGAGAAAAAAGCGAAGAAAAACTTGGCTATGGCTCACCGCCGTGATTCTTATTTTCATTGCCGCTGGAGCCACAACATATGTGCTCGCTCAGCCGAAAGATGTTACGGTGCCGGATGTGATTGATCTGGATTATGCCGAGGCAGCTGAAGAGCTGGCCGCCTTGAATCTTGAGGTTGAAGAGGAGCAGGTTTATTCGGATGAAATAGAAGAAGATCATGTGGAACGGACAGCACCTCGAGCAGGAAGGACCGTTAAAGAGGGAACGGTTGTTACTGTCTTTGTAAGCCAGGGCAAAGAGAAATTTACATTTGATGATTATGTCGGCAGGGATTTCGATCAGGTGGAACGCATTCTCAGTCAAAGGGGCTATACCGATATAAGAAGTTACGGGGAGCCTTCAGACCGGCCAAAAGGAGAAATCATCACTCAGATACAGCCTATGCCGGACAGTGAAGTCGTTCCGAGTGAAGCACGGGTCATCTTTGAAGTCAGTACAGGACCGGAGCTAATCGAGCTGAACAATCTCCGGGGGATGACGGAGGAACAAGCGAGGAAAGAGCTTGAAGATGAAAATTTGAAAATGGAAGTGATCGAGGAATCTTCGGATAATGTACCTGAAGGACAGGTTGTCCGGCAAGAACCGGAATCAAGTACAGAGCTTGAGGAAGGATCTACTGTCCAGGTGTATATTTCCACCGGGCCGGAAGAACTGCCACCTGTCACCCAATCCATTACGTCCATGGTTGAGTATGTTCCAACTGAAGATGAATCGGCTGGAGAGGACGGAGAAGAGCAGGAAGGGCAGATGGTAAGGATCTATGTTGATGACCTTAATAATAACCTGTCAGAAGTTTTTTATGAAGAAACCATAACAGAAGACAAGGAATTCACATTTGATTTGACGATTGCCCCTGATGATGAAGCGGAGTATATGATAATGCGGGACGATGAAGTCGTTACAAATGAAGTTGTTACGTATGAAGAGGGTGGTTGAATGGCGGAAGGAAGAATTATAAAAGCGTTAAGCGGATTCTACTATGTACAGTCCGGGGGAGAAGTCTACCAATGCAGGGGACGGGGCGTTTTCCGCAATAGGAAAATCACCCCTCTGGTCGGTGACTTTGTATCTTTTGATGAAAATGAGGCAGGCGAAGGATATATCATGGATATAAAAGATCGCGAAAATGAGCTCGTCCGGCCGCCGATCGCTAATATCGATCAGGTCATCATCATTGCCTCCGCCGTCCGCCCAGACTTCAGCCCTATGCTTTTGGACAGGTTTCTTGTCCTAATAGAAGCGAAGGAGATCACTCCAGTCATTTTCGTTACAAAAATGGATGCTGTTACCGAAGCAGAGAAGAGGGAGATAGAGCAGTACAGCAAAAACTATCGGGAAATCGGCTATGATGTGGAAATGTTATCCTCAAAGGACAGTGAAAACCTGCCGGTGTTGGACCATTACTTTGATAAAAAAGTTACTGTTTTTGCCGGACAGTCGGGAGTAGGAAAATCTTCCCTGCTCAATGCGCTGCATCCCTCCCTCCTTTTAGAAACCGGTGAGATTTCAAGGAGTCTAGGCAGGGGCAAGCATACGACACGGCATGTCGAACTGGTTGAGATTAAGGGTGGGCTTGTAGCTGATACACCTGGCTTCAGTGCCCTTGATTTTAATGAAGTGGAAGCGGACGAATTAGCGGATTGTTTCCCTGAAATGCGGGAGAGAAAGAGACTATGCAAATTCCGTGGATGCCGGCATCACAAAGAACCGAAATGCGCAGTGAAACAAGCTGTGGAAACGGGAGAAATAAAATCGTACAGGTATGAGCATTACCTGCAATTCTTGGAAGAAATACAATCTAGAAAGCCGAGGTATTAGACATGACAAAAATAGCGCCATCAATATTATCTGCAGATTTTTCCAAGCTTGGGGAAGAGATAAAAAACGTGGAAAAGGGAGGGGCTGACTATATCCATGTAGATGTCATGGACGGTCACTTTGTTCCTAACATAACAATTGGCCCTTTGGTGGTGGAAGCCATCAAGCCGGTAACAGATCTACCGTTGGACGTACATCTGATGATCCAGAATCCAGATGCATATATCTCGGCGTTTGCGGAGGCTGGTGCTTCCATCATCACGATTCATCAGGAGGCTGCAGTACATCTTCATCGGTCGATCCAGCAGATTAAGGATCACGGAGCCAAGGCAGGGGTTGTCATCAATCCGGCAACACCCGTTGAAATGCTGCTGCCGATTTTGGAGGAAGTGGATCTTGTGCTTATCATGACCGTCAACCCCGGGTTCGGAGGACAGTCTTTTATTAACAGTATGGTTGGAAAAATTGAACAGTTGGCCAAATGGCGGCAGGATAAAAATCTGTCATTTGAAATTGAGGTGGATGGCGGTGTGAACGTTCATACTGCCAGAAAGTGTGCCCAAGCTGGTGCTGACGTACTGGTTGCCGGAAGTGCCATCTTCAATCGGAGCAACCGACATGAGGCGATCAGAGAAATACGTGAAGCCGCTGAAAGGGAATAGAGAAATGACAGTTGTAGGCATAGTAGGAAATGGACCACCAGCTTTATGTGCTGATTTGGCAAAATTTACTGAGCATGTAGATGTTTGGATAGGTGCAGACCGTGGAGCTATGACGCTGGTAGAACAACAGATGCCTGTCGACTTTGCAGTTGGTGATTTTGATTCTGTCGATGACCAGCAAATGAGTCTTATCAAGCAGGCAGCGGCAAGCTATGAAGGATATCCTTCCGAGAAAGACGAAACGGACTTGGAAATCGCCCTGCTAAAGGCATTTGATCTCCAGCCTCACACCATTTATCTATTTGGCGTAACGGGTGGAAGACTTGATCATGAATTGGTGAATATCCAGCTCTTATACTCTGTCATTCATAAAGGAATTCGGGGAATTGTTGCGGACAGTTCAAACCTGCTGGAAATGACACTTCCCGGCAGCTATCAGGTAGAAAGCAACCCGGATTTTCCGCTGATTTCCTTTATTCCTTATTCAAGGGAAGTCAGCGGCCTATCGCTGTCCGGGTTTAAATATCCACTGGTAAAGGAGGATATTTCCTGGGGATCGACGCTATGTATATCCAATGAGCTTATTTCAAAATATGGTACTTTTTCTTTTGACGAAGGCATACTATTACTAGTAAAGAGTCGTGACACGATTCCTTTCTAGGTTTGCTTTGTTATTAGAGGAGGGTGCACTCATGAAATTTTATACGATTAAACTCCCTAGATTTATCGGTGGATTTGTAAAAGTTGTCATCGGCACGTTGAAGAAAGATAAGTAAAAAATTGATCAGGCTTTTGTCATAATTGGCAGAAGCTTATTTTTTCCCTGCTCTAGCCAAGAGGAGGATATAGAAAAAGCACCCTTATTGAAAAGGGTGCTTTTTCTATGAAATAGACTAATGCCTATATTATACGCGCTCTACTTTACCTGATTTCAGGGCACGTGCAGAAACATAAACACGTTTTGGTTTTCCATCTACCATAATACGCACTTTTTGAACATTAGCTTTCCAGTTACGCTTATTGGAATTCATAGCGTGGGAACGCTGATTTCCGCTGCGGGTTTTACGACCGGTAACAACACATTTTCTGGCCATGATAATCCCTCCTACTCATACATGTGTCATTTTTGATACTTATATAATTTATCACATGTAATGGCAGATTGCAATTTATTTTTAATAAGGTATAAAGTTAAATGGCTTGACAGAAAAAGGGTTATCGTCCATTGTAATAAGGGATTCAATTACAGGGATTGGTCCCTGCTTTTAAAATCAGTCCCCCTGTAGTAGAATATGTCTATATAAAGTCGAGTTCAAGGAGGATTATAATGTCCATTGAATTGAATACAAATGATGGCCAAGTGACCATTACTAATGAGGTAATCGCAACCATTGCCGGCGGTGCAGCTGTAGAGTGCTATGGTATTGTTGGGATGGCATCCAAAAGTCAGATACGTGATGGAATAGCTGAAATACTAAGAAAAGAAAATTACTCTAAAGGGGTAGTGGTGCGTCAGGAGAACAACCACCTCCATATCGATATGTATATAATCGTAAGCTATGGCACGAAGATCTCGGAAGTGGCCCATAATATGCAGTCTCAAGTGAAGTATACCCTGAATCAATCGCTAGGCCTGGAGATTGATTCCGTAAATATATATATTCAAGGAGTAAGAGTGGCAAAGGATTAGTCTTTTGTGATTTACCATGGCAATAGTTAGCCGCCATTGATCTATTTCTGCCCGTACTGAAGTAGAAATTGGTTTCTTACTGTCTGGCGGTAAGGGCTGTAATCTTACCATGTCCTGAAAAGGCCATTTAGAGTACATACAACATAGACAGGCGACGACGCTTTTTTGTGATCAAAGGAGGAAATGCAGTGACGCTTCAACGATTAGATGGCAGTACATTTACACAGATGGTGCTCTCAGGAGCATACCACTTGTCAAATAATGCCCAAAAAATTGATGCATTAAATGTCTTCCCGGTACCAGACGGGGATACGGGGACAAACATGAATTTATCAATGACTTCAGGAGCAAACGAAGTAAAAAAACTCAACAGCAATGATATTTCCGTGGTTGCCAATTCTTTTGCAAAGGGCTTGTTGATGGGAGCCAGGGGGAATTCCGGTGTAATTCTATCGCAGATTTTCCGTGGGTTTTCTAAAGGGATGGACAAGAAGCAGGCATTGACGACGGAAGATCTTGCGGAAGCTTTCGAAAGTGGGGTTACAACAGCTTATAAAGCTGTTATCAAACCAGTAGAGGGCACAATACTGACAGTTGCGAAAGATGCTGCAGAAAAAGCTGCTGAATCTGCCGGGACGGAAAAGGATGTAATCGCTTTTATGGAGGCGGTGGTAGCTGCCGCGAAGGCTTCACTGAAAAGAACACCCGAGCTTCTCCCTGTCCTCAAAGAGGTAGGCGTAGTTGATTCGGGCGGCCAAGGGCTTGTGACAATCTATGAAGGCTTCCTAGCTGTATTAAAAGGGGAAGAGCTTCCTGCAGCTGACAGTAATATTGATATGGAAGACATGGTAAGTGCTGAACATCATAAAATTAGCCAGGATTTTATGGACACATCGGAAATCGAGTTCGGCTACTGTACGGAATTCATGGTAAAGCTGGAGGAGGAAAAGTTGGCGGAAAATCCATTCAAGGAAGAGGAGTTCCGCAATGAACTTAGTGAACATGGGGATTCACTGCTGGTGGTCTCCGATGATGAAGTGGTAAAGGTGCACGTGCACGCTGAATATCCGGGTACTGTACTTACTCTCGGTCAGCAGTACGGCAGCCTGATAAACTTGAAAATAGAGAATATGCGGGAACAACACACAGCAATTGTTGGAAAGCGGAATCAAGAAGAACAGAAAAAAGAACAGGCGGAATATGGAATTGTGACGGTTGCCATGGGAAGCGGCTTGAAGGAGCTTTTGGAAAGCTTGGGCGCTACAGTAGTTATTGAAGGCGGCCAGACCATGAATCCGAGTACCCAGGACATTACCGAAGCAATACAACAGGCTAACGCAAAGAAAGTATTGGTTCTTCCGAATAATAAAAATATCCTGATGGCAGCCGACCAGGCAGCAGACCTTGCTGAATCGGAAGTTGCAGTGGTTCCAACGAAGACTATTCCGCAGGGTATCAGCGCTATGCTCGCATTTCATCCGGATGCGGATATTACTGCCAATAAAGCAGCAATGGATGAAGCTAGAAAACAAGTGAAGACTGGACAGGTAACCTACGCTGTACGGGATACTCAAATTGACGGAATGACAATTGAGAACGGAAACTTCATGGGTATCCTGGACGGGGAAATCAAATCGTCCAATATTGATAAGCTTGCAACGGTCAAATCACTCCTTGAGCAAATGATCGGTGATGATGATGAGATTCTTACCATTCTTCAGGGAGAGGATGCAGATGATACTGAGGCTGAAGAACTTGTGAAATTTATTGAAGAGAATTATGAAGATATAGAGGTTGAGCATCACAAGGGCGGCCAGCCTATTTACTCATATATCTTCTCAGTGGAGTAATGCCCTGAATGAAGGTATACACGCCCGGCTGGTGAGTTACGGACTGTGCCCTCGCCTTGCGGGTAGTTGTTTAGCAGTCTCTCGGAGGTTGGGGTCTTGGCCGCTCAGCCTCCGGAGATTCACGAACATACCGTTCATATGGGCAAGCTGCATGGATGCAGGGGTTCGAATGCGGGCTGTAAAGGATCAAAAGAAAAATCCGAACTTGATTCAAATTCTTCTGTTAGAATACGAATCAGTTCGGATTTTTTATATACTTCCTTACTATAAACACGGTTTTTTGACTGGATTTTTAGTTGTGTAACCGGAATTGGACTTTATAAGCCGGTTATTTTCATGACTAAATCCAGTACAAATAACATGGATATAATTACAAGGGTTGGTGACAGGTCTTTATAACGACCTTGTGCCAGCTTCACTATCGGATAGGCAATAAATCCGAAGGCCATTCCATCTGCAATACTGTAGGTGAATGGAATCAGTACGACAATCAAAAAACCAGGCAGCGCTTCAGGCAAATTATCCATTGGGATATGTCGTAGGCTCTGGGCCATGAGAATCCCGACGATAATCAAAATCGGGCTGATCGCTGTGTCCGGTATAATCGATATCCATGGGATAATAAAGATGGTCCCCAAGAATAAGAGTGCAGCTGTTATGGCTGCTTTGCCTGTCTTCCCTTTGGATGCGATAACTGCCGCATTCTCTGCAGCGGAAACTGTTGGAGAAGTGCCAAAGAAAGCGCATGTCAGGGTAGAGAAAGAAGTAACCTGGTAAGCACGCTTGTACTGCCCATGCTTATCGAGCATTTCCAGCTGCCCATGGAGAATACCCATGTTCTCGAATATCAGAATAATTGCCAATGGGAAAATAGACAGCCAGAATGCTAATTCGTCTACCGCTGTAAAGGAAGGGATGAACAACAGCTCTTCTGGATTTATCTCTAACATGGTCCCTGAAGACGTATCCACCGTGCCAAACAAATAGGCAATAGCGGTACCCGCAATCATAGTGATGAGAAAGTTGGCAGGTACATTTCGAATGAATAGAAATATTGCCAGAAATAGTGTGAGAATGCCTGCAATGACGGATGGAGAAGTGAAATCTCCAATCGCAACGACAGTGCTGGTGCCACTGATGACCAATCCACTTTTTTCCAAACCGATGAGGATTAGAAAAAGCCCCAAGCCGGCTGTGATCCCATGCTTCAAGGTATCAGGGATGGCATCCCGCAGCAGAACACCTAAACGGCTGAAAGCAGTAATCATGAAAATGACTGCCGCGATCAGAACGACCGCCAATCCCTCCTGATAGGTAAGACCACTGCCTTCCACAATAGAGTAGGCAAATAATGCATTGATACCCATTCCCGGAATCAACAGCAATGGCAACTTGGCGACCAGCCCCATTACCAAAGTCCCCACAAAACTGGCAAGGATGGTGGCCATCATTCCAGCTTCCAATGAAATGCCTGCTTCACTTAGAATTGATCCGTTGACGACAACAATATAGACCATTGTCAGATAACCGACGAGGCCGGCCATTAATTCGTCTTTAAGATTTCCTTCAGGCTGAAGATCGTTGTTCTTCTTGCTGTAAGGCATGTAATCTCCTCATTATATATTGTTGTCCCTCTCCCGCCCAATTGTATAAAATGTTATACAATCCACAAATGATTATTATACGATTATTTGTTATAATTTACAATAGATAAGTTGAATATACATAACCTGGGCTTTCCAGTTATTGCATTGCCCAGGCAGTCTGTAATGAGTTATTGGACTACCAGGATAGAGAGAGTGATGAAGATGTCGGTGGAAACTGTAACAGAAGTGAAAGGAGTAGGGGAAAAGCTTGCTGATGAACTGGCAGCTGTGGATATTTACACGGTGGAAGATCTGCTTAACTATTTCCCTTACCGATATGACCAGTATGAAATAAAGCCGCTGAGTGAATTGATTCATGAGGATAAAGTTACCATCGAGGGGAGGGTCATCCATGAACCTTCCCTTGCTTTTTATGGGAGAAAAAAGTCCAGACTCACTTTCACGGTGGAGGTGGAGAATGTAGCTGTGAAGGCTGTCATGTTCAATCGGTCATTTGCAAAAAAGCAATTAGCACGTGGAGATACCGTAACCCTTACCGGTAAGTGGGACGCACATCGGCTGCAGATCACGGTAAGCAACTATAAAAAAGGGGCGGCACAGAGCCAGCAGGATATTCAGCCTGTTTATTCCGTAAAGGGGGACTTGACCAGTTATAAGCTGAAAAAGGCAATTAAGAATGGTTTTAAAGACTTTTCCCAATCTATCGAAGAGCTGCTGCCGGAAAGGTATTTACATTCTTACAAACTGCCCTCTAGAGAGAAAGCTTTGTACACGATGCATTTTCCCCAGAGCAGAGTGGCACTTAAGCATGCACGCAGAAGGTTTATCTATGAAGAGTTTCTGCTTTTCCAGCTGAAGATGCAACTTCTCAGGAAAATACAGAGGGAATCTACTACAGGTAATGCCCAACTATATGACAAAGAGGAAGTTACCAGCTTTATGGAAAGTTTCCCATTTTCTTTAACAGATGCCCAACAAAAATCATTACGGCAAATATTGAACGATATGAAGTCCCCCTATAGGATGAACCGTTTGTTACAGGGAGATGTGGGGTCAGGGAAAACGGCGGTGGCTGCTATATGCCTATATGCCTCCATTACTGCAGGAAAGCAGGGGGCTTTAATGGTTCCTACTGAGATTCTTGCCGAGCAGCATGTTGAATCGCTGAAAGAGCTGTTTGGGAACAGAGCGAATATTGTACTGCTTACGGGTTCAGTGAAAGGGAAAAAACGGAGAGAAATACTCGACCAAGTGATCAATCAGGAAGCGGACATTGTTGTCGGCACCCATGCCCTTATCCAGGATGACGTATTCTTCCATGATTTAGGGTTTGTGATTGTCGATGAACAACATAGGTTTGGTGTGGAACAAAGGAGAATACTAAAAGATAAAGGGCTTGACCCGGACGTTTTGTTTATGACAGCAACTCCCATTCCAAGAACTTTGGCTATAACAGCCTTTGGCGATATGGATGTATCGGTTATTGACGAAATGCCTGTGGGAAGGAAAGAAATCGAGACGTACTGGGTAAAAGATAATATGCTGGACAGAATCCTGGATTTTGTGGAAAAACATATTAGGCAGGGTGAACAGGCATATGTTATCTGCCCCTTGATCGAAGAATCCGATAAATTGGATATCCAAAATGCGGTGGATCTCTATCATCAGCTGGCAGAATACTATCCCCCTGAAATTAATGTAGGCTTAATGCACGGACGGCTGAGGTCTGAGGAAAAAGATGACATTATGAAACAGTTCGCAGCAAACGAAATACAAGTCCTCGTTTCTACCACCGTAGTAGAGGTAGGAGTGAATGTTCCAAATGCAACAATTATGGTTATTTATGATGCAGAGCGTTTCGGGTTGTCTCAGCTCCATCAGTTGAGAGGGCGTGTCGGCAGGGGCGACAAGCAAAGTTATTGTATTCTTATAGCGGATCCAAAGGGAGAGACAGGAAAAGAGCGGATGAGAATCATGACGGAAACCACGAATGGATTTGAGCTCTCTGAAGAGGACTTGAAACTCAGAGGGCCGGGAGATTTCTTTGGTAAGAAGCAGAGTGGTGTGCCTGAATTTAAAGTGGCCGATATGGTTCATGATTACCGTGCGCTCGAGACTGCACGCAAAGATGCAGAGGAGATCATTGAAGGGAACCTGCTGGAGAACGATGCCGACTTCCAGCCACTTAGAAATTGGCTGGAACGTCATTTCTCCTTTACGGACAAACTGGATTAATTGGAATGCTTGCATAATTAAAAGGCATATTATATATTACTGTTAGTACCAAGTCATAAAATGGTAGCCATATTCAGTTTGGGAGATATAGGGAAGGAATCAGACAGCATCTTCTGGTGTAAAAATAGCTGTCCGACCCTTCTTTATACCGCTCTGCCTGATATATATGCCGATGGAAGCGGTCCTGAATTTGAATAGTTTAAAATGGGGTCAGTCATGAAAAAATCCAAAATAGAACGTCAAAAGTTGCTGAAGGAGACAATTGAAGAGACGCCGTTCATCACCGACGAACAACTGGCCGATTTGTTTGAAGTAAGTATACAGACCATCCGCTTGGACCGGATGGAGCTTTCGATTCCTGAACTGAGGGAGAGGATCAAACATGTTGCCAGCAATCGGTGGAATGAGACGGTAAAAGCTTTGCCACTCGAAGAGGTCATTGGTGAAATCATCGATCTGGAACTTGACCATCGGGCCATTTCCATTTTAGATATCAGGCCGGAGCATGTTTTTTCGAGAAATAATATTGCGAGAGGCCATCATTTGTTCGCGCAGGCCAATTCACTTGCTGTGGCAGTCATCAACGATGAACTGGCATTGACGGCCAAGTCGGAATTGAAATTCACTCGACAGGTAAAGTTGGGTGAACGGGTTGTTGCCAAGGCTGCTGTCGAGGGAATCAATGAGAAAGGCCTCACTATTGTGCATGTAAACAGTTTTGTAGAAAACGAGAAAGTATTCAGCGGATACTTTTACATGTATCAGTCAAATGAACAAAAAGGGGAATAACATTATGAGAATGGCTATAGACGCCATGGGTGGCGACCACGCCCCGGAAGAGATTGTGCACGGGGCAATGGAAGCTGTTTCTAAAATGGACAACTTATCCATCACCCTGATAGGTAACGAGGAGCAGATCAAGAAGTATTTAACGGAGACTAAAAATATTGATATCATACATACAGAAGAAGTCATCACAGGGGAAGATGAGCCTGTCAGGGCGGTACGCAGAAAAAAGAATGCTTCCCTGGTGCTGATGGCCAAAGAAGTTAAAGAGGGAAGAGCAGATGCTTGCATTTCTGCAGGAAACACAGGTGCTTTAATGAGCTCGGGGCTGTTTGTCGTCGGCAGGATCCCTGGAATAGACCGCCCCGCATTGAGTCCGACCCTGCCTACAGTCGACGGCAAGGGATTTCTTTTGTTGGATGTTGGGGCTAATGTGGATGCAAAGCCCGACCACCTGCTTCAGTATGCAATCATGGGGTCCATCTATTCTGAACAAGTGCGGGGGATCTTCAATCCAACTGTAGGACTGCTGAATGTCGGCACAGAGGACGGGAAAGGGAATGAACTTACCAAAAAGGCCTTCGATTTATTGAAGGAAGCCCCTGTCAACTTCACTGGTAATGTAGAAGCGCGGGATATTCTCTCAGGTGTAGCTGATGTCGTGGTGACTGATGGTTTCAGTGGCAATGTCGCACTCAAGACCATTGAAGGGACAGCTCTGACCATGTTTTCCATGCTTAAAGAGACATTCATGTCATCCACCAAAACAAAAATTGCAGCCGGGATGGTCAAGAAAGACCTGAAAGGACTGCAGCAGAAGCTGGATTATTCCGAGTATGGAGGAGCAGGTCTGTTCGGGTTGGCAGCTCCCGTCATCAAAGCCCATGGCTCATCTGACCGCAGGGCTGTATTTAATGCCATCAGGCAAGCAGGCCATATGGTTGAATATAAGGTGGCTGACACTATCAAAACTACCATGGAATCAATCCGACAGGAGAAGGAGGAGACGAACGAATGAAAAAGGTAGCATTTATGTTTCCTGGACAAGGCTCCCAGGCTGTGGGAATGGGGAAGGATTTTTATGATACATATCCGTCTATCAAAGAACTTTACCAGGAAGCCAACGAATCTCTAGGTATGGATCTTTCCAGCCTGATGTTTGAAGGGCCTGAAGCTACATTGACCGAAACGGAGAACGCCCAGCCGGCTCTATTGCTGTCCAGTATAGCTGTCCATACACTTCTACTGAAAGAAGAAGTGCAGCCTATAATGACGGTCGGACACAGTCTTGGAGAGTATAGTGCATTGGTTGCAGCAGGAGCATTGACACTGGAAGAGGCTCTGCCTCTTGTTCAAACTCGAGGACGGCTGATGGAGCAGGCATTTCCAAAAGGCAAAGGAACCATGGCGGCTGTATTAGGATTGTCCAAGGAAGAAGTGGAAGAAGGGTTGAATGAAGTTGAAGACACAGCCGATCTCGCTAATTTAAACTGCCCTGGCCAGATAGTTATTTCCGGATCTGTGGAGGGGATTGACCAGGCTGCTGCAGTATTGAAAGAAAAGGGAGCCAAGCGTGTTCTGCCCCTGAATGTCAGCGGTCCATTCCATTCCCGGTTGATGAAGCCGGCTAATGAAGAATTTGCTGAGTACCTGGAAAATGTGCAAATCAAGGATGCTAATATTCCAGTGTTTGCTAATGTATCCGCCCAGCCGGTAACAGATCAACAGGAAATAAAGGAATTATTGATAAAACAGCTCTATTCACCGGTGCGGTTTGAAGAATCAATCCGGCATATGATAGACAAAGGTGCCGAGGCATTTGTCGAGGTGGGCAATGGTAAAGTACTCAGCGGCCTTGTGCGGAAAATCAGCCGTAGAACTCCTACCTTTGCTGTGCAGGATGCAGATTCTCTCGATAAATTCCTTAAATGGTACAAGGAGGAATCTTAATGTTGAACGGTAAGAATGCACTGGTTACAGGGGCGTCCCGTGGAATCGGCCGCGCTATTGCGCTCGAACTGGCCGGCAAGGGAGCGAATGTGGCCATCAATTATGCAGGCAATGAAGCTAAAGCTCAGGAAGTAGCTCAGGAAGTAGAAAATCTCGGGGGCCGTGCGCTGACAATTCAGGCAGATGTGGCGGATGAATCGGAAGTAAAAGAAATGGTCAAGCAGGTGACAAAGGAGTTCGGCAGTTTGGATATCTTGATCAACAATGCCGGTATTACCAGAGATAATCTTCTGATGCGAATGAAAGAGGATGAGTTTGACCAAGTTATTAATACAAATTTAAAAGGTGTGTTTGTCTGTACGAAAGCTGTAACAAGGCAAATGATGAAACAGAAAGCTGGAAAGATCGTAAATGTTGCCTCCATTGTCGGTGTGAGCGGCAACCCTGGGCAGGCGAATTATGTTGCGGCCAAAGCTGGAGTCATCGGATTTACGAAGTCAACAGCCAAAGAATTGGCCTCCAGGAATATTCTCGTTAATGCAGTGGCCCCTGGATTCATTACCACTGATATGACGGATAAGCTGTCGGAGGATCAAAAAGAGGAAATGCTGCCGATGATCCCTCTGCGCAGACTGGGCACACCCCAGAATGTTGCCGATGTCGTCCGTTTTCTTGTGTCGGATGATGCAGAGTATATCACCGGGCAGACGATCCATATCGACGGGGGTATGGTGATGTAGCCTTAAAAAAAGCTGACTTGAAAGGGGGTGAGTGCAGATGGCAGACGTTTTTGATAGAGTAAAAGCAATCATTGTGGATCGTCTTGATGTAGAAGAATCCCAAGTAACAATGGAAGCGTCCTTCAAAGATGACTTGGAGGCAGATTCCTTGGACGTTGTTGAATTGGTGATGGAACTTGAAGACGAATTTGATATGGAAATTGCTGATGAGGAAGCTGAAAAAATAAATACAGTTGGCGATGCTGTAAACTACATAAATAGTTTACAATAGTTGAAAGCCTCATAAAACAATTGAAAGTCTCGCATAAGCGGGGCTTTCCGTATATTTGAGAATCGGAGGTGACGCCGATGGACGCTCAGAAATTGGAGGAGCAGTTAGGTATCACTTTTAATGACCATCAGTTACTCAGACAAGCTTTTACCCATTCATCTTATGTGAATGAGCATCGACAGGAGAATTATGAGGATAATGAGAGACTTGAGTTTTTAGGGGATGCTGTCCTTGAACTAGGTGTTTCCCAGTATCTGTTCCGAAAGAATTCAAATATGCCGGAAGGGGAAATGACAAAGCTGCGTGCAGCTATTGTCTGTGAGCCTTCTCTGATGAACTTTGCCCAGGAGCTGGGTTTTGGTTCTCATATACTCCTTGGCAAAGGGGAAGAACAGACAGGCGGGAGAGAAAGGCCGGCGTTATTAGCCGATGTATTTGAAGCATTCCTTGGAGCTCTATATCTCGACCAAGGTTTTAATATATCTCTTAAGTTCCTGGAAGAACATGTTTTCCCTAAAATCAATACGGGTGCTTTTTCGCATGCGATGGATTATAAGAGTCAGTTGCAGGAACTGATCCAACAATATAAGAACCTGGCGGTGGAATACAAGATTGTAAAAGAAGTGGGGCCGTCCCATAATAAGGAATTTGTAGCACAAGTGTTCATCGATGAGAAGGTTTCCGGAGAAGGTATCGGGAGAACCAAGAAAGAAGCCGAACAACGTGCAGCTAAAAAAGCTCTTGATAAATACCATAACTGAAAAAAGCTGGCATTCTTTGAAATGCCAGCTTTTTAAGTAAAAACACAAAAGCTTAAGTTTTATCCATTTGCAAGCGTTAGGTTAGATCGTTTAATTTTTTCGGACGGTACGCAGCTCTTCAATGAAGGCCTGGGTTTCAGCGGCGCTGAGGCTGCCTTTCTGCTGAACCATATCGTACATGAATTTCAATTCATCATATTTGCCGAGATCGTAATCATCCGGATCCATCAATGTACGGTTAACCACATTTAATTTGTCTGCGAGTCCATCAAGTATAATCTTCATATTTTCCCTCGATGCATTTTCCAAAGTCATTTGAGCACTCCCTCTGCACTTCTTTTGTATCTGACTTTATGATAAAATAAATGCGGAAAAAAGCCAAATTATTTTTAGAATTGAATGAGAAAATGGCTGTTATACGGTGGTTTTTTTTGTCAATAAATAGGAGAAATGTATATGTATTTAAAACAGCTGGAAAGCGTAGGCTTCAAGTCTTTCGCTGAAAAAATAAATGTCGACTTTGTACCTGGTGTCACAGCAGTCGTAGGGCCCAATGGCAGCGGAAAAAGTAATATAACCGACGCCATTAGATGGGTGCTTGGCGAACAGTCGGTTAAATCCCTTAGGGGCTCCAGGATGGAAGACATCATTTTCCAAGGCAGTGATACAAGAAAGGCGCTGAATTTCGCTGAAGTTACGTTAGTTCTTGATAATCATGATCAGTCCCTTTCGCTTGATTATGAAGAAGTAAGTGTAACAAGAAGAGTCTATAGATCCGGAGAAAGTGAATTCTATATCAATAGACAGTCCTGCAGATTGAAGGATATCGTTGATCTCTTTATGGATTCAGGATTGGGCCGTGAAGCATTTTCCATCATCAGCCAGGGGAAGGTGGAAGAAATTCTCAGTTCCAAGCCGGAAGAGAGGCGAACCATATTTGAAGAAGCAGCAGGCGTCCTGAAATATAAGCAGCGGAAAAAGAAGGCCGAATATAAATTGGCCGAAACCCAAGAGAATCTGCATCGCGTGGAAGATATCATACATGAAATAGAACAGCAGATTGGCCCGCTAGAACAACAGGCAGTATCGGCACGAAAGTATCTGGAATTGAAAGAGAAATTGAAGGACAGAGAAATCACTCTCTTGGTGACAGAGATTTCAGGGCTTCATCAAGCATGGAAAAAACTTTCCAAGGAGCTTGAACAGGAAACGGAAGAGGAACAAAGGCTGAAAAAGTCAATCCAAAAGAAGAATGAGAAGATTGAAGAGGAAAGGAACCGCCTCCAGCAACTCGATGATGATATTGATTCTCTGCATGCCAAGCTGTTGGAGGCTACACAGAACCTCGAAAAGTTTGAAGGCCAGAAGCGGCTGATGGATGAGCGCACGAAGCATTTTGGAGAGCGGAAAACCGAGTTGGAAGCGAATCGGCAGCAGACGGCAGAACGCATAGGTGAACTGCATGACCAAGTCGTAAAAGAAAATAAAAAGCTGGCGGATCTGGATACTGCGAGACAAAAAACCAAGAATAAAATCCAGGAGTTGAAAGGGCAGCTGAAGGCAGGAAAGGAAAGCATCGCGGAACAGATAGAAGATCTCAAGTCCGATTATATTGAGCTGCTCAATACACAAGCTGCTAAGCGTAATGAAAAACAATCAGTAAAACAGCAGATCGAGCAAATATCCGGCAAGAGATCGATGCAAGCGGAGAAGTTTAAAGGACTGCTTTCTTCCCGCGAGGATTTGGAGGAAAGGTTGGAGGAAGCCCGGAAAGAATGGCAAGACCAGGCAAAACTGGAAAAAGGAAAGAGCCAGGAGATCGGCCGGCTTAAAAAAGAACTGGATACCGGGAGGAAAGATTTCCAGGAATCACAGACTAAACTCTATCAAGGTTATCAATATATTGAAAAATTAAAATCCCGTAAAGAAATGCTGGAGGAGATGAAAGAGGACTTTCAGGGATTTTTCCAAGGGGTCAAAGCAGTTCTTAAAGCACGTGAAGATGCAAAACTCGCAGGAATCCATGGTGCGGTCATCGAACTGACTGATGTTCCAAAAGATTATATAACTGCAATAGAAACTGTACTCGGCGGGCAGGCTCAGCATATCGTGGTCACAGATAATCATGCTGCAAGAAATGCAATCAACTGGCTGAAGAAAATGAATCAAGGACGCGCAACCTTCCTTCCACTAGCTTCCATACAAGAACGATTTGTTTCGAAGGACATGCTTGCCTCCGCGCAAACGCACCCGGGTTTTATTGGTATAGCAGCAGATTTGGTGACTATGGATGAAACTTATAGAAAAGTGGCCAATCATTTAATGGGACATGTTGTAATAGCCAGGACCCTGAAAGATGCTAATGATATAGCTGGTAAGGTCAGGGGGAAGTATCGGGTAGTTACACTGGAAGGGGACGTGGTAAACCCAGGCGGGTCCATGACCGGTGGAGCAAAGAAAAAAACAAACCAGTCCCTGTTTTCACGGGAAAAAGATTTGGAAGAAGCTACATATAAACTGGTGGATTATCAAAGTAAGATTGAAGAATTTGAATGGAAAGTGCAAAAAAAGAAACGGGAAATAGGGGAATTGGAAAAAAAACTGGATAGAGAAGAGGAAAATTTATCGATTGCTAGGCAATCATTGAATAAGTTGGAATCCTCCTATAAAGAGCTGGAAGGAAAGAAAAATTCTCTGGATGGAAACCTTGCCATTTATGATCAGGATAAACAGCAATTTGAACAGGATACTAAACAGCTGCGTGATCGTGAAGAATACTTGGAAAAGGAGCTAACAGTCCTCGCAGATAAGTTAGCTGTCCTGGAAGAGGAAATCAGCCGGTTGACCGAGCAGGAGGCTAGTTTCCAGGAAAACAAGGAACATATGCAACAGGAGATCCATGACAAGCAAGTGGAATTAGCAGAACAGGAAGAAAGACGGAAAAACCAGCTGGAAAAGACCGAGACACTCGAGCGGCAACTGGAAGAGATGGAGGCTCGGTATGACAAATACGCACAGGAACTACGTAACTTGGATGATTTGAATGAATCCGATCTTACAGAAGAAGAATTGGAGAAGTCCATTCAAACGCAAAAAGAACAAAAATATCAATTGTCGGAGAAAATTGAGCATTTGAGGGCGGAACGACACCGGCTTAACAAGGAAATAGAAGCTCACGAAATGAGCATAAAAAAAGAAGAAGAGATACATCAGGATATAACATCTTCCATTCAGCAGAAGGAAGTGCATGTCAACAGACTGGATGTAGATATGGAGAACCGGCTGACACGCTTGGAGACAGAGTATACCATAACCTTTGAAAAAGCCAGCAGTTCCTATCCGCAGACAGATGAGGTAGAGACTGTTCAAAAACTTGTCGAACAGATGAAGCAGCATATTGAGCAGCTGGGTACAGTAAATTTGGGAGCCATTGATGAATATGAGCGGATACGGGAACGGTATGAATTCCTTACTGAGCAACGGGATGATCTTACTGAAGCTAAGGATACTCTCCATACTGTAATAGCGGAAATGGATGAAGAGATGAAAAAACTGTTCGAGGGAACGTTTTCTCAGATAAAGGAGGAGTTCTCTGAAGTATTCAGGCAGTTATTCGGGGGAGGTCATGCACAATTGAAATTGACAGATCCGACGAACATCCTGGAAACGGGTGTAGATATCGTTGCCCAGCCACCCGGAAAAAAACTGCAGCATCTTGGTCTCCTCTCCGGCGGGGAGCGCGCATTGACAGCAATCGCCCTGCTGTTTTCCATACTGCGTGTGCGTCCTGTTCCATTTTGTGTGCTTGATGAGGTGGAGGCCGCATTGGATGAGGCTAATGTAGCTCGGTTTGCAAAATACCTGAAGTTTTACAGCGAAAAGACCCAGTTCATCGTCATCACCCACCGAAAAGGGACCATGGAAGAGGCTGATGTTCTGTACGGGGTGACGATGCAGGAATCAGGTGTCTCCCGTCTCGTATCTGTCCGGCTTGAGGAAACAAAGGAGCTTATCGAATCATAAGGAGGAACATGTATGAAATTCATGGATAAATTAAAAAGCAGATTTACCCAGACAGAGGAAAAGGAAGAGACTTCCACGAAATATAAAGAGGGGATGAAGAAAACACGCAATTCCTTTACTGGCAAAATCAATGATTTGATTGCCCGCTACCGTAAAGTGGATGAGGAATTCTTCGAAGAATTGGAAGAAGTCCTTATTTCTGCAGATGTGGGAGTCACTACAGTAATGGATCTTATTGAGGAACTGGAAATGGAAGTGAAACGCCAGAACATTAAAGATACGAAAGATATGAAGGATGTCATTTCTGAGAAATTGGTAGAAATCTATTATGGAGAGGAGGAGGAAGAACCGGCGACATTAAACCTCCAGAACGGGGAGCTGTCCGTAGTTTTGGTGGTCGGCGTAAATGGGGTCGGTAAAACCACTTCGATTGGAAAATTGGCTCATAAGCTTAAGGGAGAAGGAAAAAAAGTCGTGCTGGCAGCTGGCGACACTTTCCGTGCAGGTGCAATTGAACAGCTTGATGTCTGGGGAGAACGCGCAGGAGTCGATGTTATTAAGCAGGGAGCCGGAAGCGACCCTGCAGCAGTTATTTATGATGGCATCAAGGCAGCTAAATCCAGAGACGCGGATGTCTTGATTTGTGATACGGCAGGTCGTCTGCAAAACAAAGTCAATCTGATGAACGAACTTTCGAAAGTTAAACGGGTGATTGAGCGGGAAATCCCCGGTGCCCCGCATGAAGTGCTGCTTGTGTTGGACGCAACGACAGGACAGAATGCCTTGTTGCAGGCGAAAACCTTTTCAGAAGCAGTGGAAGTATCGGGAATTGTATTGACCAAGCTTGATGGGACGGCCAAAGGCGGGATTGTTCTGGCAATCCGTAATGAGTTGAATATACCAGTGAAATTTGTCGGCCTTGGTGAGCAGGTGGAAGACATGCGTGGTTTTGATGCACACGCATTCGTCTACGGATTGTTTGCTGATATGCTCGAAGAAGAAGGAGAATAGGGGAGGGCAGCTTGACAAGGCTGCAATTCCTCCGTTATCATGAAAATGTAAAGGTAATTCACTTAACAAGGGGTGGAAGGATTGCTGGAAAAGACGACACGCATCAATTATTTATTCGATTTCTATCAGGCACTGCTTACACCCAAACAGCGAAATTATATGGAGATGTATTATCTGGAAGATTATTCACTTGGCGAAATTTCCGAGTTATTCCAGGTTTCCCGTCAAGCTGTATATGATAATATCCGTAGAACGGAAGCAATGCTGGAGACATATGAAGATAAACTCCATCTTTATGATAAGTTCAATAAGCGTTCCATGCTTATTTCCAAGCTGGAAAATAGAATACAGGATGATGATATTCGGGAGATTATCAATCAATTACAAGAATTAGATTAGGGGGGCACCTTCTATGGCTTTTGAAGGACTTGCCGAACGATTACAAGGAACGATAAAAAAAATCACAGGCAAAGGAAAGGTATCAGAGCAGGATGTAAAGGAAATGACCCGGGAAGTCCGTCTGGCCTTGCTGGAAGCTGATGTAAACTTTAAAGTCGTCAAAGATTTGATCAAACGCATCAAAGAACGAGCTGTCGGTCAGGAAGTAATGGAAAGTCTTACACCTGGCCAGCAGGTAATCAAAGTGGTGAAGGAAGAACTTACAGAGCTGATGGGCGGAGAACAGAGCAAAATAGCCGTCGCCGACAGGCCGCCGACAGTTATTATGATGGCCGGACTGCAAGGTGCGGGTAAGACCACCACTACCGGGAAGCTTGCCAACCACCTGAGGAAAAAACATAACCGTTCCCCGCTATTGGTTGCAGCGGATGTGTATCGCCCGGCTGCTATCAACCAGTTAGAGACATTAGGCAATCAATTGGAGATGCCTGTATTCTCGATGGGAACGGATGCCAATCCGGTAGAAATTGCGAAGCAGGCAGTTGCAAAGGCAAAAGAGGAACATCATGATTATGTGATCATTGATACTGCCGGCCGGCTGCACGTGGATAATGACCTTATGGATGAACTTCAGGAAATCAAGTCTGCTGTCGGTCCACAGGAAATATTCCTTGTAGTGGACGCCATGACCGGCCAGGATGCTGTCAATGTCGCTGAAAGCTTCAATGAACAGCTCGATATTTCCGGCGTTGTACTCACTAAGTTGGATGGGGATACACGAGGCGGTGCTGCGCTCTCCATCAAGGCTGTTACGGACAAGCCGATCAAATTTGCCGGTATGGGCGAAAAGCTGGATCAGCTGGAGCCTTTTCATCCGGAACGTATGGCTTCCCGTATTCTCGGAATGGGAGATGTCCTTTCTTTAATTGAGAAGGCACAGACTAATGTGGATGAAAAGCAGGCGAAGGACCTCGAGGAAAAAATGCGTAATATGTCCTTTACATTTGATGATTTCCTTGAACAGATGGGCCAAGTCAAGAATATGGGGCCGTTGGATGAGCTGATGTCTATGATTCCGGGCGCCAATAAAATGAAAGGGCTGAAAAATGCCCAGCTTGATGAGAAGCAGATTGCTCATGTAGAGGCAATCATCCAATCCATGACCAAGGCGGAGCGCCAGGATCCAGGGTTGATGAATGCCAGCCGTAAAAAACGGATTGCCAGAGGGTCGGGGACTTCTGTCTCTCAAGTCAACCGTCTGTTGAAACAGTTTGAGGAAATGAAGAAAATGATGAAGCAGATGACCAACATGCAAAAAGGAAAAAAAGGCAAGGGAATGAACTTCCCATTCATGTAATGGAAAAACACTTTACAGACAGAAAAGTTTCTGTTAGAATCTAAACTTGTGATAAACATTTATTGGAGGTGCAAGACATGGCAGTAAAAATTCGTTTAAAGCGTATGGGTTCCAAAAGAAATCCTTTCTACCGCATTGTAGTTGCTGATTCACGTGCTCCACGTGACGGACGTTCCATTGAACAGATCGGAACATATAACCCGGTAGTTAATCCAATTGAAGTTAAAATAGATGAAGAAAAAGCACTTGATTGGATGACAAAAGGTGCGAAGCCAAGTGATACAGTCCGCAATCTATTTTCAAAAGAAGGCATTATGAAGAAATTCCACGAACAGAAAAACCAATAGTAAAGTGGTGTGATTTCGTGAAAGCCCTAATTGAGACGATTGTAAGGCCATTGGTCGATCATCCCCAGGATATCGCTGTATCGGAAAGAGAAGAAGATACAAGGGTTGTCTATCATCTTCAGGTTCACCCAGAAGATGCAGGTAAGGTGATCGGTAAAAATGGGAGGGTAGCCAAGGCAATCCGTACGGTTGTCTATGCTGCCAAAGCCAATGGAAACAAACGTATTTATTTGGATATTATGTAAAGGGAAAGGGGATATTGGCCTCTTTCCCTTTTACACATAATTCTTCTGTTTACTCCAGACATGCTGTGAGAGTGAGGAAATGCCGTGAAAATAATAAAAAAGGTTCCTGTCAAACAAATTGTCACAGAGAAAAGCAAAGGGAAAATCTATGAGAACTTTCAAAAGGCAAAAATGCGGCTTGAACAAGAGTGTCAACAGCTCAGGTTTGAACAGAGGAAGCTGCAGAATAAACCAGGGGTGTCCAAGCAAGAGGTACATCAGCGTTTTCAAAAGGAAATAGATGACAGAAAAGATAAAATGAAGATGATTGATTTTAAAATAGACCAGCTGGACATGCTGGAGATGGGCAGCGAAATAACCGAGACGGAAGTTGAAGCTCTTGTTGAGGTGGAAGTGGGAACGCATTGGGAAGAAATTACACAGGACCAGGCCATCATAATCAAGGATGGCTACGTCCAACGAATTGACAACTAGCAGGTGATAATATGGCTAATATGTTTAAGATCGGAAAGATTGTAAATACACATGGTATTCGCGGTGATGTGAAAGTTTTGCGCATCAGTGACTTTGAAGACAGGTTTGATACAGGGAAGAAAGTATACATTGCAGATGAAAACGATGCTCAGCCCCAAGTATTGACAATTGCTGCCCATCGCCAACATAAGGGATTTGACCTCATACGGTTTGAGGGTTATGAAAATATAAATGATGTGGAGCAATTCAAAGGCAAGAACCTCAAGATTTCGGAGGATCAGCTGACAGAGCTGGAAGAAAACGAATTTTACTACCATGAAATTATCGGCTGTGAAGTCTACACCAGTTCAGGTGATATGCTCGGGGTCATTAAGGAAATTCTCTCACCAGGGGCAAATGACGTTTGGGTTGTGAAACAACCGAAAGGGAAAGAAATCCTTCTGCCATATATTGAAGAAGTCGTCAAGGATGTGGACGTGGAAGCGAAGAAAGTGACTATCGAGCCAATGGAAGGACTGCTGGACTGATGCAAATCGATATTTTGACCCTTTTTCCTGAGATGATTTCCGGTGTATTTGATTCTTCCATTCTTAAAAGGGCACATGAAAAGGGAAAGTATCAATATAATCTGGTGAACTTTCGGGACTATACGACAAATAAACACCAAAAAGTTGATGACTACCCATATGGTGGAGGCGCTGGAATGGTACTGACTCCGCAACCGGTGTTCGATGCTGTGGAGGATGTCACTAGAGAAAGCGGCACAAAACCTCGGGTGGTGCTCATGTGCCCTCAAGGAGAACCATACAGTCAAACGAAAGCAGAGGAGTTGGCTGCGGAAGAACATCTGGTCATCATTTGTGGACATTATGAAGGATATGATGAAAGAATTCGTAAACATCTTGTCACAGATGAGATATCTATCGGCGATTATGTACTCACCGGAGGAGAACTAGGTGCCATGGTAATTGTCGATAGTGTCGTCCGGCTGCTTCCGGATGTGCTCGGCAATAATGCTTCTGCACCCGAGGACTCCTTTTCCACCGGACTGCTGGAACATCCACAATACACAAGGCCAGCAGATTTCCGAGGGATGAAAGTGCCGGATATTCTTATGTCGGGAGACCATGCAAAGATCGCTTCCTGGAGGAAAAAGGAGTCATTGAGAAGAACCTACAGACGCAGAAAAGATCTGCTTGGGAAGCTTGAATTATCTAAAGAGGATAAGCTGCTGTTGGAGGAAATCAAAAGAGAAGAAGTATAAACATTGCTTGCTAATTTTTATAATGGGAAGCAGTTGAACTTCCTGTTTGATTATGGTATATTAATTGTTGTGCTTAGGCAAGGTTCCTGAGCCGTATAAACGATGTTCCGCTGTTCCCTAGAGAAGCATGAGCATTGGTTTGGAAGGAGTGAAACAAATGCAAAATCTTATTGCAGACATCACAAAAGATCAGCTTCGTACGGACCATCCTGACTTTCGTCCTGGTGATACCTTGAAGGTTCACGTGAAAGTTGTAGAGGGTACCCGCGAACGTATCCAGGTGTTTGAAGGTGTTGTCATCAAACGCCAGAACGGTGGGATCAGTGAAACATTCACAGTGAGAAAAATTTCTTACGGTGTTGGTGTGGAGCGTACTTTCCCATTGCACTCGCCTCGGATTGATAAGATTGAAGTAACCCGCCGTGGTCGTGTACGTCGTGCGAAACTGTACTATCTGCGTAATCTTCGCGGAAAAGCAGCTCGTATTAAAGAACGTCGCTAATCCATGTAATTTGATAAAAATTGCGGAAGGGAAGGAGCTTGTTCATACATATGCACAAGCTCCTTTTTGTATACTTAGACAGAATGAAAAAAGTTGAATGAAGACAGATTGCTGGATTACAATATATGAGAGAGAGAATATGCAGGTGCCGGAGGGGAACACATGGCAAACAAAGAAAAGAATGGGAAGAGCGACTGGTTTGACTGGGTAAAGGCATTACTGATAGCATTCGGTCTGGCATTTATAGTTCGGATGTTCTTCTTTGCCCCGATCGTGGTAGATGGACCATCCATGCTGCCAACATTGGAGAATGGGGATCAAATGATCGTCAATAAATTTATTTACCAGGTGAGCGAACCAGAACGGTTTGATATTGTAGTATTCCATGCCTCAGCCCAGCAGGATTTCATCAAGCGTGTCATCGGGCTGCCGGGGGAACATGTCGCATACGAGGACAATGTATTATATATAGATGGAGAGCCAGTAGAGGAACCGTTCATGGAAGGGAAAGGGTATCAGCAGCATACAACCGACTTTACCTTGGAAAACCTCCCAGGTAATCATGAAACTGTCCCGGAAGGCCATTTATTCGTTTTAGGGGACAACCGAGGCAATTCTACTGACAGCCGCATGCTCGGAGTAATTCCCATGGAGGAAATCGTCGGCGAAGCAAGCTTGATCTATTGGCCTCCGGAGCGAATACAACTAGTCGGAGAGTAGGGTGAAACATGGCTATACAATGGTTTCCTGGCCATATGGCAAAAGCCAGGCGGGAAGTGGAAGAAAAATTAAAACTCGTTGATTTTGTAATGGAGCTGGTTGACGCCAGAACTCCATTGTCTTCACAGAATCCAATGCTGCAGCAAGTACTGCAAAATAAACCGAAGATGATAATAATGATGAAAAAAGATCTGGCGGACCCTCAGCAGACAGATCGGTGGATTGCCAGCTTCGAGAGTCAAGGCATACCCGCTATCGCGGTAGATGTCAATCAAAAAGCCGACGTTCAGCGAGTAATACAGCTGGCGAAGGAAATGGGCCAGGAAAAAATGGAAAAACTGAAGAGAAAAGGTATTCAGCCCCGGCCAGCCAGGGCCATGATTGTGGGGATTCCCAACGTGGGAAAATCAACGCTGATCAACCGGCTGGCAAAGAAAAAAATTGCAAAAACAGGGGATAAGCCTGGAGTTACTAAACAGCAGCTATGGATTAAAGTCAAAAAGGATTTTGAGCTGCTTGACACCCCGGGAATTCTGTGGACGAAGTTTGAAGATGAACAGGTAGGTTATCGGCTTGCCGCTATCGGGACGATCAAGGATCAGTTGCTTTCCCTTCAGGATATCACTGCTTTTGTTATAAATTATATGCAGGACTCCTATCCCGGTTCACTTCAGGAAAGGTATCAGATCGAAGAGGACATGGAGGATATGTGGGAGATCTTTACCTCTATCGGCAGGCAGAGGGGTGCCCTGGAAAGCGGCGGCAATGTGAATTTTGATAAAGTGGCGGACATTGTGCTGAGAGACCTCCGGACGGGCAGGCTCGGAAGAGTAACATTGGAAACCGTATAAACTTGCAGGCATGCATCTTTGATGGGTGCCTGTTTTATTTTTCTTGATTATACATATAAATCAACCGATATAGAGAAAGACAGGTGCGATATGGAGAAACAACCGATACGTGTATTGAAGGAGTTATTAAAGAGTGGAGAGTTGGATGAGCAGGATGTCAATGAACTCAAAAAAGATGAAAGAAAAGGTGTTCAAAGCCTGGTGAAGGCCTATGAGAAAGAAAAAAGGATGAAGAAACAGCTGGAGGATAACTTTCGTGAGATGGGAATATTTGAAAGAGAGGCTCGCCTGGCTGGAAAAACGTACATAGCAGGAATCGATGAAGCCGGAAGAGGCCCTCTTGCTGGTCCGGTTGTGGCGGCAGCCGTAATTCTCCCAGCGGATTTTAAATTGCTTGGATTGAATGATTCCAAGCAATTAAGCGAAACATCGAGAAAACGGTTTTGCGGGATGATCAAAGAACAGGCAGTAAGTTATGGCATTTCTATTATCAATAACGAAAGAATCGATGAAATTAATATCCACGAAGCAGGAAAGCAGGCCATGCTTGAAGCGGTATCCAAACTTGACCCAAAACCTGATCATCTTTTAATCGATGCATTAGAGTTAGACGGTCTGCCCTGCAGTTCAGAATCCATCATTAAAGGGGATAGCAAAAGTATCTCCATTGCAGCTGCCAGTATACTAGCAAAAGTGACAAGAGATGAAAGGATGAAAGAGCTTCATCAGGAATATCCGATGTATGACTTCGCCTCCAATATGGGATATGGGACCAAGAGCCATATGGAAAGCCTGAGACGGAACGGCAGTTCTCCCTATCATCGAAAATCCTTTGCCCCCGTTAGAAATGTTATAGAATAAAACAAGGAGGTCAGCCGATTGAATATCCATCAGACAAACCTGGTCAGTTCCCCCCATGCAGTGGAAAACCCGCTGAAGAATCTCAGAACCGGTCAGATAGTCCGCGGCCAGGTCCGCCAATTGATTCCCAACCAGATGGCCCAAATTCAATTGGGAAAACAGTCGGTGGTTGCACAATTGGAAATACCACTGACATTAGGAGCAAGCTATCATTTCCAAGTAAAGGCAGCAGAAGAACATATCCATTTTAAAGTTATAGGGGACAGGCTGGGAAGGGATGAAAAGGCTAATACCTTGTCTTTACTGAACAAAATGGGGGTAAAAGCATCCAATCAGGCCGTAGACTTCCTAGCTAGTATGATACATAAGAGAATCCCATTTACGGAAAGCCAGCTGAAAGAAGCGCTTTCTCTGTTGGATAAAGCAAATGGTTCCCCGAAGGCAGCGGAAGTCCTTCGGGGAATGCTGGAAAAGGGCATTCCTGTCAGTGAAGCAGTGTTCTCTGCTTTGCTCGGTAAAAGAACACAGGGCAGCTTAAACAGTCTCTTGCAGTCCGTATTACGCGAAATTGGAGAGGAAAAAAGTTTGCGACAACTTTACCTGGCTCTAAGTCATTTGACAGGGAGTGCCACTAAAGGATCCCGGCAGGTAAACCAACCTTCTCTAACCGGGCGGGAGCTATCGCATAACATCAATCCATCACCAGATACAGGGAAACCTTTTCTTTCTGCTGCCATTAAAGAACAGTTCATCAGCCATCTACAGCAAACCATAAAAGCTATTGGGCTGGATTATGAATATTCACTGGCCCAGGGCAGGGATACGGAATCAATTAAATCGATGCTATTGTCCATACAGCAAAGCGGCCAAAATACCGGCATGAGGAAGGATAGTCTGCAACAGCTTCTGCACTACATTACTGGTATGCAACTGGAGTCTGTAGTAGAAAATGGCCCTTTTATCCATTCCCAACTGCAAGTACCGGCGGAAAAACTGGGATTAAAGAATGATATAAACCTTCATTTTGAGGGAAGGAGGAAAAAGGATGGCGAGATAGACCCTGACCATTGCAGAGTTCTCTTTCAACTAGAATTGGAACATTTAAAGCAGACCATGATTGATATACATATCCAAAAGAGGAGGCTGTTGATGGTTGTCTACAACGATAATTATGAACAGCTGGAAAACTTAACTGAGGCGCTCCGGCCTATATTGAAGAGCGGTCTGGCAGGTGTTGAATATCAGCTTGATTCAGTTTCTTTCAAACCACTGGCAAAAGAAGAGGAAAATAGGCAGAAGGAACAAATAAACCCCTATAGAGGAGTAGATTACCGTATATGAAAGATTACAGGAAGCAGGCTGCCGCTCTCCGTTATAATCAATCAAAAGACCATGCACCTTCCGTATCGGCGGTGGGAAAAGGGCTGACAGCTGAAAATATCATCCAAAAAGCCAAAGAGAACAATGTACCGGTAGTGGAAGATAGCACGCTTGTCGGATTATTGTCCGAGTTGAATATCAATGAGACGGTTCCAGAGGAATTGTACCAGGCAGTAGCAGAAGTTTTCGCTTTTATATATCGAACAGATCAGGAAATGAGCCGAAAAAAAGAATCCTGACAGATTTATGACAATTTATTTTTTCAATAAGTTGTGAAATATGCAGTTTTTTTATACAATAGGAATGCATGAACATTGATAGGAGGATTTAAGATGAATATTCATGAATATCAAGGCAAAGATATTTTGCGAGAATTTGGTGTAAACGTTCCCAATGGATACGTTGCACATAGTGTGGATGAAGCCGTGGAAGCAGCCGAAAAGCTCGGCAGTGCCGTCACAGTAGTAAAAGCACAGATTCATGCCGGTGGACGCGGTAAGGCCGGCGGTGTCAAAATTGCGAAGAACCTGGATGAGGTTCGTACATACGCGGATGAGATTCTGGGAAAGACGCTTGTGACCCACCAGACTGGGCCTGAGGGCAAAGAAGTTAAGCGCTTGCTAATTGAAGAGGGAAGCGACATAAAGAAAGAGTACTATGTCGGTGTTGTACTTGATCGAGCAACTTCCCGTGTAGTAATGATGGCCTCTGAAGAAGGTGGTACAGAAATTGAGGAAGTAGCTGCAGAAACGCCTGAGAAGATATTCCAAGAAGTGATCGATCCTGTGGTCGGCCTATTACCTTATCAGGCTCGCAGACTCGCATTCAACATCAATATTCCGGATGAACTGCTGGGACAAGCTGTCAAATTTATGACTGGTCTATACACGGCGTTTGTAGAAAAAGACTGTTCTATAGCGGAAATCAACCCATTGGTAACAACAGGCGATGGGGAAGTACTGGCGCTGGATGCCAAGTTGAACTTTGATGATAATGCATTGTTCCGTCAAAAAGACGTCCAGGAATTACGCGATCTGGATGAAGAGGATGAAAAAGAGATAGAAGCATCCAAGTATGACCTAAGTTATGTGGCACTCGATGGAAATATCGGCTGTATGGTCAATGGTGCAGGGCTTGCTATGTCTACGATGGATATCATTAAGCATTCCGGTGGAGAGCCCGCAAACTTCCTGGACGTTGGGGGCGGTGCGACTGCTGAGAAAGTAACAGAAGCTTTCAAGATCATTCTGTCAGATTCCAACGTGAAAGGGATCTTTGTCAATATTTTCGGCGGCATTATGAAATGTGATGTAATTGCTGAAGGTGTTGTGGAAGCAACTAAACAGGTTGGCCTGGATATCCCGCTTGTTGTACGTCTGGAAGGTACGAATGTGGAGATGGGCAAGAAGATACTTGACGAGTCTGGTTTGAATATTACAGCTGCAGGCTCGATGGCTGATGGCGCCGAGAAGATCGTTTCTATGGTGAAATAATATCTATTCTATGAAATATTATCGATAAACTGTACAGTTCATATAGAAAGGACGGACGGAAATGAGTATATATATCAATAAAGATACGAAAGTAATTGTCCAGGGGATAACTGGCGGTACTGCCAAATTCCATACGAAGCAAATGCTGGACTACGGCACTAAAATAGTTGGCGGTGTAACCCCTAAAAAAGGCGGGACAGAAGTGGAAGGGGTGCCTGTCTTTAATACTGTAAAAGATGCGGTGGATGAGACAGGTGCAACTGCATCCGTCATCTATGTGCCGGCTCCATTTGCAGCTGATGCAATCATTGAGGCTGCCGATGCTGAAATTGAACTCGTCATCTGTATCACGGAGCATATACCAGTAATGGATATGGTGAAAGTGAAACGTTACCTGGAAGGCAAGAAAACAAGACTTGTCGGTCCTAACTGTCCAGGTGTGATCACAGCAGATGAAACTAAAATCGGGATTATGCCTGGTTACATTCATAAAAAAGGGCATATTGGGGTAGTCTCCCGTTCCGGCACCCTCACATACGAAGCAGTACATCAACTCTCTGAAGAAGGGTATGGCCAAACAACTGCAGTCGGTATTGGAGGGGATCCTGTAAACGGCACCAACTTTATCGATGTATTGAAGGCTTTTAATGAGGATCCTGAGACGGAAGCAGTTGTGATGATTGGTGAAATTGGTGGAACAGCAGAAGAGGAAGCCGCAGAATGGGTGAAGGCCAATATGTCCAAACCTGTCGTCGGGTTTATCGGAGGTACTACTGCACCTCCTGGAAAGCGGATGGGTCATGCGGGTGCCATCATCTCCGGCGGAAAAGGTACTGCTGAAGAGAAAATCCGTGTTATGAACGAATGTGGCATTAAGGTTGCTGAAACCCCGGCAGTCATTGGTGAAACGATGATTGGTGTGCTTGAAGAAAAAGGATTAAAAGAAAAATGCAAAACTCATTAATACGTAATTACTGATGAAAACCGGGCCTGATAATAGGGTCCGGTTTATTATACTTATCTTAGGAAGGTGAATTACTTGAAACAATTTCGTAAAAAATTAATAGTGCTGCATCGCTGCAAAGGCATTACCAGAAAAACTATCCGAATGATATTAAAAAAAGATCCTTCATTAAATCTTCTTCCAACACTATCTCCTCAAGAAATATCCAATACATTTCCCCTAACTCAACCAAGAGCTGCACAACTTCATAGGGACTACCATAATGAACAACTATGGCAGCAAGTAGAGAGTGACGACCGGCACTATCAAATCATCACAATAGTTGACGAAATCTATCCCCCTATGATAAAACCAATAAAAGACCAGCCACTCGTATTGTACGCCTTGGGAAATGTTGAGCTGCTTAAGCATCACCCTTCCTTAAGCATCATCGGAACAAGAAATCCAACGGAAGAAGCAGCAGCCAAAATGAAGTTCATTATCCCCCCACTGTTGGAAAAGGACTGTCTGATTGTCAGCGGGATGGCCAAAGGCATCGACAGTTATGCCCACAGATTGGCACTTTATAATGGAGGGAAAACAATTGCTGTACTCGGCAGCGGCTTTCTCCATATCTATCCAAGGCAAAATGAAATTCTTTTTAAACAAATAGCAGAGAAAGGTCTCTTATTATCAGAGTATCCCCCGCATACTCCACCAAGTAAGTTTCACTTCCCCGAAAGAAACCGGATTATTAGCGGTTTAAGTTATGGAACATTGGTAATAGAAGCAACGGAGAGAAGCGGAACATTGATCACCGTGGGACAGGCTTTAGATCAGGGCAGGGAAGTATACGCGATGCCAGGGTCCCCATTGCATCCTCAATCCAGTGGATGTAATAGAATGATCCAAGATGGAGCTAAATTGGTGATGGAGCCGAATGACATACTGGAAGATTGGGAAACTCTTGGAAAGAATCTTTCCAATCTATAAGTATATGGAAAGCGCTATCATAGTTGGGCATTTTTTCACATATGTTTGACAAAAGCTTCGTATCTATTTAGTATTAGTGACGATTTATAATTTTTTATTGCAACCTCATTTTGGGAGGAAAGATCATGTCAGATTATCTGGTAATCGTTGAGTCGCCGGCAAAGGCGAAAACGATTGAACGATATTTAGGAAAAAAATATAAAGTAAAAGCATCGATGGGGCATATTCGGGACCTGCCGAAAAGCCAAATGGCTGTTGATGTTGAAAATGAATATAAACCAAAATATATAACAATCCGCGGGAAGGGAGATATCCTGAAGGAACTCCGATCCGCGGCAAAAAAAGCTAAAAAAATCTACCTTGCTGCCGACCCCGATAGAGAAGGGGAAGCAATTGCATGGCATCTGGCCCATATACTTAATATTGATGAGAATTCTAAATGCCGGGTCGTTTTCAATGAAATTACAAAGGATGCCGTCAAGGAATCATTTAAACATCCCCGCTCGATAGATGAAGGACTTGTTGATGCACAGCAGGCCAGAAGAATTCTTGATCGGCTGGTGGGATATAATATCAGCCCACTATTATGGAAGAAAGTGAAAAAGGGATTAAGTGCCGGACGTGTACAATCGGTAGCCCTGAAAATGATTATTGACCGGGAAAAGGAAATTGAAAACTTTAAGCCGGAAGAATACTGGTCCATCGATGCCGACTTCCTTAAAGACAAAGAACCGTTCAAAGGTACATTCTACGGTGTGAATGGGAAGAAAAAGGAACTGAAAACAGAGGCTGATGTCAAGGAAATAACCAGCCAGTTGGACTCAAATGGATTTTTGGTGGACAAAGTCAAAAAGCGGGAGAGAAAGAGGAATCCGGCACAGCCGTTTATCACCTCTTCCTTGCAGCAGGAAGCAGCAAGAAAGTTGAATTTCCGGGCGAAAAAAACCATGATGGTTGCCCAGCAATTATATGAAGGAATAGACTTAGGAAAGAAAGCAGGCGGAACCACTGGTCTTATAACTTATATGCGTACCGACTCCACCCGGATTTCTGAAACCGCCAAAGAAGAAGCTAAAACATATATTGAAGAGAAATACGGTAAAGAATTTCTTGGCGGAAATAAAGCAGTTAAAAATAGCGAGGGCGCCCAGGATGCCCATGAGGCTATCCGCCCCACGTCAGCGTTAAGGGATCCTAAATCATTAAAAGACAATCTTTCCAGAGATCAATACCGATTATACAAGTTGATTTGGGAACGGTTTTTAGCAAGTCAAATGGCTCCTGCAGTAATGGATACCATGACGGTGCATTTGACAAATAACGGAGTAGAATTCCGAGCTACCGGTTCCAAGATAAAATTCAAAGGGTTTATGAAAGTCTACGTAGAAGGTAACGATGACAATAAAAAAGAAGAAGATAAGCTGCTTCCTGAACTGGAAGAAGGGATGACGGTAAAAGCGGAGGAAATCAAGCCGAATCAGCATTTTACCCAGCCACCTCCAAGGTATACAGAAGCAAGGCTGGTTCGAACCTTGGAAGAACTGGGAATTGGCCGCCCTTCCACTTATGCTCCTACATTGGACACTATCCAGCGCAGAGGATATGTAAGTATTGATAATAAGCGTTTTCTTCCTACAGAATTAGGAACCATCGTGAGCGGACTGGTTGAAGAGTTCTTTCCAGAAATTATCAGTGTGGAGTTCACAGCGAAAATGGAAGAGGATCTGGATTCAATCGAAGAAGGTAAGAGTCAGTGGATAAAGGTTATTGACAATTTTTACCAAGGCTTCAGCAAACGTCTAGAGACCGCAGAGAAGGAAATGGAAAAGGTAGAAATCAAAGACGAGCCTGCCGGAATAGATTGTGAAGAATGCGGGCATGAAATGGTCTATAAAATGGGCCGTTATGGCAAGTTTCTTGCATGTTCGAACTTCCCAGACTGCAGAAACACCAAGCCTATTCTTAAAGAAATAGGTGTTAAATGCCCCAAGTGCAAGGAAGGAAACATTGTAGAACGGAAATCCAAGAAACGCCGTACGTTCTATGGTTGTGATCAGTTTCCTGATTGTGACTTTGTTTCGTGGGATAAACCTATTTCTCGTCCATGCCCGAAATGTGATTCTCTGCTTGTAGAAAAAAGGAAGAAGAAAGAGACACAGATTCAATGTACTAATTGTGATTATGAAGAAAGTGCACAAAGCTAAAAAGCTGCCCGCTATGCCGGGCGGCTTTTCTATTTTCCCTTAGCGTATGTACTTGGTTTTATTAATAGATATTGGGGAACAAGTTAGATAAAGGAGGGGATAATGTTGGCTGAAAAAAAGTACTATTATGTAACAGTGGATACAGAAGAAGTTCGCGAGGTGTCCGTTCCTGACAGCGGAATAGAATTTGAGATCTATGCAACAGAAGGTCAAGTTGAAGAATTAAGGCAGCTTTTTATAAAAAGGAATAAGCGGGCGGTGGATGCATCCAATTATGTCCATAAGCCATTTGATGAATGGGGGGCAGATGAGGAAAGGGCCTCTTATGACAAATACATGGTAGAAATATACCGGAAAGTATATGAGTTGGGAACAGCAAGGACAAAAGAAAAAATTAATGAATTAGGAATAATAAACTAACTACTTGGCAATAACGTTATTAGTATCTTTTCACAAATTTTTCACAGACATCAATTTTTCAAACATGTAGAATTGCAGTTTGTTGACTATTCATTTTGAAACAGATATAATTACGCATTGGTAAGGCAACCTACTTGACACCTTGAGAAGATTTTCTGACTCTTTCATGATTTATAGGAAAATTTAGAAAAGTTTGTTCAACTTGCGGAGTTATATGGTATAATTAAAAAGGTTGAAGTTGTTTCAGAATTTTATTGCAATTTTGTTAAATCTGTTGCGCCAGTATAACTAGTGTGATATGATTTATTGGCTAATTGAGGTGGAACGTTTGGAAAATTACATGGAGGCATCCGATCTATTTGTTGAGTACCTGCAAATAGAGAAAAATGCCTCGCCTTATACTGTGAAATATTATCAGAATGATCTGGAAACGTTCTTTAAGTTTTTGGCTGAAGAGGTAATAGATGATCTGAAGATGGTGGACTACCGGGTAGTTCGGCTGTTTCTTACTAGACTATATGATCGCCGGTTAAGCAGGAGGTCCGTGTCTAGGAAAATATCCTCTTTGAGAGGGTTTTATGATTTTCTGCAGCGGGAAGATCTGGTTGCCAGCAATCCGTTCAAGTATGTAAGTCTTCCGAAACAAGATAAGCCAATTCCGGGTTTCCTTTACCTTGAGGAATTGGAGAAGTTGTTTGAGGTCAGTGACTTGGAGGATCCGTTGGGTCAAAGAAACCAGGCCATATTGGAAGTGCTTTATGCCACAGGGATGCGGGTGAGCGAGTGTCGCGACCTTCTACTTTCCTATGTGGATTTCACAATTGGGACCATGTTTGTTAAGGGAAAAGGCAGAAAGGAACGCTATGTTCCATTTGGCAGTTTTGCTTCAGCTGCCTTGGATACTTACATAAGGGATGGAAGGGAAAAGTTGCTGAAGAAGGCCGGAAGCACATCCGATTCTGTTTTTCTTAATGCCCGAGGAAGGCCGCTGACCGATCGGGGAATACGGCTGATACTGAATAAGCTGGTGGACCAGGCAGCTTTAACGATACATGTCCATCCGCATAAACTCCGACATACCTTCGCAACACATATGCTGAATGAAGGTGCAGACCTGAGAACTGTCCAGGAGCTGTTAGGGCATGAGAATCTGTCATCTACACAGATTTATACACACGTATCTAAAAATCATTTGCGGGATGTATATCTAAACAGCCATCCTCGTGCATAGAAGGTAATAAGAGTTGAAGGGGTGATGTGATTGGCAAATGAGATGCATGCAACCACTATTTTTGCTATCAGGCATAAAGGTCAATGTGCGATGAGTGGAGACGGACAGGTGACATTGGGCAATTCCGTGGTAATGAAACATAAAGCGAAGAAAGTAAGGACTCTGTACAATGGTCAGGTTCTTGCAGGATTTGCGGGTTCGGTGGCTGATGCGTTCACTCTTTTTGAGAAGTTCGAAGCGAAGCTCGAGACATACAACGGAAAGCTGACCAGGGCCTCTGTCGAGCTGGCCAAGGAATGGAGAAGCGATAAAGTTCTCCGTAAGTTGGAGGCAATGCTGATTGTTCTCAATAAAGAGAAGATGTTTCTTCTGTCAGGTACAGGAGAAGTCATTGAGCCTGATGATGGTATTCTTGCCATCGGCTCCGGTGGGAACTTTGCCTTAAGTGCGGGAAGGGCTCTGACGAGGTATTCAAGTGAACTTTCCGCCAAGGAGATTGCGCGTGCTGCATTGGAAACAGCAGGTGAGATCTGTGTGTTTACAAATGACCATATAACCCTAGAGGTGCTTGATTGATAAGGAGGCCTGATTCAGGTATGGGAATCAACTATACTCCGAAACAAATAGTGGAGCAATTGGATAAATATATTATCGGCCAGAACAAGGCAAAGAAGTCTGTTGCAGTAGCTCTACGCAATCGATATCGCAGAATGCAGCTGGAAGAGTCGATTAAAGAGGAAATCGTTCCGAAAAACATTCTGATGATCGGTCCCACCGGAGTGGGGAAAACAGAAATTGCGAGAAGGCTTGCGAAAATGGCAGGTGCACCTTTTGTAAAAGTGGAAGCGACCAAATTTACGGAAGTCGGTTACGTAGGCCGTGATGTGGAATCCATGGTTCGGGACCTCGTCGAGATGTCTGTCCGGATGGTGAAGGAAGAAAAGATGGAAGAGGTCAAAGGGAAGGCGGAAGAAGCTGCGAATAAGAAGCTTGTTGAGTTGCTGGTCCCGCAGGCAAAAAAACAACATAACGTTAAAAACCCTTTTGAAATGCTGTTCTCCGCCCAGGATGGAGAAGAGGACGGCCGGACGGCAGATGGAAAAGATGACGAGATCCGCAATAAACGGAAACGGGTGGAGCACCAGCTTGCATTGGGCGAACTGGAGGACCATATGGTCACCGTCGAAATCGAGGATGTTCCGCCATCCATGTTTGATATGCTACAGGGCTCGGGTATGGAACAAATGGGCATGAACATGCAGGATGTATTCGGTCAGTTCATGCCTAAAAAGAAAAAGAGCCGAAAGCTTCCTGTTTCTGAAGCGAGAAAGGTTCTCACACAGCAGGAAGCTGGAAGATTGGTCGATATGGAAGAGGTTTCCCAAGAGGCAATTCAGCGGGCCGAACAGTCCGGCATCCTGTTTATCGACGAAATTGATAAAGTTGCGGTAAAGCAGGAAAGTTCAGCGAGTGTTTCTAGGGAAGGTGTACAACGGGATATCCTCCCGATTGTCGAGGGATCGACAGTTGTAACAAAACATGGACCTGTAAAAACAGATCATATGCTCTTTATTGCAGCCGGTGCCTTCCATATGGCAAAACCATCTGACCTTATACCGGAATTGCAGGGTAGATTCCCCATCCGTGTCGAACTTGAAAAATTAGCGGTGGAAGATTTTCAGAGAATCTTAAAGGAACCATCCAATGCGCTGCTGAAACAATATCAGGGTCTTCTGAAAACGGAAGGTATAAATGTCATTTTTACCGACGAAGCTATAGAGAGATTAGCAGAGGTTGCCTACGAGGTGAATCAAGAGACCGATAATATTGGTGCCCGAAGGCTTCATACCATTTTGGAAAAATTATTGGAAGATCTATCGTTTGAGGCTCCGGACATTAATATGGAAGAAATAAAAATCACCCCAGCTTATGTAGACGAAAAATTGAGCAACATTGTAAAAAATAAGGACTTAAGTCAATTTATACTATAATTCAATGAAATGAATGGAGGATAAAAATGGATTTATTACAACGCGCTAGGAAAATCAATGCAATGCTACAAGGAGCCACAGGAAAGTCGGTGAACTTCAATGATATGTCAGGTTCACTGAGAGATGTAATAAGAGGAAATGTTTATATTGTCAGCAGAAGAGGTAAATTGCTAGGTTACGCTATCAATCAGGAGATTGAAAATGAGCGGATGAAAAACATGCTGGAAGAAAGACGTTTTCCTGAGGAGTACATTCAAGGACTATCCAATATCCATGAAACTACTGCCAATTTGGATATTGATAGCCCACATACCGTTTTCCCTGAAGAAAACCGTGAGCTTTTCCAAAATGGCTTAACGACGATCGTACCAATCATCGGTGGCGGTGAACGTTTAGGGACTCTGGTCATCGGACGTATTAATGAAAGTTTCAATGATGATGATCTGCTGCTCGCTGAATACGGTGCTACTGTAGTAGGTATGGAGATTCTGCATGAAAAAACTGAAGAAATAGAAATGGAAGCACGGAGCAAAGCGGTAGTGCAAATGGCTATCAGTTCACTTTCTTACAGTGAATTGGAAGCAATTGACCATATCTTTGAAGAGCTTAATGGCAACGAAGGGCTATTGGTTGCAAGCAAGATCGCGGACCGCGTTGGAATTACTAGATCCGTCATTGTGAATGCTTTGAGAAAACTGGAAAGTGCCGGTGTTATTGAATCCCGTTCATTAGGTATGAAGGGAACATATATCAAGGTCCTTAACAATAAATTCCTAGTAGAGCTCGAGAAACTCCGCTCCAGATAAGTGCATAATTTTACTTCTTGAAAAAGGCCAGAGTCCTATCTCTGGCCTTTTTTTATGTAGAGAAAATGCAATACCTGCTTGGTTAGCAGAAGAGGCCTTATGCAGCCAGATTTCCTGCCATAATTCACCATCGTTTCAGATGTTTTTTGGCAACCCGAAATGCCCCTGGCTAAGGAATAAAGTTTCGGACTATCCCTCCCTTCTAAGGTTCATGGTTCAGCTGTCTTCTGTTGTTGTTAATAGCCAGTTATGTGCATAGATATCCGTCACCAGATGAATACAGTTCATGTATAGTTAACCAGCGTCTCTTTCATAGAAAATGCATTTTTTATATTGGAAAATGGAAAGGATGTAGACATTGTTGAATTTTAGCGATGTTTTTATTGAAAAAATTTAATTTTACGGTATAAAGTACCTAGGTAATTTTAACTGAAAAATTTTCCAAGAATGGAAAATGTCGAAAAAAGATAGACTTTAAAAAGGAAATAACTTACAATATTCGTAGCCATAGAGCAGTATATGACGGTTGTTTCAAAAAGCTTTAAGGAGGGATTTTAATGGACTTATTTGGTGGGACCATCCGTACACTCGAAGGTTCACTTGATTACGCTGCAACAAAAAATCGAACCATTGCCAGCAACATCGCAAATGCCGATACACCCAATTATAAGGCGAAAAAGACAGTATTCAGTGATATGTTGGAGACGGAACTGGCGGCTTCTCATGGAGCCAAACGGACGCATCCCAAACACTTTCAATTTTCTGAGGGAGAAGCTTCATCTTACCGGGTTCTTACTGACCGGAGCACTCTATTTAATCATAATGGAAATAATGTAGATTTAGATAAAGAGATGGCGGAACTCGCTAAGAACCAGATATATTATCAAGGGTTGACCGACCGGATCAACGGCAAGTTCAGCAGCCTGCAAAAGGTTATAAGAGGAGGTAATTAAATTGTCATTATTCAATGGAATGAATATTAGCGCCAGCGCATTAACCGCCCAGCGCCTCCGCATGGATGTGGTCTCCAGTAATATTGCCAATGCACAAAGCACCCGGGCGACGGTGAATGAGGCAGGAGAATATGAACCCTACAGAAGAAAGATGGTAAATGTAAGGCCTCAGCAGGGAGGATTCGATTCATTTTTACAAAAGGCGGCAGGGAACAGCAATAAGGGCGGAGGAGTAGAGGTAAGTGCTATCGTGGAAGATGAGCAGCCATTCAAGCTTCAATACAACCCTAGTCATCCTGACGCCAATGAAGATGGTTATGTAGCAATGCCGAATGTAGATCCGTTACAGGAAATGGTAGATATGATGAGTGCTACAAGATCATATGAAGCGAATATTACCTCATTGAATGCAACTAAGAGCATGATGATGAAAGCATTGGAAATTGGCAAATAACTAAATAAGGAGTTTTCAAAGAATGGATATAAGAATTGGTTCAACACCTCAGCCTCTATCCAATTCTCCGATAAATAGAACCCCTGTTTCACCCGGAGAAGCGCAGAACAAATTTGCTGACACTTTGAAGTCAGCAATAGAAGGTGTAAATGAATTGCAGATGGAGTCCGACAAGAAAACAGAAGCGCTTGCTCGGGGTGAAGTAAATAACCTTCACGATGTAATGATAGCATCTCAAAAATCCAGTATCGCTTTAGAAACCACTGTCCAGGTCCAGAAGAAAGTAATAGATGCGTATAACGAAATTATGCGTATGTCCATCTAAGGGAGAGTGACATCTATTCCTAGCAGGGACAGCAGCGACAAATTTTTCAGTTTGGCGGGGAAAAAATGAAAGAGAAAATGACAAAATGGAAAGATTCGGTTCAACAATATTGGACTAGCCGGACAAAAAGCCAAAAATCGGTTTTTATTGGGTCGGCAGCTATCCTTATCCTACTAATAGCAACCATAGCCTTCTTTACTACCGATTCTCGTCTTGTTCCTTTATATAATGACTTATCCATACAGGAAGTCGCACAGATAAAGACGGAATTGGATGCCCGAGGGATCCCTTATGAACTTGAAAATGGGGGAACAAGTATTACTGTTCCTGAAGAAAGGGTCGACAGTCTGCTGGTGGATCTTGCGGGACAGGGCATTCCGAATACGGGGAGTATTGATTACTCTTTCTTCAGTGAAAATACTTCTTGGGGAATCACAGACAACGAATTTAATATTATGAAGCTTGATGCAATGCAGACGGAATTGGCAAATTTGATGGCTGGCATAGAGGGGATTAACAGTGCTGAAGTAATGATTAATATGCCAGAGGAACAGGTGTTTGTCAGTGAAACTGCAGAGGAAGCAAGCGCATCTATTGTATTGAACACCCAACCGGGCTATCAATTTCAAGGCAATCAGATTGAATCGCTGTACCATTTGGTATCCAAGGCTGTTCCAAACCTTCCACCGGATAATATCGCAATCATGAATCAGTACTTCGAGTATTTTGACCGGAACCAGACAGCACAAGCCAATGGATCCCAGGACGTCCATTCCTATCAACAAACCGTGAAGCAGGATATAGAGAGGGATATCCAACGAAGGCTCCAGCAGATGCTCGGCGGCATGGTTGGAACGGAAAATGTGATAGTTTCTGTCACCTCTGATATTGATTTCACTCAAGAAAATCGTACAGAGGAACTTGTCGAACCGGTGGATCTTGAAAACATGGAAGGACTTCCAGTCAGCATTGAGACCATCCAAGAATCTTATACGGGTAACCCTCCAGCAGGCGGTATAGCCGGGAGTGGGGAAGAAGATATTGCCAATTACCCGGCCGAAGAACACGGCGGTGACGGTGAGTATGAATTGGACAAGGAAACTATTAACAACGAGTTCAACCGCATTAGGAAAGAGATTGTAGAAAGCCCCTATAAAATAAGAGACCTTGGCATTCAAGTGGCTGTAGACAGTACAAAAGAAACAGCCGGCAATAATATGGAATACTTATCGCAACAGGAACAGAATGCAGTGGAAGACGGCATTTCTTCTATCCTGGACTCCATCATAACCACATCGGTTGACGCAGGCTATGGCGAGGTGGTTCCGGAAGAGAAATTCTCTATTGTTTTCCAGGAATTCTCGGAAAACCCAGCGGATCCTGCTTCCGGCACGCCTGTAATTCCTGGCTGGGTTTATGTGACGGGTGCTGTACTGCTCATCATCCTTATTGTAATGGCGATATTACTTCTTCGCAGGCCTAAAGAAGATGATGAGTATATAGAAGAAGTATTTACTGAAGAAAGAGAAGAGCAGATTCCTGATATTCCTATAAAGCAGGATTCTGAAGCAGTTGCCCGGTTGAAGCAGCTTGAAAAAATGGCCGAGGATAAACCGGAAGACTTTGCGAAGCTGCTACGAAGCTGGATTGGTGAAGAATAGGAGGAAGCAAGGATGGCAAAGAGTAAATTGACAGGCAGGCAGAAAGCAGCGATTCTATTAATCTCTCTGGGGCCCGATGTTTCTGCACAGATCTATAAACACCTGACAGCAGAGGAAATTGAGAAGCTGAGTTTGGAGATTTCTTCCGTGAAGAAAGTGGATTCTCAACTGAAGGAGGAGGTGCTGGATCAATTTCATCAAATAGCACTAGCTCAGGATTATATTACACAGGGCGGAATTGGTTATGCAAAGACAGTACTTGAGAAGGCTTTTGGTACAGAAGAAGCCTCTGATATTATGGGGCGGCTGACATCGACGCTCCAAGTAAGGCCCTTTGACTTTGCAAGAAAAGCCGACCCTCATCAACTGTTGAATTTCATACAGAATGAGCATCCTCAGACAATTGCACTTATCTTATCCTATTTGGATGCAGAGCAGGCAGCTCAGATTCTTTCAGCGCTGCCTCATGAAGATCAAGCCGATATTGCCAAGCGGATAGCAACAATGGATTCCACCTCACCGGAAATCATCAGCCAAGTGGAACAGGTTCTTGAACGGAATATTTCTGCATCCTTAACGGAGGATTTCACCCAGACTGGCGGTATACAGGCTGTAGTAGAAGTGCTGAACGGAGTGGACAGAAGCACAGAACGTACCATATTGGATGCGTTGGCCATACAGGATCCTGAACTTGCTGATGAAATCAAGAAGCGTATGTTCGTATTTGAGGATATTGTCATTCTTGATAACAGAGCGATTCAGCGTGTGATCAGGGAAGTGGAAAATGAAGATTTGCGGCTGTCTCTTAAAGTGTCCAGTGATGAAGTGAAAGATGTCGTCTTCAAGAATATGTCTCAGCGCATGGCTGATACATTCCAGGAGGAGATGGAATTTATGGGCCCTGTTCGCCTCAAAGATGTAGAAGAGGCACAAACACGCATTGTAGGCACCATTCGCCGTCTGGAAGATGTGGGAGAAATTGTAATAGCCCGTGGTGGAGGGGACGATATTATTGTCTGATCACGAGTTTGCGGGGAAGAAAGTTATCAAGCTGAAGCCAATTAATACATGGGCAGAACAGTCAGTTACGGATGAAGAACACAGTCAGGAATTAGGGGGGCTGGAGAAAAAGCTGCAAGAGGCCAGAAGTGAACTGGACAACTTGCTTAAGAAAAAAGAGGAAATAATACGGTCGGTCAGGGCAGAGATTGAAATGGACCGAGAAAGTTGGAAAACTGAAAAAAAGCAATGGACAGAACAGGCAAAAGAAGAGGGGTTCCAATCCGGCTTCCTGGATGGAAAAGAAGCAGGGTTTAAGCAGTATCAGGCCATGATCGATCAGATAAATTCCATGGAAGAAGAGGCTCTAAAGCAATATCACACTACTATTGAAAAAAGTGATATGTCGATACTCGAATTGGCCGTTCAGGTCGCTGAGAAAATAGTGAACTCCACACTCCAAGAAGAGCCCCAAGCCTTTATACCAATTGTAAAAGAAGCAATAAAAGAATTGAAAGAACAGCCATCTGTATCTTTATATCTTCACCCAGTTAACTATGAATCTGTTCTTAAGCAGAAACATGAACTGGAAGCCATACTGATCGAGGATACCCAGCTGTCAATTTATATGAAGGAAGATCTTAAGGAAAATGACTGTCTGATTAAATATCCTTTCGGCCAGATTGATGCAGGAGTCGATACCCAGCTGCAAGAGATACGGGCGGTACTAAATGAAGTAGCTTTGGAGAGTAAAGAATGAACAAAAGTAAATTACTAGAGGCGATAGAACAGGCAGATACGTATAAGCGTTATGGCAAGGTTTTGAGGGTTGTTGGCCTGATGATAGAATCACAAGGTCCGGAGGCGAATATAGGAGAGGTCTGCTATATCCATACATCCACCCATAAAAGTTCCATTCTGGCTGAAGTAGTGGGTTTTAATAACGAAAAAATCATCCTCATGCCTTATTCAGAAGTGGCGGCAATAGGTCCCGGGTGTCTAGTGGAATCCACGGGAAAACCTTTAACGATAAAGGTGGGCCAGGGATTGATCGGAAAGGCAATAGATCCTATGGGAAAAACCTTGGATGGATCATATATTGCCAAAGGGATGTCCAGTTATCCCGCTGACCAGTCGCCACCCAACCCGATGAAACGCCCTCCTATCCGGGAACCCATTCAGGTAGGTGTAAAGGTCATAGATTCGTTGCTCACGGTCGGCAAAGGCCAGCGTGTCGGCATTTTTGCGGGCAGTGGAGTAGGGAAAAGCACGCTTCTCGGTATGATCGCAAGAAACAGCAGGGCAGATATTAATGTAATAGCGCTGATCGGTGAGCGAGGACGTGAAGTGCGTGAGTTTATAGAGAAAGATCTCGGAGAAGAAGGATTGAGAAAATCTATTGTAGTTGTAGCCACTTCTGATCAGCCTGCACTTATGCGGATAAAAGGGGCTTATACAGCAACTGCAGTAAGTGAATATTTTCGCGGACTAGGTTATGAGGTCAATCTAATGATGGATTCGGTAACCAGGGTGGCAATGGCTCAAAGGGAAATCGGCCTAGCCACTGGAGAACCGCCAACCACCAAAGGTTATACTCCTTCTGTATTCGCCACCCTGCCCAAACTACTGGAGCGAACGGGGACAGACCAGCAAGGAACCATAACGGCTTTCTATACCGTATTGGTCGACGGGGATGACCTAAACGAACCAATTGCCGATACAGTCAGGGGGATATTGGACGGACATTTTGTTCTTGACCGGAAACTCGCAGAACAAGGGCAATTTCCTGCAGTAAATGTACTGAAGTCAGTAAGCAGGGTGATGAATCAAGTGGCCAATGACCAACATAAGGATGCGGCCAACAAGATGCGCGCAATCATCTCCTCCTATGAAGAGAACAAAGAATTGATACAGATTGGTGCTTACAAGCGCGGAACTGACCCTGAGATTGATGAAGCAATCCAGCACCACCCAAAAGTACAGAAATTTTTAAGGCAGGGTACCGATGACTACCATTCAATAGAAGAAACAATAGAAATGATGAGCGACCTGCTCCATGGAGGTATCACGTAATGGCTGAAATTACTACACTTGCAAAAGTACTGCACGTCCGGGAAAACGAAAAGCTTGATGCCCAAAAAATCTATCATCAGGCTATGGAACAATTTGAACGGTCAGCTTTATCGCTATATGAATTATTGAGGAAGAAAGAAGAGACGGAGGAGGCCTACGATCTCAGTACTCAGCAATCGATACCTATTGAAACCCTCAAACAGCAGAATACTTACCTTCAGCGGTTGAACCTTGAAATCGACCGGATGCAAAAGGAAGTTCAATATGCTAGGACGGAAATGGAAGCAAGGCAGCATAAGTTGACGGATGCCCATATGGAAGTAAAGAAATTTGAAAAAATCATTGAGAACCGTAAGCAAACTGAGCTTGAAGCCATCCGGAAAGAAGAATCGGCCATGATGGATGAGATATCGATCCGCCAATACTTAAGCAAGTCAAAAGGTGAATGACATGGAAAAGAAACAAGGTACAAAGAGACAGCATCCCATCTTAACGTTCTTTTTTGTTGTCGTGGTTCCTTTAGCTGTTCTGACAGTCATCGGTCTTGGAATAGCGGCAGCAGCGGGTGTAGATGTAACTGGTTGGATAAAGGAAAAAGCGGGACGAGTCGCTGGCACGCCTCAATTGGAAGAAAAAACAGAAACACCAACACCGGCCGATCAACAACAAATGGATTCCGTTATAGCAGATAAGGATGAAGAGATTGAACAGTTGAATGAGGAGATATCCGGGCTGGAATTTGACCTTGCTCAATTAAAGCAGGAGATACTCCAACTTGAAAAAAACCAGGAACGACAACCCTCCCAGAATGAAGAAGCGGGTGGTGATAATGCTGATGATATCTCCAAATCATTCAGAAATATGGACGAGGATCAGGCAGCAGCGATCATGGAGAGCATGGAAACATCCTCAGCTGTATTGATCCTTGAGGATTTATCTAGTAAAGAGCGAGGGCGTATTCTAGGGGAGATAACTCCAGAAAGAGCGGCCGAATTAACCCAGTTGATGATGGAAAATGATTAGGGAAAGGAGGGGAGAAAAATGATGATAAATATGGGGCAGTTCTTACAGATGGCGAAAAATGCCCAGCAGCCTATGCAGCCAAATGAGGGCGTTTCTTCTTTCCAATTGATTTTATCCGAACAAACGGAAGATCTCCTGATCACAGAAGGCACTCCTTTTCTAGATTCGTATAAAGGTGGGAATGAAGCTGGGAATGCCTGGACAGTTGTGGATGAACTTCTAACTGCTAATCAGGTTGATGAACTTCCGCACGGGACATTAATGGTTTCGGAGACGGAATTGCCTGCAGATATGGCCGATGCTCTCGGAGAATTGCTGCAAGAGCATGGAATACAAGTGGAAATTCCCGAACAAGAGGTTTCCCTATCTTTAAACAATCCTATCCCTTCCAATACGGGAAAAGTGGAGATGGATAGCGGTTTGCTTAAAGAACTTCGGGAAATGCAATCAACGTTTACCTCTATTGCTTCTAGTCTGGAAAGTGGGAGCAGTTTACGAAAAGCGGCAGCGGAAGTAATGGCATTATTACAACGTTGGACTGCGCTTGAAAAAAATCATGGGGATCTTACCCATAAACTCACCGACACTGGGGCACAGAAACAGGAGCAGCCGACCCTGTGGTCAGAATTATTGCGAACCTTTCAGAAGAGAGATGGAATGGCCGGGAAACAACTATATGGCAATGAAGCAAAAGTTACCAATGCCGATGTTGCTAAATGGCTGGGTAAGCTGATTAATGCTAAAGAATCGCCGGTAAGGACGGAGACAGCGCAGGCTATAACAGGGGCAAACTTACCGATTACCAAATTGGAACAGTACGTCATCCACATTCAGCATTCGCCGGAATCAAAATCAGCTGAACAACAGCTCCTGGAAGAATTCCAGAAGGTGATCAAGGCCAGCAGTTTTACAGCCCAGACCAACAACCAAATGGTTATGACAATCAGACCGGATACTTTAGGAGAAATGACACTCAAGTTCACTCAGGTGAATGGAGAAATGATGGTGAAGATCCTGGTAACCTCGCAGTCGGCAAAGGAAATGCTGGAATCGAATATGGGGCAATTAAGAACGATGTTTTCACCACACCAGGTAGCTGTTGAGAAACAGGATGTAAGTATCCAGTCACAGCAGGATGTCCAGGAGGATTTGGCAGGCGATCATCCACCGGAACAGGACAATGATTATCCAAACAATGACGAAGACGGTGACAGTGATACAGAGATGGACTTTGCCGAAAAAATGGAGGAAATTATGAATGAGAAAGTGTAGGTGGTTATAGATGCCAACCATTGATCCATCCTTATATCTAAGTAATCAGCAGACAGTACGTACACCAAGTTCTGAGCTGGGAAAGGACCAGTTTCTGCAAATATTGATGACACAGCTGCAGAACCAGGACCCAAGCAACCCGATGGATGACCGTGAATTTATTTCGCAGATGGCCCAATTTACTTCTCTGGAACAAACCATGAATATGGCAAATTCCATTGAAAGATTAGTAGAAAGCCAGCTTATATCACCTGTTATCCAGTACAGCCACATGGCGGGGATGAATGTAACCTACGAAGGTGAAAATGGGGCAGAACAATCAGGTACAGTCGCTGCAGTCAGCCAGAAAGATGGATATGCTATTCTGGAATTGGAAAATGGAGAAAAGGTTTACGCGGATGCTGTTCTTCAAGTAAGCAACCCGGCCAAATAAAAACGGTATTCCAGTTAAAAATTTAATGCTCCGCCGGGCTCGTTAGAAAGCGTAAGTGCGGCAGCTAAAACAAAAGGAGATAATAATATGTTGCGTTCCATGTATGCAGGTATTTCAGGAATGAAGGGTTTTCAATCTAAATTGGATGTAGTAGGAAATAACATTGCCAACGTAAATACTTCAGGATTTAAGAAGGGAAGGGTCACCTTCCAAGATATGATGAGTCAGACCACATCCGGAGCGCAAGGGCCTACAGCTGCAAGAGGAGGCGTAAACCCGGCACAAGTGGGGCTTGGCTCAAAGCTTGGAAGCATCGACAATATCCACACACAGGGTTTTTTGCAGACCACCAATAACCCGCTAGATTTGGCCATTGAAGGGGATGGGATGTTCCAGGTAATAGAAGAAGACGGAGCCACTTATTATACCCGGGCAGGAAACTTTTATTTAGATAATAATGGGGATGTCGTCAATCCCGATGGTTACTATCTTACCGGTACGGACGGCCAAAAAATAACCATACAAACTGATGCTCAAAGTTTCAGTATCCAATCAGACGGTACCATTAATTATGTGAATGCAAATGGAGAGACAGTAGATGAGGATGGAAATCCACTTACAGCCGGCCAGATTGCTTTGTACTCCTTCTCCAACCCGGCAGGTTTGGAAAAAGCAGGTAATAATCTGTTTTTGGATTCACCCAATGCCGGACTTGTCACCGACGCCGAAGTTCCCCGTGGTATAGCCCCTGGTACACAGGGAACCGGCTCTCTTGTTAGTGGCGCTTTGGAGATGTCCAATGTAGACTTAGCAGAGGAGTTTACGGAGATGATCACAGCGCAACGGGGGTTTCAGGCAAACACTAGAATAATAACAACTTCAGATGAAATCCTGCAGGAACTAGTAAACTTAAAACGATAATAAGGAGGTAGGAAATGTATATTATATTGCATTTCCGCCCGGTATGATCAAATTGACCCGTTTAAATGGAGAAGAGTTCATGCTCAATGCCTTAATGATTGAGCAGATCCAGGCTTTTCCAGACACCACCATCACATTGATCAATGGCAAGAAGATAGTGGTAAAAAACACAGAAGAAGAAGCGGCAGAACTTGCTTCCTCCTTTTACCGCAGCATCGGGCTGCAGCACTCTATGGTGAAAGCTGGTGGAAATTATGAATAAGATTTGGAAGGCTATGGTATTCTCATTTGCCATCTTGGGCCTTGGTGGTGCCCTGGCAGCAGCAACGCTTTTATATTTACATGATAGGGATACGGAGAGTGAAGCAGAGTCGATCGATGAAATGATTGAATTCGCTTATGAATCGCCAGAGATTACCACCGACCTGAAGGATGGCAGTTTTGTCCGGATTCAATTCCAGATTCTTGCTGACAGTAAAGATGCCAAAAAGGAATTGGAGAAAAGGGAATTCCAGATAAAGAATGTAATGATAAAGGAAATGGCTGAAAAGCAAGAGGAGGATTTCCGATCTGGGCTTGCAGAGCTGGAGGATAGTGTAGAAACCAGCCTGAATGAGCTGATGACGGATGGACAGGTGTCAGACGTCTATACCACCAGTAAAATTTTACAGTAGATAAAGGAAACACTCCAGGATGGAGGGGAATTACTTGGCAGATGAAGTACTGTCACAACATGAGATTGATGCCCTGTTGTCAGCAATCTCCTCAGGGGAGATGGATGCTGAAAAATTAAGAGTAGAAGAGAAAGAAAAGAAGGTGCGGGTATACGACTTCAAGCGTGCCTTAAGGTTTTCGAAGGATCAGATCAGGGGCATCACCCGGATCCATGAAAACCTGGCAAGGATGCTGACTACCTTCTTTTCCGCCCAGTTGAGGACCTATGTGGATATTTCGGTATCTTCTGTAGACCAGGTACCGTATGAGGAATTTATTCGATCTATCCCCAATATGACTGTGCTAAATATTTACAGTTTAACTCCGCTGGACGGCCGGCTGGTGATGGAAGTTAATCCGAATATCGCTTATGCAATGATGGACAGGGTCCTCGGCGGACGGGGGAGCGGTGTCAACAAAGTAAATAAATTGACAGAGATAGAGACATTATTAATGTCACAGCTTTTCGAAAAAACAACAGGAAATTTGAGGGAAGCCTGGTCTTCCGTCATGGAAATTGATCCAGTGCTGGAAGATTTGGAAGTAAATCCGCAATTTCTGCAAATGGTTTCACCAAATGAGACGGTGGTAGTAGTGTCATTCAATACAGTGATTGGAGAAACAAGCGGGATGATTAACATTTGCATCCCCCATATTATTCTAGAGCCGGTCATTTCAAAACTGTCAGTACATTATTGGATGCAGACAGCCCAGACAAAACGGGATGAAGATGCTTACCAGAAGATTTCCGATAATCTTCAGCAGGCAATAGTAGAAAATATTGCTGTTTTGGGTGAAACAAAGATCAGTGTTGGAGAGTTTCTGAATTTGAGTGATGGTGACATTATTGCCCTGGGACAGCAGATTGATCAGCCACTGACAATGTCTGTTAATCAGCAGCCGAAGTTTTTGGTTCAACCAGGCAGATCCCGCAACAGATTGGCTGTACAGGTGCTGGAAGAAATTAAAGAGGTGAACGTTAATGATGAATGATGGAATGCTTTCACAGGATGAAATTGATGCTCTACTTTCCATGGATGAGGGCAGTGGAAGCAGTAGTGGCGATCAGGAGGGAAGTCAGCTCCTGTCTGACATTGAGAAGGACGCAATAGGTGAAATCGGAAATATTTCATTTGGAAGTTCTGCAACTACTCTATCAACCTTGCTGAATCAAAAAGTAGAAATCACCACACCGCAAGTGACAGTGGTTCAGCAGGATTTGGAAGAAAGTTTAGCCTATGAATCAATTAGTATTGAAGTCAAGTATACAGAGGGGTTCACAGGCAGGAATGTCTTTGTACTGAAAAAAGAAGATGTTGCAGTGATCTCTGATATTATGCTCGGAGGAGACGGAACATCTGCAGTTACTGAATTAACAGATATCCATCTTAGCGCAGTACAGGAGGCCATGAATCAAATGATGGGCTCAGCTGCTACCAGTATGTCGACTATTTTTGGAAAACGGGTGGATATTTCGCCTCCTCTTATCAAACAAGAAGATGACGGGATGAAGGAGAGCCTTGGCAACCAAGGTTATGTACAAGTATTTTTCAATCTTCAGGTCGGCGAGTTGATCGATTCTAATATGGTCCAGGTGATTCCTCTGGAGTTTGCCAAACAAATGGCGGATCACCTCTTGAACGGCCATGGGGAAGTGGAGCAGGCGGCTGGGTCGGAATCCGATTCTTCCTATGCCTATGATTCCTTGCAGCGGGAAGAGAAACACCCACCAAACGCTTCGCAAGATCAGGAAGAAAATGAGCAGACAACGCCTCAAGTTCTCGGAGAAACCTTTGATAAGAAAAAGTCTACAGTACAAGAGGCCGATTTCTCATCCTTTGAGCAGGTGGAATTAAATAAAAAGGAACAGCGGAATCTGGATATGCTGCTGGATATACCTTTAAAGGTAACAGTAGAACTTGGAAGAACCAAGCAATCCATTAGGAACATTCTTGAATTATCTTCTGGATCCATCATAGAACTGGATAAACTCGCCGGAGAGCCTGTAGATATTCTGGTGAATGAGAAATTAATCGCAAAAGGCGAAGTAGTAGTGATTGATGAGAATTTCGGTGTAAGGGTCTCGGATATAGTCAGCCCTTCCGACCGGCTTAAGAAACTAAAATAAAAAAGTGATTAACTGGGGGAAAATTCGATGGCAAATCGTATTTTAATCGTAGATGATGCTGCCTTCATGCGTATGATGATCAAAGATATCCTGAAGAAAAATGGATACGAAATAGCAGGGGAAGCGGCAGATGGGATAGAGGCTGTAGAAAAATATAAGGAACTGGTTCCAGATCTTGTAACAATGGATATTACCATGCCCGATAAGGATGGAATATCCGCACTGAAAGAGATCAAGGATATCAACCCCCAGGCCAAAGTCATTATGTGTTCAGCAATGGGGCAGCAGGCCATGGTCATTGACGCTATACAGTCCGGAGCAAAAGACTTTATCGTAAAGCCATTTCAGGCAGATCGGGTTATTGAAGCAATCCAGAAGGCATTAAGTTAAGAAACGAGTGAACGTATGAACCAGACAGTTTTTGTTTTAAAGATATGTTTAGCAATTGCTTTTATCTCTATACTTACTGATTCAGAAGTTTCTGCTGCCGCAGGCAATGTACTTGATTGTCTGGAGAACCAGCAGGATTGTGAAGAACAACTAGAGCAGCCCTCCGAGGAGGGTCCAACAGGGGATGAAGAAACATTCACCCGTAATTCAGGGTCTATTGTCTTGGATTTAATCAAAATGGCCTTTGCTCTCCTGTTGGTTCTAGGATTAATTTATCTGTCCCTTCGCTTTTTGAGCCGGAAGAATAAATTGGGGAGCAGGCTACGGGCCCTGGAAAACTTGGGCGGTATTTCCGTAGGCCAAAACAAATCCATACAGATCGTCCGCTTAGGCTCAAAGGTTTACTTGGTAGGGGTGGGAGACAATGTGGAACTGTTGGGAGAAGTGCAGGATGAATCAGTCATACAGGAAATAGTAAGCAGCAGGGAAGATGAAGGGAAGCCTATGGACCTTCCCCGCCTTCCTTCCTTTCTCCGGGAAATGAACAGTGGCAAGAGGGAGCACACCTCTCAAACACCGTTTAAGCATTTGTTCACCACAGAGCTGGACAAGCTCAAAGAGAATAGAAAGGAAATCATCCGCAAGAGGATGGGCAGGGAGGACAGCAATGAATGAATTTGTAGATATGTTCTCCAACTCTGATCCGGAAGCTGTATCTACCTCTGTTAAATTGCTGCTTCTGTTGACGGTTCTGTCCCTTGCTCCAGGAATTTTGATCTTGATGACAAGTTTTACACGAATAATTATTGTCCTGTCCTTTGTACGGACCTCACTTGCAACCCAGCAGATGCCCCCAAACCAAGTGTTGATCGGTTTGGCATTATTCCTAACCTTCTTTATCATGGCACCGACATTCAATGAGGTGAATGAGGAAGCACTCCAGCCGCTTTTCAATGAAGAGATTGGACTCGATGAGGCATATGAACGGGCAAGCAGTCCATTAAAGGAGTTTATGGCGAAGCATACGAGACAGAAAGATTTGGTGTTATTTATGGAGTACGCAGAAATGGAAGCTCCTGAAAGTGTACAGGATATTCCGATGACTACCCTGGTACCGGCTTTTGCCATCAGTGAGCTCAAAACAGCATTTCAAATGGGCTTCATGATCTTCGTTCCATTTCTTATCATCGATATGGCAGTAGCGAGCGTTTTGATGTCCATGGGGATGATGATGCTGCCGCCAGTAATGATTTCCCTACCATTTAAAATTCTGTTGTTTGTCTTGGTTGATGGCTGGTATTTAATTACCCATTCATTACTGGACGGATTTTGATGGCTCTAAAGAAAAAAGGTGGTTTATTGTATGACAAGTGAATTTGTTCTATCGATCGCACAAAGAGGAATTTATACCGTCTTGTTAGTGACTGGACCTCTGCTTATCCTGGCATTGGCTGTAGGATTGCTGGTAAGTATTTTTCAGGCTACAACACAAATACAGGAACAGACTCTGGCGTTCATCCCTAAAATTGTAGCCGTTCTAGTAGGGCTGATCTTTTTTGGACCTTGGATGCTTACCACCATGGTAGAATTCACCAGTGACTTGCTGCGGAATCTGAACCAATTTACAGGGTGAGAAAATGCTAGACATGATAGATATTAATAGTTTCCCAGTATTTCTGCTCATTCTCGTAAGGGTTGCAGCATTTTTTGTTACGCTTCCATTATTCTCATACCGGACCGTACCGGCTCACTTCAAGATTGGTATCAGTTTTTTTCTGGCATATATCATTTTTTATACGGTAGATGCTCCGCCGCTTAGCATGGACGGTTCTTTCCTTCTTCTCATCATGAAGGAAGCTGCCATCGGCTTATTGATCGGCCTACTGGCTTACATCATAATCTCCGCGGTGCAGATAGCGGGCGGTTTTATTGATTTCCAGATGGGATTCGCCATTGCAAATGTAATGGATCCTCAAACAGGGGCCCAAAGCCCCCTCACCGGCCAGTACTTTAATATTATTGCACTTCTATTTTTATTATCGGTCGATGGCCACCATTTGTTAATAGATGGAATGGTTAATAGTTTTCAGTTTGTCCCGGTTACTTCTTTTATTCCTATCGGGAGTGAGTCTATTGTAGGGTTTGTCATTGATGCATTTAATCAGATGTTCTTGATCGCATTCCAAATTTCCATCCCGATAGTAGGCTGTCTGTTCCTTGTGGATGTGGCACTTGGCATCGTCGCAAGAACGGTGCCCCAGCTAAACGTCTTCGTGGTCGGATTACCGTTGAAAATAGGTGTAAGCTTCATCGTGCTTATATTCTTTATGGGCCTCTACATCGTTTTGGTGAAAAATTTGTTTGGATATATGTTTAATGTGATGCGTGGGCTAATGCAACTGTTCGGGGGGCTTAATTAATGTTGAAGATGAATCTGCAATACTTTGCTGGGGAGAAAACGGAAAAAGCCACCCCTAAAAAAAGGCAGGACGAAAGAAAAAAAGGTAAAACCGCCAAAAGTCAGGATGTTAATACTGCTATATTACTATTGTTTTCCTTCATTATTTTATTCGTTTTCGGCGGTTACATCCTTGAAAATATGTTGAAATCCTTTGAATATTCCTTTACCGAAACCCTTCATTGGGATGTAACAGAATATAGTGTGCATCAAATATTCTCTGGAGCTGCCCTGGATACGGCAAAAATGCTGGCACCGCTCATGCTTGTCGTCATTATTGCAGGTTTTGCTTCCAATCTTATGCAGATCGGCTTTTTATTTACCACCAAACCATTAAAAATGGATTTAAAGAAAATTGATCCCATCCAAGGGGCAAAACGCATCTTTTCCATCAGAGCATTGGTGGAGCTTCTGAAGTCCCTATTAAAGATTACGTTTATCGGTGCAATCACGTTTATGGTGATTTGGATCTATAAAGACGACATGATGATGACCGCATTCTATAATGCGGAAGGAGCACTGGCTTTCTTTTCCCGTGTCACCATCTTGATGGCCTTTGCGGCGGCTGCTGCACTATTGCTTCTTTCTGTTTTTGACTATGCCTATCAACGATATGATTATGAAAAGAATATGCGGATGTCCAAACAGGATGTAAAAGATGAATATAAAAATGTGGAAGGCGACCCGCTCATTAAATCAAAAATTAAGGAAAAGCAGCGTCAAATGGCCACACAACGGATGATGAGTGAAGTGCCGAATGCGGATGTCATCATTACCAATCCAACACACTTTGCTGTAGCCATAAAATACGACGAATCGAAAGCCGCTGCTCCTTATGTTGTAGCAAAAGGGGCAGATCTAGTCGCGTTGAAAATAAAGGAAATAGCCAGAAATCATCATGTAGTTACCGTGGAAAATAAGCCTTTGGCACGTTCCTTGTTCGCTTCCCTGGAAATTGGTGATTTTATACCCGAAGATTTTTATCAGGCCATCGCAGAGGTGCTTGCGTATGTCTACAGCTTAGAGAAAAAAGTTTAGCAATGAGGTGCACTGTTAATGAAAGCAAGTGATTTATCTGTATTAATTGGAGTTATTTTAATTATCGTTATGCTGGTAATCCCACTACCTGGGTGGATACTCAGTATCTTTATCCTGGTAAATATCACCTTATCCCTCATTGTTATTTTGATTGCAATGAATACCCATGAACCACTGCAGTTTTCTGTATTCCCTACACTCATATTGTTGTTGACTTTGTTCCGGCTTGGGTTGAATGTCTCGACAACAAGATCAATTCTTTCAGAGGCGCAGGCAGGCGGCGTTATCGATACATTTGGTTCGTTTGTAATTGGGAACAACCCGCTTGTGGGTTTTGTGGTATTCGTCATCTTGGTAATTATAAACTTCCTTGTTATTACCAAAGGGTCCGAGCGTGTATCGGAAGTTGCCGCAAGATTTTCACTGGATGCTATGCCTGGGAAGCAAATGAGTGTGGATGCAGATTTGAATGCAGGCCTCATTTCAGAGAAGCAAGCCAAGGAGAGACGTGAAAAGATTGAACGGGAAGCAGATTTCCACGGATCCATGGACGGTGCCAGCAAATTCGTGAAGGGGGATGCGATTGCCGGAATCATCATTGTATTAATGAACATCCTATTCGGATTGATTATTGGAATGGTCCAGATGGGAATCCCTTTTCAAGAAGCAGTCAACACTTTTGTCCGTCTTACCGTGGGGGATGGCTTGGTAAGCCAAATTCCGGCACTGCTGGTCTCTACAGCCACGGGTATTGTCGTAACCAGGGCGGCCGGTGAGGGTAATCTCAGTAATAATGTGACACGGCAGCTAACTCAATTTCCGAAGCTTTTGTATATTGCAGCGGGGGCGGTGTTCCTGCTTGGATTAACGCCGATTAATTTCTTTTTGACTACCATTATAGCAACGGTGCTAGGCTTTAGTGGCTATATGCTCCAGCGAGCGCCTGAAGTCTCTGAAGTTCAGGCGGAAGAAGAAGAAGCTGCAGATGAGACTGCTGCTATGAAGGCGCCGGAAAACGTCGTGGATCTGTTGAGTATGGATCCCATTGAATTTGAATTTGGATATGCCCTTATTCCTTTGGCAGATGCCAATCAGGGCGGAGATCTGCTGGATCGCATTATTATGATACGCAGACAGTTGGCCATTGAACTGGGACTTGTTATTCCTGTGGTGCGGATCCGGGATAATATCCAGTTACAGCCCAATGAATATCGTTTGAAGATCAAAGGCAATGAGGTGGCTAAAGGGGAACTGATGTTAGATCACTACCTGGCTATGAGTCCAGACATGGAGGACGATCCGGTTGACGGCATTGACACAGTTGAGCCTGCGTTTGGACTGCCCGCAAAATGGATAACAGAAGATATAAAGGATGAAGCTGAATTATCTGGTTATACGGTTGTCGATCCTCCTTCTGTGGTCTCTACTCATATTACAGAAGTTATCAAACGTCATGCACACAGATTGATCGGCAGACAGGAAACAAAACAGCTGGTTGATCATTTGAAAGAAAATTATCCGATACTTGCAGAAGAGGTGACACCTGATCCGCTCTCAATCGGAGACATACAAAAAGTTCTAGCTAAATTGCTAAAAGAAAATGTGTCCATACGGAATCTGCCAGTTATATTTGAAACCCTTGCTGACTTCTCTAAACTAACAAACGACACCGAACTGCTTGGGGAATATGCGCGCCAGGCCCTATCCTCACAGATAACTGAACAGTTTGTACAGGAAGACCGGTCTATTAAGGTAATCACAGTCTCGGGGAAAGTGGAAAAAATGATTGCTGAAAATATTCAGCAGACAGAGCATGGAAATTATTTGCCAATGGACCCGGGGAGCCAGCAGGATGTCATTCGGTCCTTACAGGAAGAAGCTGAAAAGATGACACTCCATCAGGATACGGTTATTGTCCTTTGTTCTCCGGCAATCCGTATGTATCTAAAACAGCTGGTCGATAGATTCCTGCCACAGGTAGTTATATTATCCTATAACGAATTGGAGCCGGATGTTGATGTTAAGAGTATGGGAGTGGTCAATGTAGCATGAAGGTAAAAAAATATGTAGCACCAACTATGCCGGAAGCAATGAATAAGGTAAGAAAAGAACTTGGAACGGAAGCGGTTATACTGCAATCCAAAGAGATCCAGAGCGGAGGAATCCTCGGGTTGTTCAAAAAGACGAACATTGAAGTGATTGCGGCCTTGGATCCACCAGTTAATCAAGAGCCAGTTGCAGACAAATGGCAGCCCCAAGTAAATGAGCCGGCTGAGAAATCTGGCAACTTTGGCGACCAACGCATGGCGGCCGATCAGGAAATCATGAAAGAGATTAAGAACTTGCGGAAACTGATGGAACAGCATAGTAGTTCCCTTCAGGAATACAGTACATCCTATCAGGAAGTCTATCGTCACCTCATCCAACAGGAGGTTGATCAAGAATTAGCGAGAAGTATCGTAGAAGAAACAATAGAAACGTATGGAGAACCGGAAGGAGAAGAAGATACCAAGCAATGCATGCGTAATACCTTGTCATTAATTAAGGGGAAACTGAACAGCCTACCGTTTGAAGGCATCACTTACGATGAGAAGATCATACAATTGGTCGGGCCGACGGGTGTCGGTAAAACTACCACGCTTGCCAAGATAGCAGCAAAATGCGTCCTGGAGGATAACAAACGGGTAGCTTTCATCACTACGGACACCTATCGAATTGCTGCCGTCGAACAATTGAAGACGTATGCCCGGATCCTGGACATCCCTATGGAAGTTGCCTATACATTGGAAGATTATCAGCAGGCGATCAAGAAGTTTGAGGCTTATGACCTTATCCTCGTTGATACCGCCGGGAGGAATTTTCGGGATGGAAGGTATGTAAGTGAACTTCGAGCCTATATGGAGATACCGGTGACAGTGCATAATTATTTGGTATTATCCCTAACAGCAAAGCCGAAAGATATAATGGAAATTATGGAGCAATTCAAGCAAATACCAATTAAGCAGGCAATTTTCACGAAAACGGATGAAACGACACAATATGGCAGTATGTTAAATACGGCCTTGATTCATCGTTTAGGTATTGCCTACACTGCAACTGGCCAGGAGGTACCGGAGGATTTGGAAAAAATGGGATCCGATAAACTACTTCAGTATGTTACAGGTGATTATTTTGCGACATGATCAAGCTCATAAGCTAAGAAGACAATTGAATCACAGCTCTTCCTCATCCCATGCCCGGACAATCTCCGTTATAAGCGGTAAGGGAGGGGTTGGAAAGTCAAATACAGCATTGAACTTTTCCCTGGAACTCATCAGGCATGGTAAAAAGGTGCTGTTGTTCGATCTGGATATCGGCATGGGAAATATTGATATCCTTATGGGCATGCATTCTAGGAATACGATCGCAGATATGTTTCAAAGGCGGCTTTCTATCAAGGAAATTATTGAAACAGGAGTCAACGGCCTCTCTTATATTGCAGGTGGATCAGGAATAGCCGAATTAATAGAAATGGGGGAGGTTGAAAGAGACTACTTCTTCCAACAGTTCAGTGAACTGCTGCCGGAATATGATTTTTTTATCTTTGATATGAGTGCAGGCATTACAAGGGATAGTATGTTTTTTATTCTTGCATCAGATGAGTGCCTGGTAATAACTACTCCCGAACCCACCTCCATAACCGATGGATACAGTGTAGTGAAACATATTATAAAAAATCGTCCGGGCATGCCGATCAACTTGATCATGAACCGTGCCCCTTCCCAAAAAGAGGGTGAACAATCAATGGAAAGGTTCAAACAAGCCGTCTCCCGATTTTTAGCTATAGAGATTAAACCGCTGGGAATCCTTCCTGATGACCCGACAGTTTCAAAGGCAGTTTCCCGCCAGATACCGTATACCCTGTTTGGGGACAGGGCAGCAGTATCAAGAGCGATGCGAGAATTGGCAGCGAATTATTTGGAAAATTCGGGAAGACTGAACTCGATCGGCGGCAATAATAGATTCCTTTTCAAACTAAAACAATTAATGACAGAGAGGTAGTAGGATGCAGGAGAGAATGATTGTCGTGATAGCAACATCTACCGGCGGGCCAAGGGCATTGGAGAGGCTGCTGGCAGATCTTCCAGACCCACTTACTGTCCCTATCTTAATCGTCCAGCATATGCCGAAAGGATTTACCAAATCTCTTGCAGGGAGGCTTCATTCGCGGTCGGCTTACTGTGTAAAAGAGGCGGAGCATGGAGAAATTATCCGAGAGAAGACGGTCTACCTCGCACCAGGTGATCTTCATATGGGGGTCAAAGCAAACGGGCGCATGTTAGCCATTCAATTAACCGCTGGTCCTGCTGTCTCCGGCCACAGGCCCTCAGCCGATGTGCTATTTGATTCCGTATCCAGACTAAGAAACGTGAAAAAAATTGCTGTAGTGTTAACTGGGATGGGCGGTGATGGGACGGAAGGCATAAAACTGATCAAAAGCAGAGATCAGCAGGCAATAATACTCGCAGAATCAGAAGAAACAGCAGTAGTACATGGAATGCCAGGTAGCGCTATAAGAGCAGGCTACGTGGATCAAATTGTCCCCATCCATCTTATGGGGCGGATGCTGAACAATTCGGTAAATGGATTGGGATCAGATAGAGGGAATTGTTAGAAATATAGGATTCTACATATCTGGACCAGGGGAGTAAAGATAAGGAAATACACTGGAAATATTAGAAAGACCGGCTTCCTCTAGGAAGAAGGGATTCGAAAAAAAGAGAACAGGCTGCTGATATTACTAGACTGCAGGAATTGCCAGAAGCGGGAAGGCCTGAAGGAAGTGGAAGGGGTAATCTTATGAGCTACAGCAATCTTACCGCCGTTCAAAAAGATGTGCTAAAGGAGATTGGGAACATTGGTGCAGGGAATGCCGCTACTGCATTATCTGTTTTATTAGGAGAGAGAATAGAAATAGAAGTTCCTTCTGTAAATGTTGTAAGTTTTGATGAAATGATGGAGTTGATCGGCGGCCCCGAGGAATTGATAACAAGTCTATTTTTTCGGATTGGCGGAGATGCTCCAAGCAGTGTGTACTTAATTCTGGGTATGGATGAAGCTGATAATCTGGCCCGCCGTATGACAGGCCCGGCCTTGGCTGAACAAGACCAGCAGAATGGGATGGATGCTTCGGCGCTTAAAGAAGTTGCCAATATTATAACAGGGACCTATTTGTCCGCCTTATCGGAATTTACAGGACTTGCTTTCCGTCCAACTGTTCCTCATCTGGGAATAGATATGGCAGGGGCACTATTGACAGTCGGCCTTATGCAGGTGTCTCCATTTGCTGACCACGCTATTATTATAGATACAAAGATTCAACACGAAGGCGGCAGCGATGGGATACAGGGCAATTTCCTCATGCTTCCTGATCCAGAATCTTTATCGACCATTTTTACTTCCCTGGGACTCGAACAAAATGAATGAATGTGGAAAAGTCGTTAAAGTCGGAATTGCCGATTTAAAGACAGTAGCAGCTCCCGATCTTATCAGCACCACTGGATTAGGCTCGTGTGTAGGGGTCATCCTCTATGACAGTTCCAAAAAATTAGCTGGACTGGCACATATTCTCTTGCCTGATTCCTATTTAGCACGGCAGACAGAAGTAAATGCACATAAATATGCCGATACCGCGATTCCTGAACTGATAGACAGGTTAATCGAAGCAGGGGCCAGAAAACATTTTTTACAGGCTAAGCTGGCTGGAGGGGCACAGATGTTTCAAATGGCTTCAGAGTCTGAAATTATGCGTATTGGCCCACGGAATGTACAAGCTGTCCGCAGCAAGCTGCAGGAATATCGTATACCGATAATAGCAGCGGATACTGGCGGGAATTCTGGAAGGACAATAGAATTCAATCCGGCTACGCGTGAGTTGAAAATTAGAACAGTAAATAAGATGATCACAATTATATGAAAACGGTAATATGGAGAGCAAAAGGAGCAAAGGGATGAAAATGAATGACTCTTCCAACGAACAGAAACTATGGGATGCATGGGTAAACAGGGCAGACGAGCAGGCAGCCAACGATTTGATACAGAATTATATGTATCTGGTAAACTTCCATGTAGAAAGGATCGCAAGCCACCTGCCTGGTAATGTTGACAGAAATGATATTACCAGCTTTGGAATGGCCGGCCTATATGATGCACTGCAAAAATTCGAACTGGATCGCAATTTGAAATTCGACACATACGCTTCATTCCGTATTCGTGGGGCGATTATGGATGGGCTGAGAAAGGAAGACTGGCTTCCCCGGTCATTGAGGGAAAAAGCGAAAAAAATTGAGCAGTACAGTAATGAATTGGAACAAAGATATCAGCGCGCCCCTACTTCTGAAGAGATTGCAGGACGGGCGGGAATGACAGCAACGGAAGTAGAGAGTATTACAAAGGATGCGCTGTTTGCTCATGTGTTTTCTCTTGAAGATAAATCTCATAACGGGGGACAGGAGATGAAGGAAGGGATTGGATATACGATTGCGGACAATGAAGCGGGGCGGCCACAGGAACAGCTTCTAATGAATGAGTGGAAGACAGAACTCGCGGAAGGAATAAGGTCCCTTAATGAGAAAGAGCAACTGGTAATAAGCCTATTTTATCATGAGGAGCTGACCTTTACGGAAATAGGCAATGTTCTTGGCTTAACAACATCACGTATCTCACAAATTCATAAAAAAGCTGTATTCAAATTGAAAACCACTCTCGAAAAAATTAATGTATTAGATTAAGGAGTATCTATGTTCTCACTATTATTGATCCTAAGTTTTATGATTCATGCAGTAACCTTATTTGCAATTTATCAATTGTTTAAACGTTTGAAAGAGGCAGAAGCGGTTAATACAGAAGACATTTCAAATTTACTTGACAGTTATTTGCAGCAAATCAGAGAAGAAAACCAGCGGCTGGAAATGGAGCTGGATAAAAGGGAACTATACCAGGGCACCCATTCTGGAACAAATCATGAGGAAGAAGTGCAAGAAGATACGAACGGTGTTACTGATCGTGTGATGGAAGAGAAAACAGAAACATCCTTGCAGTCCAGAATTCTGCTGTTGCACAAGCAAGGGTATAATGCCGAAGAAATAGCTCAGCAGCTGGACTGTGGGAAGACAGAGGCAGAATTGGTGATAAAGTTGCATTCCTGAACTGGAGAATGGTATGTTTCTGTAGTGGAATGCTAGAAGTAGAGGGGATTTTCAACTGTTCCTGAAATTCATCCATTTTTTACTTGAATAAGCAAAGCCGGTATGATATATTAACTTTTGGTGTAAATGCTTTGTTCATGTCGAGAAATATGGACGGGCAAAAAAATACACACGTCCAGTTATTTGTATATCGGGTGCCGCTTTCTAAAGTGGTCTTTGTGCAAAGATGATCTGGACGGAGGAAAAAAACCATTTAGGAGGAATTTATTTATGGCAGCAATATCCATGAAGCAATTGTTGGAAGCTGGTGTACACTTTGGACACCAGACACGCCGTTGGAATCCGAAGATGAAAAAATATATCTTCACAGAGCGTAACGGCATCTACATCATCGACCTGCAAAAGACAGTGAAAAAGGTTGATGAAGCTTATAACTATGTAAAGGAACTGGCAGCCAATGGCGGTACCATCCTTTTCGTAGGTACAAAAAAACAAGCACAGGAGTCTGTTCGTGACGAAGCTACCCGTGCGGGAATGTACTATATCAACCAACGCTGGTTGGGAGGTACATTGACTAACTTCCAAACTATCCGCAAGCGTATCAATCGTTTGAAGGACATTGAAAAAATGGAAGAGGACGGCACATTTGAAGTGCTTCCGAAAAAAGAAGTTGTTAACCTGTTAAAAGAGAAAGATCGCCTCGTTAAGTTCTTGGGCGGAATCAAGGAAATGAACAAGCTTCCAGATGCATTGTTCGTTATTGATCCTCGCAAAGAGCGTATTGCGATCGCTGAAGCTCATAAATTGAACATCCCAATCATCGGCATGGTTGATACTAACTGTGACCCGGATGAAATTGACTATGTAATTCCATCTAATGATGATGCTATCCGTGCCGTTAAACTTCTTACTTCCAAAATTGCTGATGCAGTACTGGAAGTGAAGCAAGGCGAAGAAACAGCTGAAGTGGAAACAACTGAAGCACCAGAAGCTGCGGAAGCCGATCAGAAGGCTGAAGCAGAATCAACTGAAGCATAATTCTTGTAAAAGGTGAGGGTGATAAGAGGATAAGAGCCTTTTATCACCCTTTTTTAACAATTATATAAGGAGGAATTCATATGGCAATCACAGCCAAATTGGTTAAAGAACTGCGTGAAAAAACTGGGGCAGGTATGATGGACTGCAAAAAAGCTCTTCAGGAAACAGATGGTGACATCGACAAAGCAATTGACTATCTTCGTGAGAAAGGCATCTCCAAGGCTGCCAAAAAAGCGGATCGCATTGCTGCAGAAGGTTCTGCACACATTGAAGTAGACAACAATACTGCCGTTATCATTGAAGTGAACTGTGAAACTGACTTTGTAACGAAAAACGATCAATTCCAGCAGCTTCTGCCTGAACTGGGTAAGCATATCCTTTCTCAAAAGCCGGAAACTGTGGAAGAAGCACTTCAGCAAAAATTGCATGGCGAAGGCGAAACACTGGAAGCTCATCTAAATGCTGTAATTTCTAAAATCGGTGAGAAAATCTCCCTCCGCCGCTTTGCATTAGTGAACAAAACAGATAATGATGCTTTCGGCGCGTATCTTCATGCTGGCGGCCGCATTGGTGTTCTGACATTGCTTGAAGGAACACAGGACGAGGAAGTTGCCAAGGATGTTGCTATGCACATAGCAGCAGTAAACCCTAGCTACGTATCTCGTGACGAGGTTGCTGAAGAGGAAGTAAACCGTGAGCGTGAAGTTCTCAAGACACAGGCGCTGAACGAAGGCAAACCAGAGAAGATTGTGGAGAAAATGGTGGAAGGCCGTCTAGGCAAATTCTTTGAAGGTATTGTGCTGCTTGAACAGGACTTCGTTAAAGATCCGGATCAGAAAGTGAAAAAGTACGTAGAAGACAAAGGCGCTTCCGTTAAGTCCTTTATCCGTTATGAAGTAGGAGAAGGAATGGAAAAACGTGAAGAAAACTTCGCTGATGAAGTGATGAGCCAAATCAAAAAGTAAATAAAACAGGGAATAGGGGACATTTAATGTTCCCTATTTGTCCATAACCAGCTAATTTTCTAAATTTCCTGGTTTATTTTAATCGACAGTCAGTATATTAATATCATTTCCATGGAGGTTACTATGACAACAGCTCGTTACCGTAGAATTGTGCTTAAACTAAGTGGGGAGGCCCTCAGTGGTGAGCAAGGATATGGCATTGAACCAAAAATCATCCAATCTGTAGCGAATCAGGTGAAAGAAGTTGCCGAGATGGGGGTTGAGATAGCAATTGTTGTCGGTGCGGGCAACATTTGGCGCGGAAAAGTCGGCAGCGAAATGGGTATGGACCGTGCAACTGCTGATTATATGGGAATGCTGGCAACAGTAATGAATTCTCTTGCATTACAGGATGGGCTCGAAAACATGGGCGTGGAGACCCGTGTCCAATCATCCATTGAGATGCGGCAGGTGGCAGAACCTTACATAAGAAGAAAAGCAATTCGCCACCTACAGAAAAAGCGTGTGGTGATATTTGCAGCAGGAACAGGAAATCCATTCTTCTCTACGGACACGACAGCTGCACTGAGAGCAGCCGAAATCGAAGCGGAAGTAATTCTGATGGCGAAGAACAATGTGGATGGTGTTTATACCGATGATCCGCAAGTTAATAAAAATGCGGAGAAATATGATAATCTTTCCTATATGGAAATGCTTAATGAAGGACTGGGTGTCATGGATTCCACTGCATCCTCGTTATGCATGGACAACGATATCCCATTGGTGGTATTCTCTATTACTGAAGAGGGTAATATCAAAAGGGTCGTCGAAGGCGAATCAATCGGAACTACTATAAGGGGGAAATAGTCATGTCAGAAGCAATCATAAAACAAGCACGTGAAAAAATGGAGCAGGCAGTCCAAGCCTTCTCCAGAAACCTGGCTACTGTAAGAGCGGGCAGAGCCAATCCAAGCATTTTGGATAGTGTCTATGTGGATTATTACGGTGCTTCCACTCCACTCAATCAATTGGCCAGCATCTCTGCTCCGGAGGCAAGGCTTTTGATGATCACACCGTATGACAAATCTGCACTGCCTGAAGTTGAAAGAGCAATTCAAAAAGCAGATTTGGGACTTTCTCCGAATAATGATGGAAATGTCATCCGTATCAACATACCAGCCCTGACGGAAGAACGGCGCAGAGATTTGGTGAAGGTTGTCGGCAAATATGCAGAAGAATCCCGTGTGCAGGTTAGAAACGTCCGCCGCGATGCCAATGACCAATTGAAGAAGGCGGAAAAGAATGGGGAACTTACTGAAGATGAATTAAGAGGATCCCAGGACAAAGTGCAGAAAGAAACGGATAACCATATTGCCAAAGTCGACCAGCTTGCAAAAGACAAAGAAAAAGAGATTCTGGAAGTATAAAACATATTGACTTGCAATAAGTTATTAATAGCCCTCTTGTTACTAAGGGGGCTTTTAATTTCTTTCCGAACTTCAAAGCATACTCCCTTCAGAATATCAGTGATGCCAACTTCTTCTGTATTACAAACTCATTCATGAAAAATCACTTTGTATTCTTCTATGAAAATAGATATAATTAGTTAGGGTTTTAATGATATAATGGTGATTCATCCAATCCCCGGGCCCCTTTTCCTCTTCTCGGGATAAAAGGCTGAAGGATTGCATATGGATAATCAACAGCATTCGGAGGACAAAACATGTCAATGAAACTTCCTTTTTTTAAGAAAAAACAAACCGAACAGAATGATGAACAAGACCCGGAGAACATGCCGGAGCATGTTGCCATCATCATGGACGGAAACGGCCGTTGGGCAAAGAAGAGAGGACTTCCGCGCATCGCGGGGCACCGGGAAGGTGTTAAAGCGGTAAATAGAGTGGTCAGGGCGGCCGCTCAGTCGCACGTAAAAGTACTTACCTTGTATGCTTTTTCTACGGAGAACTGGAAAAGGCCAGCTTCAGAAATAGAATTTCTTATGAAACTGCCAAAGGAATTTCTTCATGTCTATCTGCCGGACTTAATGGATAATAATGTACGTGTAGAAACCATTGGAGATATTCAGGCGCTGCCGGCACATACGCAGGAAGCCGTTACATATGCCAAGGATAAAACAAAAAATAACGATGGATTGTTATTAAACTTTGCGTTGAATTACGGTGGTAGATTTGAAATCATGCAGGCAGTCAAGCAGATGATGGCCGACCTTGATTGTTCCACACTGTCCATTGACTCAATTAATGAAGAAACGTTTGCAAACTATCTGTTTACACAGGGTCTCACCGACCCGGACCTGTTGATCCGAACAAGCGGTGAACAGCGGCTGAGCAATTTTCTGCTCTGGCAGCTGGCCTATACAGAATTATGGTTTACTGAGACTTATTGGCCGGATTTCGATGAAGGTATATTCAATCAGGCTCTCGGTGACTATCAGCAGCGGAAAAGGCGATATGGAGGTATTTAAGGTGATGAAAGGTTTATGAAACAGCGCACAATCACAGCAATAGTGGCAATACTGATCCTGCTGCCATTCGTCATCTTTGGAGGCTGGCCATTTGTCACCTTTGTATACATTTTAGCCACCATTGGGTTGGCGGAGTTAATGAGAATGCACCAAATCAACTTGGTTTCGCTGCCATTTGTTCTGGCGGCAGGGCTATTATGGATGATATTGTTCCCTTATTGGAGCGGGACAGCTTGGCTGACTCAGACGGAGATCATTATGCTGTTTGTTCTGTTGCTGCTATCCTATACAGTGTTGGTGAAAAATAAATTTACTTTTGATGACGCAGGCTTTATTCTTTTGTCCGTCCTATACGTAGGAACCGGCTTTCTGTTTTTTATTGAAACACAAAAAGCTGGATTGGATTATCTGCTATTTGCCTTATTTATCATTTGGGCAACAGATACCGGAGCGTACTTGTTTGGCAGAAAGTTTGGCAGACGGAAGCTGTGGCCGAAAATCAGTCCAAATAAAACAGTGGAAGGGGCCCTGGGCGGGATATTGCTGGCATGTATAGTAGCTGTTTTCTTTCAGCTGATCCACCCATTCTCTTTTTCCATGGCTGTTGTATTGGGGGCAACCATACTTGCATCTATATTCGGTCAAGTCGGGGACTTAGTCGAATCAGCTTTTAAACGCCATTACGGTGTCAAAGATTCCGGAAAGATTTTACCCGGCCATGGAGGGATATTGGACAGGTTTGACAGTCTGCTCTTTGTACTTCCTCTACTGCATTTCATTAATTTTATTCAATAAGGCGGGCTGGGAATTTTCATAGGAGTCAAGAGTTTGTTGGATATGGGTTTCGGATTACCGGCCATATACCCTCAGGGAGGTGTACCAATTGACGACAGTTATTGCTTTTATACTTATGTTTGGCCTGCTTGTTTTTGTCCACGAGTGGGGGCATTTAATTTTTGCGAAGCGTGCCGGAATGCTTGCGCGTGAGTTTGCCATCGGTTTTGGTCCAAAGGTCTTTTCCTTTACCAGGAATGAAACATTATATACCATTCGTTTGATTCCTGCTGGCGGGTATGTGCGTGTAGCGGGAGAAGATCCGGAAATAATAGACCTCAAGCCGGGTCATCACATTGGGTTGGAGTTCAATGAGGCGGGGAATGTAGAAAAAATCATTGTTAACAATAAATCCAAACATCCTAATGCCAGGCCGATGGAAGTAGAAAGAGTGGACTTGGATCACGAACTGGTCATAGAAGGATACGAAATTGATGAAGAGGATCAGAAGCTCCGATTTGATGTAGATCCTAAGGCTTTCTTTGTCATGGACGAGCGCGAAACACAGATAGCTCCATATGACCGCCAGTTTGCCTCCAAGACAGCAGGACAACGGGCAATGCAGTTGTTCGCCGGCCCCATGATGAACTTTTTACTGGCGATTCTGCTGTTTATAGCTATAGGACTTGTACAGGGAATACCAGTAGAAGAAGCGAAAATGAGCGAAGTACAGCCGGATAGCCCGGCAGAAGAGGCAGGATTCCAGCCTGGAGATGAGGTCGTTGAAATTGAAGGAAATTCTGTCTCCACCTGGGAGGAGTTCACTTCAATCGTTAGGGAAAATCCGGGTCGGGAGCTTTCCATGACAGTTGTAAGAGACGGCAATCAAGAGACAGTGACGGTGGTTCCGGCTGAAGTGCCTATTGAGGGACAAGAGCCAATCGGCCAGATAGGTGTCTACCAAGCTTTCGAAAAGTCTTTCCTGGGGACATTTGAATATGGGTTTACACAGACCATTGAGACTACTCAAACTATCTTGACTAACCTTATGATGCTTATAACCGGCCAGGTTTCCATTGAACTGCTGTCAGGCCCTGTAGGCATTTATGATGCCACCGACCAAGTGGTCCAGACCGGCTTTATGAACTTTTTGATGTGGACGGCCATATTGAGTGTCAATCTAGGTGTGGTTAACTTGGTGCCACTGCCTGCACTGGATGGTGGACGTTTAATGTTTGTAGGGCTCGAAGCAATACGGGGCAAGCCAATTGCACCCGAAAAAGAAGGTGTTTTTCATTTTATTGGTTTTGCTCTGCTTATGTTATTGATGATCATTGTTACGTGGAATGATATACAGCGTTTGTTCCTCTAGAACATAAATAACACGCAGGACTTTTTAGAAACCCTTGTCTAATAACTGGCAAGGGTTTTCCATCATTACAGCTGCTTTTCTCAGCTGATGCAGGAGGGGATATTATGGATATTTCAAAGAAAGAAAAAATGGATGTATTATTGGAGCAATTGCAAATCCCACTGGAATATAGAGGCGATTACTTTGAGGGGGCTTATTTGGACAAGCTTGAAGTTCATAAAAGTAAAAAGGCTTGGCATTTTTATATTCATGTGCCCCGGGTGCTTCCTGTGAATATTTATCAGCTCTTTTTCGGCAAGCTGAAAGAAGAGTTTCAGCAAATGGCCAATATAGACCTGACAATTGAAGCGGAGGATAAAAGCTGCGGGGAAGAAACCATTTGTAGTTACTGGAGCACCTTTATCCAATCACTCACCAATCTATCCCCGGCCTATAAAGAGCTTGTCCACCAGCAGAAACCTTCTATTAACAATAATAAAATTATGTTAACTGCCAGAAATGATGCAGAGGCCAATGCGCTTAAGAAGCGTTTGGAAGAAAGTTTCCGCCAGTATTGCAGCAAGGTTGGGGCGGCTTCCTATTCACTGGAGGTTTCCGTTAAAACGGAAGAAGCGGATATACTTAAATTTAAAGAGCAAAAAGCCATGGAAGATCAGCAAGCCGTGCTCAAGACAGTCCAGGAAAAAGAAAAACGTGATAAGAAGAAGTCTTCTCCTGAGGATAAGCCGCTTATGCTAGGATATAAAATTCAGGACGAAGCTATACAAATGGAAGAAATACAAGAAGAGGAACGCAGGGTAACCGTCCAAGGTTATATATTTGATGCAGAGGTCCGCAAGCTGCGTTCCGGAAGAAGCCTCTTGATTATAAAAGCTACCGATTATACGGATTCCCTTCAGATAAAGATGTTCTCCAAAGGGGAGGAAGATGCCGAGAAGTTTGATGCTGTTAAAAAAGGGATCTGGATAAAAGCCAGAGGAAGCATTCAAACAGATATGTATACTAATGAGCTGGCAATGATGGCAAACGATATACACGAAGTTAAGGTAGAGTCTCGAAAAGATGAAGAAGCCGATAAGCGTGTAGAGCTTCATGCTCATACAACGATGAGCCAGATGGATGCGGTGGTATCCCCCGGTGCATTGGTGTCCAGGGCTGCTGAATGGGGCCATAAGGCAGTTGCCATTACCGACCATGCCGGGGTTCAGGCATACCCAGAGGCACATGCTGCTGGAGAGAAAAATGGTATAAAGGTTTTATATGGGGTGGAAGCCAATCTGGTGGATGATGGTGTTCCGATTGCTTATAATGAGCAAGACCGGAATCTGGCATCAGAGACTTATGTAGTTTTTGACGTGGAGACTACCGGACTCTCTGCTGTGTATGACACCATTATAGAGCTGGCAGCTGTTAAAGTGCATGATGGGGAAATTGTCGACCGGTTTGAATCCTTTGCCAACCCGCATCATCCGCTTTCCCAGACGACCATCGACCTGACAGGTATTACAGATGATATGGTAAGGGATGCTCCAGAAGTCGAGCAGGTATTGAAAGAATTCCATGAATGGATGGGCAATGACATTCTTGTAGCTCATAATGCAAGTTTCGATATGGGATTCCTCAATCAAGGGTTTAAACGGATTGATTATGACAAGGCTGCAAATCCAGTTATTGATACGTTGGAATTGGCAAGATTCCTGTTTCCGGAGCTGAAAAACCACCGGCTGAACACCCTTTGTAAGCACTTGGATATTGAATTGACCCAGCATCACAGGGCAATTTATGATGCTGAAGCGACTGGTTATCTGTTATGGAAGCTAGTTCAACGGCTGCTTAACAGAGATATATTGAATCATAAGCAGCTGAATGACCATATGGGGGAAGGGAATGCATACCAACGTTCCCGGCCATACCACTGTATACTGCTTGCAAGAACACAAGAAGGACTTAAGAATATTTATAAGCTTGTTTCCCATGCCCATATCGATTATTTCTATCGTGTCCCACGTGTGCCGCGTTCCCTGCTGCAGAAATTCAGGGAAGGCATTCTTGTTGGATCGGGCTGTGATAAGGGTGAAGTTTTTGAAACCATGATGCAGAAGTCCGCGGAAGAAGCTGAAAAGGTGGCCGAGTTTTATGATTATATAGAAATACAGCCGCCTTCCAATTATACTCATCTGATAGAAAAAGACTTAGTGCAAAACGAGGCTCAAATATTAGACATCCTGTCCAAACTGGTGGACATGGGCAGTCGGTTGAACAAGAAAGTGGTTGCTACCGGAAATGTTCATTATATTGAGGATCACGACAAAATGTACCGGCAGATTCTGATTAGTTCACAGGCCGGCAATCCGTTGAACCGTCAGACTCTGCCCGACACTCCTTTCCGTACAACCGGTGAGATGCTTGAATGCTTCCATTTCCTTGGGGAAGAAAAGGCGAGGGAGATCGTTATTGATAATACGAATGCAATGGCTGATGAAATTGATGAAATTTCACCAGTGAAGGATGGATTATATACACCTACAATTGAAGGTGCAGAGCAGGAAATCAGAGATCTTTGTTACAACCGGGCCAAAGCAATATATGGCCAGGATGTACCAAAAATTGTAGTGGATAGGCTTGAAAAAGAATTGGAAAGTATTATCGGAAACGGATTTGCGGTTATCTATCTAATTTCCCAGAAACTAGTGAAAAAATCCTTGGATGATGGATACCTGGTTGGTTCCCGGGGGTCAGTAGGGTCTTCCTTTGTCGCTACCATGACAGAGATATCGGAAGTAAACCCCCTTCCTCCTCATTATGTCTGTATGGAGTGTCATTATAATGAATTTATTACGGACGGCTCTGTAGGAAGCGGCTATGACCTTCCTGATAAGACCTGTCCGGAATGTGGAGAGGAACTAACAAAAGATGGCCAGGACATCCCTTTTGAAACATTCCTTGGTTTCAAAGGAGATAAGGTTCCGGATATTGATTTGAATTTCTCAGGCGCATATCAGCCGACAGCCCATAACTATACCAAGGAACTGTTTGGTGTTGACAATGTATACCGTGCAGGTACTATTGGCACTATTGCTGAGAAAACGGCCTATGGTTATGTAAAGGGCTATGCATCCGATAACCAGCTTGTCTACAAGAATGCTGAGGTTGACCGTCTTGTCCAGGGCTGTACTGGCGTGAAAAGGACTACTGGGCAGCATCCCGGTGGTATTATTGTTGTTCCTGATGATAAGGAAATTTTTGATTTCACACCAATTCAGTATCCTGCCGATGATCGGAACAGTGAGTGGAGGACCACCCACTTCGACTTCCATTCCATTCATGATAACCTTCTGAAATTGGATATCCTGGGGCACGATGATCCAACGGTTATACGTATGCTTCAGGATCTTAGTGGAATTGACCCGAAGACCATACCGATAGATGACCCCGAAGTGATGAAGATTTTCTCGGGCACCGAATCGCTTGGTGTAAGTCCAGAGCAGATCAACTGTAAGACCGGTACACTTGGTGTGCCGGAGTTCGGAACCCGTTTTGTGCGGCAGATGCTTGAAGATACCAAACCATCCACATTTGCCGAACTGGTTATTATCTCAGGGCTTTCCCACGGCACAGATGTATGGCTGGGGAATGCACAGGACCTGATTAATGATGGGATATGTGAGTTGCCAGATGTTATCGGCTGCCGTGATGATATCATGGTCTATCTCATGCATAAAGGGCTGGAAGCATCGCTTGCCTTTAAAATCATGGAATTTGTCCGTAAAGGGAAAGGCCTTCAGGATGAGTGGATTACAGAGATGAAAAACAATGGTGTGCCTGACTGGTATATTGAATCCTGTAAGAAAATCAAGTATATGTTCCCGAAAGCCCATGCTGCGGCATATGTATTGATGGCAGTGCGTATTGCCTATTTCAAAGTGCATCATCCAATACTCTTTTATGCAGCTTACTTTACTGTCAGGGCTGGCGACTTTGAATTGGATACCATGGTGAAGGGCTCGGAAGCAATCAGAAAACGCATCGAAGAAATTATGGCCAAAGGAAATGATGCTTCTCCAAAAGAAAAGAGTCTGCTGACTGTTCTTGAAGTCAGCTTAGAAATGGCTGAACGGGGATATTCTTTCAGTAAAGTCGACTTGTATAAATCCAGTGCCACTGAATTTATCGTAGAAGATAATCAATTGATCCCTCCATTCAACGCAGTAGAAGGGCTGGGAACCAATGCTGCTCTCAATATAGTGAAAGCCAGGGAAGAAGGGGAGTTTCTATCTAAAGAAGACCTTCGTGAACGAAGCAGGATATCTAAGACGGTACTGGAGTATCTTGATAATCATGGCTGCCTGGAAGGAATGGCGGAAAAGAACCAATTATCTCTCTTCTGATATGAGGGACTCTTGCTTAGCTTTACCAGATGGGTGTTAAGTCCTTTCTGTTAAGGTAGCAAGGTTGAGTATGCTATAATACTTCATGCGATTATATATAGAACTTACGGGCTACGGAGAGTCCATAATAGAAAAACATGCTGAAGGATGTGGCTATCGTGGGAAACAATTTTGATGATAAGGGTGTTAAGGAATTTATACAGGAGAATAGGCAGGATTTTGAAAACAGGTTGTTGTCCGAGGCGGTTAATGTACGGGATAAGATTGAAGAAATCAAGTTGGTTGGCAATATCAATCTCATTGAAAACGCACATAAACTGGTCCTGTACATAGTCGAACAGAAGCATCAAGAAGTGGTCGACTTTGGAAAACAGGAAGGAATCGCCTGGGCAAAGAATCAATTGACTATCGCTTTCAAGCTTGAATGGGTGCAGACCATTCGAAGAACTCTATGGCATTTCCTTGCCAAGTTCGATCAGGAAGAGGGGAATAGGTTCAACAGTGAACAATTTTATGATATGGAGTATAAAGTAAACTCATTGATGGATGAATTCTTTAGAAGTTTTTTCATCCATTACTCCAGATATAAGGACGAGCTGATTGAATCCCAGCGACAGTTGGTAGAAAATTTGTCTGTTCCAATCATTCCCATATCTTCTTCTGTAAGCATTCTGCCGTTAATAGGAACCATCGATTCCTACCGTGCTACTATCATTGAAGAAAAAGTGCTGGTAGAGGTAGGGAAGATGCGGGTAGAAACACTTATTATGGACCTTTCCGGTATAGCGGAGATGGATGTAGAAGCAACCCAGCATTTCCTAAAACTTCTGGATGGTCTTTCCATGATGGGATGCAAAGCTATCGTTACGGGGCTGAGACCTGAAGTGGTTACGAGCATTCAAGAAGTGGACATGGATTTCAGCAAGAAAGTAGAAGCAAGAGGAACCCTGCAGAAAGCCCTTGAGAATTACTACCACCGGAACACAACCACGGAAGATAGAAACTTATCAGACTTGGTTTAAAAAACAGGTGGACGGGTTATAATATTATCGGACTCCCCAAACTTGCATCATGAAAACCATTATGATATAATTTTTTGGTAAGTAATGATACGAACGGCTAAAGAGTGGGCAGATACCCACTCTTTCTTCATACTTCGACCTGACTTTGAGTTACCCTTCCCCCTTGCCACATCTCCAGGCAGGGGTTTTATATTGTTAAGGCGGAAAGGTAGCAATCGTTTGGGACAGTATTTGATGATATTGAAATGAAGGAGGATATATATTGAGTTCTCAAGTAGTTAATACAACCGAAGACTTGATCCAACCCATTCTGGAAGAGAGGAACTTGGATCTGGTTGATATAGAATACGTAAAAGAAGGCAAGAATTGGTTTCTCCGTGTTTATATCGATAAAGCCGGAGGGGTCGACATCGCAGAATGCGGAGAAGTTTCCGAAGAACTAAGCAATAAGCTCGATGAAGCTGATCCAATCAAGGAAGCATATTTCCTTGAAGTGTCTTCCCCCGGTGTTGAGAGGCCGTTGAAAACAAAGGAAGACTTTGCTGCTAATATAGACAGCAATATTTTCGTGAAGCTGTATGAGCCGATAGACGGTAACAAAGAGTATGAAGGAATTCTAACCAGCTTCACTGGAGATGTAGCAACGGTTGAATATAAGGTGAAAACAAGGAAGTCCACGGTGGAGATACCATTTGATAAGATAGCAAAAGCAAGGCTTGCTGTTACGTTTTAAAGGGGGAAAATAAAAGTGAGCAGTCAGTTGTTTGATGCGATTGATTATTTAGCGAAAGAAAAAGGTATTGATAAAGAAGTGCTCATGGAGGCATTGGAAGCTGCACTTATCTCTGCATACAAGAAAAATTTCAAGTCTGCGGGAAATGTCAGGGTCGAACTTGATGAGGAGTCAGGTAAAATGGCTGTTTACTCAAGAAAGACTGTAGTAGAAGATGTGGAGGATCATCAGCTTGAAATTTCCTTGGAAGAGGCTAAGAAGATTGAACCGAATTATGAAGTGGATGATATCATTGAAGTAGAAGTAACCCCGAAAGATTTCGGGCGTATCGCTGCCCAGGCTGCAAAGCAAGTGGTAACCCAGCGTGTACGGGAGGCAGAACGCGGTGTCATCTTCAGTGAATACTCCGACCGGGAAGACGATGTAATGACAGGGATTATTCAAAGAAAAGATCCTCGTTTTGTATACGTCAACCTCGGAAAGATTGAAGCGAAACTTGCCGAAGCAGAGCAGATGCCTACAGAGGAATACAATATACATGATCGCATTAAAGTGTATGTAACCAAAGTTGAAAATACCAGTAAAGGTCCCCAGATTTACATTTCCAGATCCCATCCCGGCCTACTGAAGCGTTTATTTGAAATGGAAGTACCGGAAATTTATGATGGAATAGTGGAAATTAAGTCTGTTTCCCGGGAGGCTGGAGACCGCTCCAAGATCTCTGTCCATGCCCCTGATCCAGACATAGATCCGGTCGGCTCATGTGTTGGGCAGCGTGGACAGCGGGTACAGGCTATCGTCGATGAATTGAAAGGTGAAAAAATCGATGTCGTGGAATGGTCTGAAGATCCAGTGGTATATGTCTCCAATGCCCTGAGTCCGTCCAAGGTAGTCGAAGTGCTGGTGGATGAAGAAGAGAAAGCCACCACAGTTATTGTGCCTGATTATCAACTATCCCTTGCAATAGGGAAACGGGGTCAGAATGCTAGGCTCGCCGCAAAGTTAACAGGCTGGAAGATTGATATCAAAAGTGAAACAGAAGCAAGGGAAGAAGGCCTCTTAACAGACTCAGAAGCAGCAGAACAGGAAGTGGATGAGACTTATTCCGACAATGAAGAAGATTTGTTTGAATAAGGAGGAAGTCTTATGGTAAAGAAAAAGAAAATACCTCAACGAAAATGTGTAGTTACAAATGAAATGAAACCGAAAAAGGAATTAATTCGAATTGTACGTAATAAAGAGGGAGAGGTATTTGTAGATCCCACCGGCAAAAAGAATGGACGCGGTGCCTATCTTTCCAGGGATATGGATGTAATTATCAAAGCGGAAAAGTCCGGGATACTCAATCGCCAACTTGATGCTGAAGTGGATGCTTCCATATATGAAGACTTAAAACAGCTTGCCGGCGAAGGTAGCAAAAATGAAAAATAATTATTTAAATATTCTTGGATTGGCCTTTCGAGCAGGGAAATGTTCCACCGGTGAAGCCATCATGAAGGATATCAGGCAGGGGAAGGCGAAGCTTGTCATCCTTGCCGGTGACACAGGGCCTCAAACAAGAAAAAAGATTATGGATAAATGCAAGACTTATGGAATACCGGTCGCAGTAGTGGATGACAGGGAAACAATCTCCCACGCGATCGGCAAGTCCCAAAGAGTAGCTGTTGCTATTTTAGATGCAGGGTTTGCTGATAAAATTAGATCGCTGCTCGGGTAATAAATTCGGGGGTGAACGTATGAACAAAATGCGAGTATATGAATATGCCAAGAAAAAGAACATAGCAAGTAAAGATGTAATCAATTATCTGAAAGAATCAAATATAGAAGTGTCTAATCATATGTCTACTATTTCTGCTGACACTGTTGCTAAGCTGGATAAGAAATTCAGTCCTGCGGGGAACCAGAATAGTGGTCAACAACAACAGAACGGTAATACTTCCCAAAAAAATAATCAGCAGAATAATAAAGGAAAGAAACCGGATAATAAAGGTAAATCCGGCAACCCTTCCGGTAAGCAGAACAAGAAAGGGAAGGGCCAACAGAGAAACAATCAGCGCAATAATAAAGGGAGAAAAGACCAATCCTCCGGTGGCGCACAAAAACCTGCTCCTAAGCCAACACCTGAAAAGATTACCTACAGTGGAACGCTTACGGTCAGTGAGCTAGCTGAGAAATTGAATAAGGAATCAGCTGAAATCATTAAGAAGCTGATGTTCCTTGGTGTTATGGCTACGAAAAACCAGGATCTTGAAGATGATGCAGTGGAACTCATTTGTGAAGAGTTCAATGTAGAAGTAGAGAAAGAGATCATCCTGGAAGATACCGATCTGGATAAATATAGAGATGAAGACGAAGAAGATAAGCTTGTAGAACGGCCTGCCGTCGTGACCATTATGGGACACGTCGACCATGGAAAAACCACATTGCTTGATTCCATCCGTCATACAAAAGTAACTGCTGGGGAAGCAGGTGGAATCACCCAGCATATCGGTGCTTATCAAATAGAGAACAATGGAAAGAAGATCACATTCTTGGATACACCTGGCCACGCAGCATTTACCAGCATGCGTTCCCGTGGAGCGCAGGTTACTGATATTGCAGTCCTAGTTGTCGCAGCGGATGACGGCGTTATGCCACAGACTGTGGAAGCAATCAACCACGCTAAAGCAGCCGAAGTGCCAATTATCGTAGCTGTTAATAAAATGGATAAAGAAGGCGCCAATCCGGACCGAGTGATGCAGGAACTGACTGAATATGAATTGATTCCGGAAGATTGGGGCGGCAGCACCATCTTTGTAAATATGTCTGCTATCAAAGGCGAGGGTATTGATGATCTGTTGGAGATGCTCTTGCTCGTTTCCGAAGTGGAAGAATTAAAGGCTAATCCGGACACACAGGCATTTGGTACCGTTATAGAGGCAGAGCTTGATAAAGGAAGAGGATCTGTTGCTACATTACTCGTCCAGAATGGTACCCTCAAGGTGGGAGATTCCATTGTAGTGGGAAACACATATGGACGCGTACGTGCTATGGTCAATGACCTCGGGCAACGGGTGAAGGAAGCGGCTCCTTCTACTCCGGTGGAAATAACCGGATTGAATGATGTGCCGCAAGCCGGTGATCAATTCTTGGTATTTGATGATGAGAAAAAAGCTCGTCAAATCGGTGAAGCGCGTCAACAGAAGCAAATCATGGAGAACCGCGGCGAGCAGACAAAAGTCAGCTTGGATGATCTATTCGAACAAATCAAGCAAGGTGATATGAAAGAAATAAATGTGATCATTAAGGCAGATGTACAAGGCTCAGCTGAAGCATTAGCTGGTTCTTTGCAGAAGATTGATGTAGAGGGTGTCAACATTAAAATCATCCACTCAGGGGTAGGGGCGATTACCGAGTCGGATATTATCCTTGCTTCAGCTTCTAATGCCATTGTCATTGGTTTCAATGTACGACCCGATGCCAATGCCAAAAATGCAGCAGCTTCCGAAAAAGTGGATGTCCGTCTACATCGTGTCATCTATACCGCTATAGAGGAAATTGAATCGGCCATGAAAGGTATGCTTGATCCTGAATATGAGGAGAAAGTAATCGGTCAGGCGGAAGTCCGTGAAACATTTAAAGTTTCAAGAATTGGCACTATTGCCGGAAGCTATGTAACAGAAGGAAAGATTACAAGGGATTCTGGTATAAGGCTTATTCGGAATGGCGTTGTACAATATGAAGGAGAAATTGATACATTGAAGCGGTTTAAGGATGATGTCAAAGAAGTCGCTACAAACTATGAGTGCGGGATCACCATTAAAAACTTCAATGATATCAAAGAGGGCGACATTATTGAGGCGTTTATCATGCAGGAGATTGCACGCTGATGATCATGTATGCAGAAGTGGAATGTATGATGTATGAAGGACATTCACTGAAGCAGAAACGGTCGGTGATTAAACGGTTATTTTCCAGATTGAGGAAAGATTTCAATGTAGCCGTCACAGAGCTCGATTACCATGATTTATGGCAGCGGACAAAAATAGGCATTGTAACCATCTCTATAGATAGTAAGCATGCCGAAAAAGTAGTTCAGGAAGTCTTGAGGGTCATTGATTCTTATTCGGAAATGGAGCGGACCCTTACAAACACTGAACGCCGCTGAATCCAATATTCCATTACTACGGGGTTCTCGCTTTTTTGGGTGGTGACCCCATGTAATGGATTAGCATTCGCGAATGAGGTGAAAATGATGGCAGATTTACGTGCAAACAGAATCGCAGAGCAGATGAAAAAAGAAATGGGGGAAATCCTTACCCGCAAAATTAAAGATCCACGGGTAGGATTCGTTACCGTAACAGATGTAGAGGTAACTGGCGATTTGCAGCAGGCCAAGATATTCATTTCTGTCTTAGGCGATGACCAGCAGAAAAAAGATACACTGCTGGGTCTTGCTAAGGCAAAAGGGTTTATCCGTTCGGAAATCGGCCGCCGTATACGATTACGGAAAACTCCGGAGTTATCTTTTGAGTTTGACGAGGCATATGCATATGGAAACAGAATTGAATCCATTCTTCGCGACCTCAATAAATAGAGACATCTGAATCTGACCTTCATAAAGCAAGGTCAGATTTTTGGTGCATTCAATACATAGGGAGCTGATGGTATGGACGGTATCCTGCCTTTATGGAAACCGAAAGGGATGACATCCCATGATTGTGTTGTCAAAATACGCAAACTTTATCGTACAAAAAAAGTCGGTCATACCGGAACACTCGATCCTGAAGTGGAAGGTGTCCTTCCGATATGCATAGGACAGGCCACTAAAATAGTACCATTTTTGACAGATACAAAAAAAACCTACATTGCCGAAGTGAAGCTTGGCACTGCAACAGATACGGAAGACGGCCAAGGCGAAGTGGTTGAAAGCAAACCAGTGAATGATTTTCCGACTGATGATACTGTAGAGGATGTGCTACAATCATTCCAGGGAGATATTACACAAGTTCCTCCTATGTATTCAGCAGTCAAGGTAAATGGAAGAAAGTTATATGAATATGCGAGGAAAAACATTGAAGTCGAGCGTCCCAAGCGGACAGTAACAATTTTTGACATAGAGAGACTGCCTTCTGATGGGCAGGACATCCGTTTTAAAGTTGTTTGTTCCAAAGGCACATATATCCGTACCTTATGTGTGGATGTGGGAAGAAAACTCGGCTATCCCGCCCATATGGCAGACCTTTCCCGTATACAGACAGGATCGTTTGCTGAGGATGACTGTATACGTTTTACAGAAATAGAGGAAGCTGTGGAAAAAAATCAGGAAGAACAGCTGCTTTTTCCGCTTTCCAGCGGGCTGAACCATCTAGATGTACTGCAAGTAGATGAAGCTACAAAGAAAAAGGTAGAAAATGGCAGCAAACTTATGCATCCTGATGAGGAATTAAAAACAGATCCCTTCAGAGTTATGCATGGCCGGCTACTGCTGGCAATCTATCAAAAGCATCCTGAAAAACCGGGGCAGATTAAGCCGGTCCGTGTTTTTCACGGGTGAAAGAGCAGGTGAAAGATATTGAGAACGTTTGAGTTGACTTCTCCCCATTCCTTGGAGAGGGAAGGACTACCTGAAACTGTCAGTGCGGTCGGTTTTTTTGACGGTATTCATAAAGGTCATCAAAAAGTAATAGGGACGGCCGTAGAGGAAGCCAGAGCTAAAGGCATGGAGAGTGCAGTCATAACATTTCATCCCCATCCCTCCGTGGTACTGAAAGGCGCAGACCATGTGAAATATCTTACCACCTTAAAAGAAAAGAAAGAAATACTTAAACAAATGGATGTGGACCGACTCTATATTATCACTTTTAATAAAGAATTATCTTCCTTGTCACCACAGGAATTCGTGGACCACTTTATTATAGGGTTGAACATCAGGCATCTCGTTGCCGGCTTTGACTTTTCATTCGGTTACAGAGGAGAGGGCAGAATGGATAATATGGATGAATTTTCAAAAGGATATTTCAGCTATACTACAATTGATCAAGTTACCATGGGCTCTGAAAAAGTGAGTTCCTCTAGGATTCGGAAGTTGTTGATGGATGGAAGAGTGGAAGAAGCAAATGAACTGCTTGGCCGTCCCCTTTTGCTTGAAGGCTTGGTAATCCATGGGGATAAGCGTGGGAAGGAAATTGGCTATCCGACAGCTAATCTGCAGGTTAATCCGGATGCTTTGCTGCCGAAGCCCGGAATATATGCCGTGAAAGTGATTTATAAAAACGAAATCTATGAAGGAATGGCAAACATAGGAACCAATCCGACATTCACGGCAGATAGAAAAGATTTGTCAATTGAAGTGAACATCTTAGATTACAGCAATGATTTATATGGTGAAATCCTCCAAGTAGAATGGTACAAGTATATCAGGGAAGAAGAGAAATTCAACGGAGTGGAAGAACTGGTTGCACGTATCGCTCAGGATGAAAGAGAAATCAGGGCCTACTTCTCGCAGAAAAATTAAAAATGTAGAATTTCGGCTTTTCCCTTGCATTTCTTATAAAAAAAAGGTACGATTAACAACGTAGAACCATCGCTTGGCAAATCGCAACTCCGGCGTTTGCTAGGGGAATGGGGATAAGACAGATTGATAGGAGGTGAACCAGATGGCAATCACACAAGAGCGTAAAAACGAAATCATTAACGAATACAAGGTCCACGACAGTGACACTGGTTCTCCAGAGGTACAAATTGCTGTACTTACTGAAGAGATCACGACATTGAATGAGCATTTGCGTGTTCATAAAAAAGACCACCATTCACGCCGCGGTCTTTTAAAGATGGTCGGTAAACGTCGTAATTTGCTTAACTATCTACGTAAAAAAGACGTTACCCGGTACCGTGAGTTAATTAAAAAACTTGGTCTACGTCGTTAAGCCAAAAAGCAGGAGAAATCCTGCTTTTTTTAATATGTATACATCTCAGCCTACATAAAATTTACATTTTAAGTTATAAACTATAAAATGGGGTGTAGAACGTTCTATTGAAAGGAGCACTTGGATTAATGTCAGAAGAAAAACGATTATTTTCTAAAGAAATCGCCGGTAAGACGTTTACCGTTGAAGTTGGCGAATTAGCAAAACAGGCTAATGGAGCCTGCATGATTCACTATGGTGATACAGCAGTGCTGTCTGTTGCTACAGCATCCAAAGAACCGAAAGATCTTCCGTTTTTTCCATTGACTGTAAACTACGAGGAACGCCTCTATGCAGTCGGCAAAATACCGGGAGGATTCATTAAGCGAGAGGGCCGCCCAAGCGAAAAGGCGATTTTATCTTCCCGCCTAATTGACAGGCCGATCCGCCCGCTTTTCCCAGATGGTTTTCGTAATGAGGTACAAGTCATTTCCACGGTGATGAGTGTAGATCAGGACTGTTCTTCAGAAATCGCCGCAATGATCGGATCCTCTATCGCTCTTAGCATATCAGATATTCCTTTTGAGGAGTCTATTGCCGGAGTCCATGTCGGCAGGGTTGATGGGGAATTTGTAATAAACCCAACGATTGAACAGGAAGAGAAAAGCGATATAGAGTTAACTGTGGCAGGAACAAAGGATGCCATCAATATGGTCGAAGCCGGAGCTGATGAAGTACCAGAGGAAGTAATGCTGGAAGCAATCATGTTCGGCCATGAAGAAATCAAAAGGCTGATCGCTTTCCAAGAGGAAATCGTAGAGGCAGTCGGTGTACCAAAGTCGCCGGTGAAATTGGTTGAAACGGATGAAGAGCTTGCCAGCCGGGTGGAAGCCGAAGCCAAGGGTAAATTGGTCGAGGCAATCCAGGTGAAGGAGAAACAGGCTAGAGAAGAAGCGATCAGCAGTGTAAAAGAGGAAATCCTTGAGTCTTACGAAGAAGAGGAAGAGGATGTTATTAAACAGGTGAAAAATGTCCTGGATAAAATGGTGAAAGAGGAAGTCCGTCGACTGATCACCAAAGAGAAAGTACGACCGGACGGCCGTAAGCTTGATGAGATTCGGGCGCTGTCATCCCGTATCAATGTACTTCCTAGAACACACGGATCTGGCCTCTTTACAAGAGGGCAAACACAGGCCTTGAGTGTTTGTACGCTTGGAGCGCTTGGTGATGTTCAAATCTTGGACGGGCTGGATCTGGAAGAGTCCAAACGCTTTATGCATCATTATAATTTCCCGCAATACAGCGTAGGGGAGACCGGTCCTATCAGAGGACCAGGCCGCCGCGAGATCGGGCATGGGGCCCTAGGAGAAAGAGCTCTCGAGAAAGTAATTCCCAATGAGAAAGAATTCCCTTATACTATTCGCCTGGTATCTGAAGTCCTTGAATCCAATGGATCAACCTCACAAGCCAGTATTTGTGCAAGCACATTGGCCATGATGGCCGCAGGTGTGCCGATTAAGGCCCCTGTTGCCGGGATAGCTATGGGTCTTGTGAAGTCAGGGGAAGATTATTCCATTCTGACCGATATCCAGGGTATGGAAGATGCACTTGGTGATATGGACTTCAAAGTGGCTGGTACCGAAAAAGGTGTCACTGCATTGCAAATGGATATCAAGATTGATGGGCTTTCCAGGGAAATTCTGGAAGAGGCACTGCAGCAGGCAAGAATTGGCCGCATGCAAATCCTTGAACATATGCTTGGGACGATTGAGGAACCGAAAACTGAATTGTCCGAGTACGCACCAAAAATCTTGACCATGCAGATCAATCCGGATAAGATCCGTGATGTCATTGGACCAAGCGGTAAACAAATCAATAAAATTATTGATGAGACCGGAGTAAAAATCGACATTGAACAGGATGGCAATGTATTTATTTCTTCTACTGACGCCGATATGAATAAGAAAGCTCAGAAAATTATCGAGGACCTTGTCAGAGAGGTGGAAACAGGCGAAGTTTACCTGGGTACTGTAAAACGTATTGAAAAGTTCGGTGCATTTGTAGAATTATTTAAAGGAAAAGATGGCCTTGTCCATATTTCCGAATTGGCTGAGGAACGCACCAATAAGGTAGAGGACGTTGTATCAATCGGTGATCAGATAAAGGTCAAGGTTAAAGAAATAGATCGCCAAGGCAGGGTCAACCTGTCACGTAAAGCGTTGCTGAAAGAAGAGAGAGAAAAGGCAGAGAAAGCTGAAAAGGCCGAACAATAATTACTTTTTAAAAACAAGAAGCTGGATTCCAGTTTCTTTTTTTATTTGGGAAAAAGCCGGTATGCTTTTCTTTAGTGCTAGCCAGTTTCCGATTCCTAGCTATCGGGTTCTTCATTTGCACTATTTCAGGCATACCTTGTCCCTTCCTGACATATGGTTTTAACAGGAGGGGATATCGATGCGTTATGTTTCAAAAGGTGTTCATTTATTGGTATTTATCATTATCGTTGCTTTGGCATTCGATATAGACCAGAATCCCTTTAAAGCTCCGGGTCTACATATATCATCAACTATGGTAAATGCTGAGGATCCTTTATATAAAGAAATTCAGGCGAAGAGCAAGGAGTTTGCTGAAGAGCCGCAGAACGCATACATTGACCAGGTCTGGCATAAGACACCAGGAAGGAATGGTCTAAAAGTAGATGTAGAGAAATCTTACCAAAAAATGAAGGAAAAAGGCTCCTTTGATGAAAGCCTTCTGGAGTATAAGCAGGTTCCTCCGGAGATTCAATTAAAAGATCTTCCAGCATCTCCTATCTACAGAGGACATCCTGAAAAAGAGATGGTTGCGTTGCTTATTAATGTATCGTGGGGAACAGAGTATATTCCAGATATCCTACAGATTTTAAAAGAGAACAAGGTAAAAGCCACCTTTTTTATTGAGGGTAAATGGGCCAAGGAAAACGCCGGGTATGTGAAAATGATTCATGAACAAGGGCATTTGATCGGCAACCATGCATACAACCACCCGGATATGAGACAATTATCATCCGCCGATATTGCCGAACAGATTTCCAGAACCAATGAGATCCTGCAAGCCACAGTGGATGCTACTCCTAAATGGTTTGCACCACCAAGTGGAAACTATACCGAAGAAGTGGTCAAAGCTGCCGATCAACTAGGCATGGAGACTATACTATGGACCGTTGATACGATTGATTGGAAGAATCCAACGGTATCTGTTATGATGAACCGAGTAAATGACAAAATCCATCCCGGCGCTACAATTTTGATGCACCCGACACCTGCTATTGTGGAAGGCCTGGGACCCTTAATAAAAAATATAAAAGATAAAGGCTATAGAATTGATACGATTGAAATGTTATTAAAGGAAGAGCGGTAGGGTTTATTATCTAGGAGGGAAAACATGGTAGAAAAGCACACAAGTAAGAATGGTCTTCGTATAGTGATGGAAAATATCCCGTCGGTTCGTTCGGTAACCATTGGAATTTGGGTTTTAACCGGTTCCAGAAATGAAACGGATCAGAACAATGGAATCTCCCATTTCCTTGAACATATGTTTTTCAAGGGTACGGAAAAGAGGTCTCCGCAAGAAATAGCAGAGGCTTTTGATTCCATAGGAGGACAGGTGAATGCCTTCACCTCAAAAGAATATACATGCTTCTATGCAAAAGTGCTGGATACCCATAAGGAGTATGCGTTGGATATTCTGGCTGACATGTTCTTTCATTCCTCTTTTAATGAAGAAGAAATGGAGCGGGAGAAAAAGGTTGTATATGAAGAAATCAAAATGTATGAAGACACGCCGGACGACATTGTACATGATCTGCTGGCAAGGGCATCATATGGCAAACATCCGCTCGGTTACCCGATTTTGGGAACAGAGGAGCACCTGAGTTCCTTCACTGCCGACACATTAAGAAATTATATGAAAGAGCAGTATAGACCGGAAAATGTCGTTGTGTCTATTGCTGGGAACGTAGATCAGCAATTTTTGGATAAAGTAGATGAGCATTTTGGGTCTTATCAAGGTGGAAATCAAAGCAGCTCACTAGAGAAACCTGACTTTTTTGCAGAGAAAATAGAAAGGAATAAAGATACAGAGCAGGCACATCTCTGTCTCGGATATGATGGACTGGCTGTAGGAAACGATGATATTTTCAGTCTCACCATCATGAATAATGTACTTGGAGGAAGTATGAGCTCCAGACTTTTTCAGGATGTCCGTGAAAAACGGGGATTAGCCTATTCAGTCTTCTCTTATCATTCCTCATTTCTTGATAATGGATTATTGACCATCTATGCCGGTACTGGAAGTGAACAACTGCCGGTACTTCAGGATACTATTGAACAGACGGTCGAGCATATGAGAGAGAAGGGGCTTACTGATAAAGAGCTGAAAAACAGTAAAGAACAATTGAAAGGGAATTTAATGCTCAGCCTGGAAAGCACCAATAGTCGAATGAGCCGAAATGGAAGGAATGAACTGCTATTAAATCGACATCGAAGCTTGGACGAAATGATTGAAGAGATTGACGCGGTAGATCATGCATCTATCCAGCGTGTAATTGAGACCATTTTCAATCAGTCCCCTTCAACAGCCTTAATTGCTCCAAAAGCTGATTAAAGTTTATGGTTCACCTATATAGTTACACGTTCCTTTTATCATAGCGAAATAGTATAGAATGACTGGTTTCCTCTCTGCATATATATTAGATAAGAAGAGGACAATAATGGGGGGAAATCATGCGTTATAAGGAGATCAGCGGAAAAGAGATCGTTAACATCAATCAGGGAGCGCGACTAGGCATTCTAGGGCAGACCGATCTGGAGATCAATGAACATAGCGGTCAGATTGAAGCTCTTATTCTGCCAAATTACAAATGGTTTGGCCTTAAAAAAGAAGGAGAGGAAAAAAAGATCCACTGGACCTCCATAAGGAAAATCGGTGATGATATGATAATGATTGAAATGGACGAATGAAAAACTCCGGCATCGATGATGCCGGAGTTTTTGTCTATAAATGGGAACGCAAAAAAATTTAAACACCAAGCCGGTGCCGCCCATTCTATTCACTTCTTACATAAGCTGGAAGGCGGAATGGTAAAAGTCATTCTGCATATTGACTGGCGTTTATGCTTTTGCTCCGGCCGGAAATTTTAATCGACGGGAGATTTTATAAAATCTTTATCACCCTCTGCATGGAAATTCATAAGCTATAAAGAAATAATTTATGGATCAATGTCTGGAGGGGTCTCATAAAGATGAAACATACAATTGCTGTAATAGGCGGAGATGCCCGTTATCTCGAATTAATCCGGCAGCTGCAGGAACTTTCCGGTACCGATATTATATTGGTTGGTTTCGATAAATTGGAACAAGGATTTACCGGCTTAAAACAAATGGATTTTGCAGAATTGGAGCAGGATCAATTAGATGCCGTCATTCTACCGATTACGGGAACCGACATGGAAGGCAATGTCGAGACGGTCTTCTCCGACAAGGAAATTCAATTGACCGAAGACTGGCTGAAAGAATTAAAACACGATGCATTGCTGTTCAGCGGCATTGTTAATAATTACTTGAAGAAGGCCGCTGAACAAGCGGGCGTATCGTTAATTCCGTTACTTGACCGGGATGATGTGGCTATTTATAATTCCATACCAACTGCAGAAGGAACAATCATGATGGCAATTGAACATACAGACTTTACAATTCATTCATCTAAGGTGATGGTTGTAGGCTTTGGGAGAGTAGGCCAGACAGTGGCCAATAAGTTTGATGCTTTAGGTGCCAAGGTGAGTGTAAGTACTAGAAGCAATAAAGATTTAGCCCGAATCAATGAGATGGGTCTTGAGGCAGTTCCATTGGATGACCTCCCTGGTAGATCCGAGGACTGCGATATGATCATCAATACGATTCCTGCTCCTGTTATCACCAGAGAGTCCATTCAGCAGCTCCCACCTCATACTCTGATCATAGATTTGGCCTCCAAACCAGGAGGGACTGATTTTGATTATGCAAAACAACGTGGAATTCAGGCAATTCTTGCGAGGAGTCTCCCAGGAGTAGTGGCACCAAAAACTGCCGGAAAGATTTTGGCTGATGTCATAAAACAGATTCTAGTGGAAGAAAGGAGATCAACATGGAATTGAAGGGAAAACGGATAGGTTTTGGGCTCACCGGCTCCCATCATATGCATGCAAAAGTTTTTCCACAAATAGAAAAATTAATGGATAGCGGAGCAGAGATCATTCCTATTATCTCCAACACCGTGAAAAACACGAATACTAAATTTGGCGACGCACAAGAGCATATTGAAAAGCTTGAAACTATAACAGGAAAAAAAGTGATTTCCACCATTCCCGAAGCAGAACCATTGGGGCCTAAGGAACCGTTGGACTGTATGGTTATTGCTCCTCTCACAGGAAATTCACTCAGTAAATTAGCAAATGCTTTGACAGACTCCCCTGTACTGATGGCAGCAAAGTCAACCATCCGCAACCAGCAGCCCGTTGTTTTAGGAATCTCCACCAATGATGCATTGGGACTCAATGGAGTTAATTTGATGCGTCTAATGGCAGCAAAATTCATATATTTTATTCCATACGGCCAAGATAACCCACATAATAAGCCGAATTCTATGGTGGCCGATATGAATTATCTGCCGGAAACTGTCAAATTTGCGCTAAAAGGTAAACAATTTCAGCCTGTAATCATTACTCATAAAGGCTAATCTATGATAGAATAATATGCTAAGAACTGATCACTATCATTCTTAATAGGAAAGGGAGTTTTGTACATGACAGAAAAAACAACATTTAACATAGCAGTAGTGGGGGCTACAGGCGCAGTTGGGCAAAAGATCATCGACCTTCTGGATGCCAAAGACTTCCCAATTAATGACCTGAAACTATTATCCTCTGAAAGGTCGGCTGGAAAAAAAATTAACTTCCAAAATAAGGAATTAACAGTTGAAGCAGCTACACCGGAGAGTTTTACTGATGTGGATATCGCTCTATTTTCTGCTGGTGGATCTGTATCAAAAAAACTGGCGCCGGAAGCAGTTAAGCGCGGAGCAGTCGTAGTGGATAATACCAGCGCTTTCAGGATGACAGAAGATGTACCGTTGGTTGTGCCTGAAGTGAATAATGAAGACATAGCCAAACATAATGGAATCATTGCAAATCCTAACTGTTCGACTATCCAAATGGTTGCAGCATTGAAACCGATTAAAGATGCTTTTGGTCTGGACCGGGTAATCGTATCCACGTACCAGGCAGTATCCGGTGCAGGTAATGAAGCTAATAAAGAATTGGAAGAGCAGTCAAAGGCAAGATTGAATGGAGAAGAAATGAAAGCGGAACTACTCCCGGTAAAAGGGGAGGAAAAGCATTATCCGATTGCTTTCAACGCACTTCCACAAATTGATGTGTTTGAAGATAATGGATATACCTTTGAAGAAATGAAAATGATAAATGAGACAAAGAAAATCATGCATGCTCCCGAGTTGAATGTGGCAGCTACTTGTGTAAGATTGCCATTTTTCACTTCTCATGCGGAAAGTGTATATATTGAAGTGGGGAAGGAAGGACTTGAAGTAGCTGACCTATGGAAAGTACTGGAAGGAGCGGACGGCGTCGTACTGGAAGATGATCCTGCCAGTCAAACATACCCGACTCCTTTAAGTGCTGCAGACAAAGAACAAGTTTTTGTCGGCCGGGTAAGAAAGGATCTGGATCAGAAAAACGGCTTCCATCTATGGGTAGTATCTGATAACCTATTGAAAGGAGCTGCATGGAATTCGATCCAGATTGCACAGAGTCTGATTCAAAATAAATGGCTGTAAGGTAGTGTTATAATGCAGATATTAGTTCAAAAATTTGGTGGTACTTCTGTAAGGTCTGAAGAGAACAGAAAGCATGTCATCAAACATATTAAAGCTGCATTGAAAAAGGGATATAAACTGGTGGCGGTAGTATCTGCATTAGGAAGGAATCCGGACCCCTATGCTACAGATACGTTGCTTGGGTTAGTTGATTATCCAGCCCACTCAGCCGGGAATCGGGAGATGGATCTGCTCATGTCCTGCGGAGAAGTAATCTCGTCAGTAGTCCTGTCGAATGAACTGCAGAAAGAGGGAATCCAAACAACAGCATTAACCGGTCCTCAGGCGGGAATTTTGACCAATGAGGAATTCACACGGGCAAAAATCAAAAAAGTTAATCCGTCACGTATCGTACAGGAACTGAAGCAGAGTGATGTAGTGGTCGTTGCTGGGTTCCAGGGAGCAACGGTAAGCGGCGAAATAACCACTATCGGGCGGGGCGGGAGCGATACAACGGCTGCTGCCGTCGGTGCCGCCCTGAATGCAGAATATATTGATATATTCACAGATGTTCATGGAATAATGACAGCCGATCCAAGAGTTGTCGATTCAGCCAGACAGCTTCATGTAGTCACTTATCAGGAAATCTGCAATCTTGCATATCAGGGAGCCAAAGTCATTCATCCGAGGGCAGTGGAAGTTGCTATGCAAGCCGATATACCGATAAGAATAAGGTCCACGTATACAGAAGATGAAGGTACTTTAGTCACTTCCTCCCTCTATAGGAACAATAGCTTGCTCCCAGGGGAAAGTGCGGTGACAGGGATCGCCCATATGACCAATATTACACAGATAAGAGTGCCGGCAAGAAAAGAAGAAGCATATCATCTTCAATCGGCAGTTTTTAAGGCGATGGCTGCATCAGGAATATCCGTTGATTTTATCAATATCTCACCTCGTGATGTTATATACACCGTTCCTGATACCTATACGGAAAAGGCTGTCGGTATATTGGAAGAATTAGGGTTTCAACCGATTGTCACTGAAAACTGTACGAAAGTTTCCGCTGTTGGAGCAGGGATGGCTTACATTCCTGGGGTGGTCTCAAAAATGGTTCAGGCCATAACTAATGAGGGAATACAAATCCTGCAGTCTGCCGACAGCAATACTACGATTTGGATCTTGATTCACGAAAAAGATACGAAGAAGGCGGTCAATGCGCTGCATGATGTTTTTGGTTTAAGTATGGAGAAATCGAGATATGCAAAAGAAGGGTGATATGCAATGGATTTCGGCAAGGTTTTAACAGCAATGGTTACACCATTTGATGAAAAAGGTAAAATGGATCTGGAAAGAACGACAATTCTGATTGAATATCTGCTGGAAAATGGAACAGAAGGCCTGGTGATCAACGGAACAACCGGTGAATCACCTACTCTGTCCATCCAGGAAAAAATTGACCTGTTCAAACATGTTGTCAAGGTTACTAATAAGAGGGTTCCGATTATTGCAGGAACTAGCAGTAATGATACCTACGCTTCGATAGAACTTACCAAAGAAGCAGAAACTGCAGGGGTCGATGCCGTGATGATTGTTGCACCATATTATAATAAACCGACACAGCGGGGGATGTATGAGCACTTCAAGGCACTTGCAGAAGCTACCACACTTCCTGTTGTCCTGTACAATATCCCGGGACGCTCTGTCGTAAAAATAAATGCTGAAACGATCATCGAACTTAGCAAGATCGATAATATTGTCTCTCTTAAAGAAGCTTCAGGCGACTTTGATTTAGCTTCAGAGGTCATTCAAAACACCAGTGAGGATTTCAGCGTATATAGCGGTGAAGACGGCCTTACGCTTCCATTGGTTTCTATTGGAGCCGATGGAGTCATTTCGGTGGCATCCCATGTGATCGGGAATGAACTGCAACAGATGATCAAAGCCTATACTAATGGGGAATACCAAAAGGCTGCATCTTTGCATCGTCAACTCCTGCCGGTAATGAGAGGCTTGTTTAAGCAGCCTTCACCAGCGCCAACAAAAGCTGCACTGCAAATGAAAGGCATTGATACCGGCGGGGTCCGCCTGCCGCTCCTGGATCTTACAGAACAGGAAAGAAACGAATTAAAAGAATTAATGGATGGATAAAAATATCGGCTGATAAGCCGATATTTTTTTATCCATGTTTGCTTTTGTAAGATATTCAGCTGCATTTTCCAAGGAATACTCCTCCCCGCATGAAGCAGATCGCTTACGTACATACTAAAAACAAAGCGATCTTAATTTTAAGGGAGTTGTTCTAAGATGAATAATGAAACAGATAAAAAGGAAAACCCGAATCAGGACCAAAACCAAGGAGATAAGCAGAATCCTTCTGCCCTGGTACAGAAGATACAGCAGCTAGGCTCTTCTAATGTTGCGCAGGCACCGGATTCCAATATACATGTACTCACAATTATTGGCCAGGTGGAAGGGCATGTGCAGTTGCCGCCACAGAATAAGACAACGAAATATGAGCACCTCCTCCCCCAATTGATTGCTGTTGAGCAAAATCCAAAGATAGAGGGATTAATTATTCTCCTGAATACAGTAGGGGGAGATGTTGAGGCAGGTTTAGCATTGGCAGAGATGATCTCCTCCATTTCCAAGCCAACTGTATCCATTGTATTAGGGGGAGGACACTCTATAGGGGTGCCAATTGCTGTGGCTGCAGATCATTCCTACATTGCCCCGACAGCCACTATGACTATCCATCCTGTTCGGCTGAACGGTCTTGTTATTGGTGTTCCGCAAACATTTGAGTATTTGGATAAGATGCAGGATAGAGTCATCAATTATGTTACCAGCCACTCCAACATCGAAGAAGAAAAGTTCAAGGATCTTATGTTCGCAAAAGGTAACCTTACCAGGGATATTGGAACCAATGTCGTTGGAACGGAAGCAGTGGAATACGGGCTGATAGACGGAATAGGTGGCGTGAAAGAGGCAATGGAAAAAGTGAATGAAATGATCGGAGATAACAATATTGGAAATCAGGTGATTCAATGATTCTTTATACTCCTTTATCCGAACATGAGATTTTTCCACAGTCTGAAGAGCAGTTTTCTAATAGGCATTTACTTTCCATCAATGGAAGGTCCTTATACGCGGAAAGAAAGAATGATGGTTCCTATCAAATACTTCAGCTTTTGTCGACGGATCCCCAGGACTATATGGATGAGAATTATACTCCTGGTAACATCATCGATTAGATGGCAGGCTTCACTCTCCCAGAAATAGTGTCTAATAACAGAATAGGAGCAATTAATGTCGGCATCGGTTCAGGTGGGGGAGCGATAAAGGACTAAACGGAAATAACTGCCGTAAAAGTCCGATGGGCTCTAAAGGACATTCAGCAACCTGCACTGAATGAAGTTTTACTTTATGGTATAATGACAATAATTGCATAGTACGTAAACCCTTGCCAATTATCGGCAGGGGTTTGCTGTTCTATTATAGGCCATAAGAGAGGTGACTAATTTGCCTAAAAAGAGAAAAAAACGTAAAAATAGAAAACTGAAGCAATATGTGAAAATGGAGATGCTCGGTTTATTATTTCTCTTCCTAGCTATATTTGGGAGCGGCGCCAGTGCGATAAGCGATGGAGCGATACCGGGCGGATTGGAACATCTGTTTCGTTTCTTCTTTGGCATCTGGTATTTTATTGCTTCTATTACTTTATTCATTACAGGCTTTATTCTGTTGGTAAAAAGGCGCTTTCCGGATTTCGGCAGCAAAAAAGTGATAGGATTTTATATCTTGTTTACAGGCGTTTTGCTTCTGACACATATTCAGACATTGGACAGTCTGCTAGTCGATCCGGAAAATCAATCCATTCTTGCTAGCAGCTGGTCCAGTTTCATTGCTTATCTCGATGGCCAGGGGACTGCCATGCAGACAGGGGGCGGGATGATCGGAGCCTTGCTTTATACATTCTGCTTTTATTTGTTTTCTTCTGCGGGTTCTCAGATTGTGGCGGCTTTTTCTATTATCATCGGCTTCTTGTTCATGACTGAAATCTCAGTGGGTCAAATCTTTGCTAATGTCTGGGACAAGCTTAGAAAACACATCTCTGCCGGTTGGCAGTCGTATAAAGAGAAAAAAGAGGAAAGAAAGCAGGCCATACAGGATGATGAAGGAGCAGAGGTTACCACTATGGCTGTCAGCGAGCCCAGTTCTGATCCTGCTGAGTCCGGCCATACGGATGAACCGTTTATCCAAGACTTCACAGATGTGGCATACTCTTCATCTGAGTTGAATGAGGAACCGGACGAACAGGAAGATGACAAGGCAGAAGAGGATCATACTGAAGCAACGGAGGATTCTACTATGTCCAATCTGCCGATGACAGAAACAGAGAACCATGAGTACGAACTTCCTCCGCCTAATCTGCTGGCTGAACCTTCCTATAATTCACAGCAGCAAGAGAAGTCTATGATTCAAAGAACTGTGAGGAAGTTGGAAAAGACATTCCAAAGTTTTGGAGTCAAAGCAAGGATTACCAAAGTCCATGTAGGCCCTGCTGTAACAAAGTATGAAGTTTATCCGGAAGCCGGTGTGAAAGTTAGCAAAATCGTTAACCTTCATGACGACCTGGCTTTGGCCCTGGCAGCTAAGGATATACGGATTGAAGCCCCTATCCCAGGCAAGTCTGCAGTAGGTATAGAGGTACCGAACCAAGAAGTGGCGATGGTGTCATTGAGGGAAGTCCTGGACAACAAGTCGAATAAGCAGTCCTCTAAACTTTTATTTGCCTTGGGAAGGGATATTTCTGGAGACGCAGTACTCGGTGAATTGAACAAGATGCCTCATTTACTTATCGCCGGTGCTACAGGAAGCGGTAAGAGTGTATGTGTGAATGGGATCATAACGACAATTCTAATGAGAACTAAGCCCCATGAAGTAAAGATGATGATGATTGATCCGAAAAAGGTGGAGTTGAATGTTTATAACGGTATACCCCATTTAATTGCACCGGTTGTTACAGATCCCAAGAAAGCATCAAGAGCATTGAAAAAAGTTGTTTCCGAAATGGAGAGAAGATATGAACTGTTCTCCGACACAGGAACTCGGAATATAGAAGGCTATAATGAGTATATCCGTAAGTATAATAAGACGGTTGGCGAGGATGAGGCGCAGCCAAATCTGCCATATATCGTTGTCCTGGTAGATGAGCTGGCTGATTTAATGATGGTTGCTTCAAATGATGTGGAGGATTCCATCACCCGTCTTGCTCAAATGGCCAGAGCCGCCGGCATCCATTTGATCATTGCCACCCAGCGTCCATCCGTGGATGTAATTACCGGTGTAATCAAAGCGAATATCCCGTCAAGAATTGCTTTCAGTGTGTCTTCCGCCATTGATTCCCGCACGATATTGGATACAGGCGGTGCAGAGAAGCTGCTTGGCAGAGGGGATATGCTTTATATGCCGGTAGGGAATTCCAAACCGACTCGGGTGCAGGGAGCATTTTTGTCGGATGAGGAAGTGGAACGCATAGTCGATCACTGTGTTGATCAACAGAAAGCATCCTATCAGGAAGAGATGATTCCTGAAGACACGAATGAGGCCGCAGAGGAAGTTGACGACAATCTGTATGATGAAGCAGTTCAATTGATTACCGAAATGCAAAGTGCAAGTGTTTCTATGCTTCAACGGCGGTTTCGTATTGGCTATACCCGGGCAGCACGGCTTATTGACGCAATGGAAGACAGGGGCATTGTCGGGCCATATGAAGGGAGTAAGCCTAGATCCGTTCTAGTATCGAACAGCCCAGAAGAGAAATCCTCTTAAGAAGATGTTATTCAGTATGCGGAAGGAAAGGTACCGCATACTGTTTTTATATTGTTAGATATGGCTGTCAAAGTGTAATATCTTTTATCCTGTATTTATTATTTCCCTGAAAAATGCTATATTATTATAAGACAACTGCCGGTTGAACGTCTGATGTCTAAACAACCATGAAAGGAGGGGGATGTTATGTCAATTAAAACAGATGCAAGACACCTGTATCTGCAGGTAATTGATGAAATTAAAAAAGACATAAAACGCGGGGTGTATAAGGAGAAAGAAAAGCTTCCCTCAGAATTCCAATTATCCAAGCAGCTCGGAGTGTCCCGTGCGACCTTACGGGAAGCCCTCCGTATTCTCGAGGAAGATAATGTGGTGACGCGCCGTCATGGTGTTGGTACATTTGTAAATGCCAAACCAATATTTTCCTCAGGCATAGAACAGTTGAACAGTGTTACGTTTATGATTGAACAATCCGGAAAAACTGCAGGATCACAGTATTTAAGTACCGAAATACTGGGCCCCACTGATGAGGATTCCATGAGATTCTCCCCTGTCAAGGTAGATCAGCTGGCAAAAATAGAACGGATCAGGACGGCTGATGGCCGTCCAGTCGTCTTTTGCATCGACAAAGTGCCTGAGGGGCTCATTCCAATTGAATCGGTAAATAAGGAAGACTCGCTATTCAAGGTGATGGAAGAATATTCTGGAAAGCGGATAGATTATGCTGTAACGTACATTGAGCCGATCAGCTACCATGACCGGATTTATGATCTTCTGAATTGTGAGCCAGATCAGTCCCTGTTGTTGTTGAAGCAAATGCACTATACAGTGGATGATGAACCAGTATTATATTCTTCCAATTACTTTCGTTCTGATACTTTCAGCTTCCATGTACTCAGAAAACGCGGTTAGGCAGGGCTCCCCCTAAAACTGACTTGCTATGTATTCATAGCAAGTCAGTTTTTTTTGCCGTATAATGGATGTTAAATGGAAAAAATGTGAAGAATAGTGTTGGATCCCTATTGGATTGGAGGATGAGTAATGACAATAATTGAAGAACAGCGTTTCAGCAGGAATGGTGTCAATTTCCATTTTGTTGAAAGCAAGAAATTTAAAACCATCCATTTTGCTGTAAAGCTAAAGGCGCCATTAACGCGTGACACCATAACCAAAAGAGCGTTGCTGCCATATATTTTAAAGCAGGGTACGGAAAGTTATCCCAGCAGAAAATCCCTTCAGCGAAAAATGGATGAGCTGTATGGTGCTTCTTTCTCTGTGGATGGAGCTAAAAAGGGCGAAAATCATATTATTAGCATACGGCTTGATATAGCGAATGAAAAATTCTTACCTGAGGAAAGCTCTGTGATCGGAGAGGGAATTGAGCTTCTGAGTGAAATTATCTATCATCCTCATCGAGAAGGTGAAGCCTTTAACAAGAAAGCGTTCCAAAGAGAAAAAGATACACTTAAGCAGAAAATAAGCACAGTAAAAGATGATAAGATGAAATATGCGAATATGCGATTGATTGATGAGATGTGTAAAGAGGAACCATACCAATTGCATGTACATGGTTATATGGAAGATCTGCAGACGCTGACTCCTGAAAATCTCTATGTATATTACCGAGACGTTCTGGCTGAAGACCAGATGGATATCTATGTCATGGGAGACTTCAATCATGAGGAAATGCTCTCTGGACTGGAAAAAGTGTTCTCCGGGAGGAATGCGACTTCAGCTATTCAGCCATCAGAAGAAACAGAAGTAAAGGATATCAATGAACCGAATGAAGTGATAGAGAAACAACAAGTACAGCAGGCCAAACTGCATATTGGCTATCGCACAAATACGACATTCGGGGATGAAGATTATTCAGCCCTTCAAGTGTTTAATGGGCTATTTGGAGGGTTTCCAAGTTCCAAGCTGTTTCTGAATGTTCGTGAGAAAAATAGTCTTGCCTATTATGCTGCTTCCCGGCTGGAAAGCCATAAAGGTCTAATGCTCGTGTTCAGCGGAATAGCTCCCGAGGATTACGAGAAGGCAAGGGATATTATCAGAGAGCAGCTCGAGGCTATGAGAAAAGGCGATTTTACAGAAGAACAATTAAGTGAAACAAAGGAACTCATCATCAATCAACTCTTGGAAACCATGGACCACCCGCAAGGAATGATTGAATTGCTTTATCAGCAAGCAGCAGCAAATGTGGAACGAAGCCCTCAGCAACTGATTGATGCTGTTAAAAAAGTGACGAAACAACAGGTTGTTGAAACAGCCGGAAAAGTAAAAGAAGATACAGTTTACCTGTTGACGAGCGAAGGAGGGGATTCCCGTGAATAAACATTCCTATGAGTATATAGAGGAGACATTATATTCCGAAAAGCTGGAAAACGGGCTCACGGTTTATTTACTGCCAAAGCAGGAGATGTCCAAAACTTATGCTCTTTTTACTACAGATTATGGTTCCATTGACCAGCGATTTGTACCGATAGACGGTGATGAAAAAATCACTGTTCCAGAAGGTGTTGCCCACTTTCTTGAGCATAAATTATTTGAGAAAAAAGACAGGGATGTATTTGCAGACTTCAGTAAACAGGGTGCTTCGCCCAATGCCTATACTTCTTTTACAAAAACAGCATATCTATTCGCCGCCACCGATCATATCGAGAAAAACGTAGAAACATTAATTGACTTTGTTCAAGACCCTTATTTCTCGGAAGAATCAGTGGAAAAAGAAAAAGGAATCATTTCACAAGAAATTAGAATGTATGATGATCAGCCGGACTGGCAGTCATTTATGGGAACAATTAAAAGCATGTTCCACAAGCATCCTGTGAATGTAGACATAGCCGGTACCGTCGATTCAATTACATCCATAACGAAGGATGATTTATATACCTGCTACAATACTTTTTATCACCCGGAAAACATGGTGCTTTTTATTGCTGGCAATTTTGACGGCGACCGGATGATGAAGTTGGTCAAGGATAACCAGAGCCGGAAAGAATTTAAGAAGATGCAGGAGATTGAAAGAGATTTTCCTGATGAACCGAAGCAAGTAGCCAAAAAAGAAGATAAGGTCGTCATGCCTGTCTCGATTCCTAAATGTACGATCGGAATCAAGGATTCCTCTTCTGTACTGGAGAGCAGCGAACTGCTCAAGAAAGACCTGTTGATTAATATGCTGCTGGATCACTATTTCTCCACGAGCGGAGATTTTTATCATGAATTATATGAAGAGAATCTGATTGATAATAGTTTTCATTTTGAAACAACACTGGATAGAAATTTTGGGTATACCTTGATTGGCAGCAATACGGAAGACCCTCAACGGTTTGCTGATAAAATGAAGGAACTGCTTTTATCCACTAATCAGGCTGCACTGGATGCAGAGGAATTTGACCGGATGAAGAAAAAGAAAATTGGCCAGCTACTTCGGGCAATGAATTCACTCGAATTTATCGCAAGCAAATTCACTCATTATCATATGCTCGATATTGATTTATTTGATGTCATTCCTGCAATACAGCGGCTGACATTGGATGATGCCAACAATTTCCTGAAAAGCTGGATGGAAGAAGACCGTATTTCTGTCTTTACCATTGCAGCGGAATAAGTGAGCCATGGCTGAGAATGTATTGGTTGTAGGCGCCAGTGGAGGCATTGGCGCGGCAGTCAGCCGAAAGCTTGCACAGGAAGGTTACAAATTACTGCTCCATTTTAATCAAAGCCGGCAGCCAGTCGATGAACTCAGGGAGGAGTTGGAAGGGGAGTCGGTGCTTGCTGTAATACAGGCAGATTTAACAAAGGAAACGGAAATCAAACGGTTTCTTACAGAAATCGTTTTCCCTGTCCATCATATCGTCTTTGCCAGCGGAATATCACATTATGGGCTGTTCCAAGAAACTTCCGAAGATATAATGGATGAAATGATTATGCTTCATGTGAAAGCTCCTTGGATGATCACTAAGTATTTGCTTCCTCCTATGATTCAGGAAAAGAAGGGGAGCATCATATTTATAACATCCATATGGGGCGAGGAAGGTGCTAGTAATGAAGTGGTCTACTCATCTGTAAAAGGTGCCCAGAACACCTTTGTAAAAGCACTTGCAAAGGAAACTGGTCTTAGTGGAGTCAGGGTGAATGCTGTCAGCCCGGGATTTATCGAGACGAAAATGAATCGGCAGATTACAGAAGAAGAAAAGGCGGCAATTGTGGAAGAGATCCCTGTGAACCGTACTGGAAGACCCGAAGAAGTGGCCCAAGCAGTAAATTTTCTGATGGATAAAGCAGCTTCCTATATCCATGGAGAAATTATCAATGTAACTGGCGGATGGTAGATATAATTCTTCCTTCAATCATGTATAAACAATAGTTTAAGTCGAATACTATACATGACAATAATGAAGGAGGCAAAGCTATGTCAGTGTTGGATAACTTTGATTCTTGGAAAGGCTTTTTAGCCGATAAACTGCAACAGGCACAACAGCAGGGTATGAACCAGCAGACCATTTCCAATATGGCAGAGGAAGTCGGTGACTACCTAGCACAGAATGTAGAAGCGAAGAATGGAGAAGAAGCGGTACTGAGAGAGTTGTGGAACGCTGCTTCTGAAGAGGAACAACAGGCAATTGCCAACACCATGATCAAGATGGTGCAGAACCAAGGCAACAATTGAATAATCTGTGCGAAAAGAAGCTGTATGTGAGAATGCAGCTTCTTTTCATTTTTTTAAAAAACAGTGAATTGCTTTTCACTTGTCAGAAAATCATTTATGATAGTACATATATTGCTTTTACGGAAGAGATTAGATAACATAAACAAAGTATGCATGAGAGGGAGCATATAATGGAAAAAACGGAATGGTACCTCGAGTATGAAATAAAGTATAATCGGCCGGGACTCCTCGGAGATATTTCCTCTTTATTGGGAATGCTGGCAATCAATATCATTACTATTAACGGGGTGGAAAATTCCAAAAGAGGAATGCTTATTCTTTCTAAATATGATGAGCATATTACCCGGCTAGAGTCTATTTTGAATACCATCGATATCATTGAAGTTACAAAGTTGCGTAAACCGAAGCTACGGGATAGGCTGGCGGTAAGGCATGGAAAGTATATCCATCGGGATACGGATGACCGGAAAACAGTGCGCTTTGTCCGGGAAGAACTCGGTATACTGGTGGATTTCATGGCGGAGCTGTTTAAACAGGAAGGGCATAAGCTGGTTGGTATCCGGGGCATGCCCAGAGTTGGTAAGACTGAATCAGTAGTCGCTGCCAGTGTATCTGCCAATAAACGGTGGTTGTTTGTTTCGAGCACCCTTTTGAAGCAAACGGTGCGCAGCCAGCTGATTGAGGGCGAATACAACACGGACAATATTTATATTATTGATGGAGTTGTATCCAAGAGAAGAGCCAATGAAAAACATTGGCAGCTGATTAGGGAAATTATGCAGCTGCCAGCCATTAAAGTAGTGGAGCATCCGGACATTTTTGTGCAGGCCACGGAATATAATCTGGATGATTTCGATTATATTATTGAGCTGCGGAGCCATGAGGACGAAGAGATTACATATGAACCCATGGAACAGCAACAGGATAGCCATCAGGATGGCTTTTCTATGTTTGATTTTTAAAATGGATGGTGTTTATGTATGGAAATTGGAGCGAGGCTGAGAGAAGCTAGAGAAGCGCAAAATCTTTCCCTGGATCATTTGCAGGAAACAACCAAAATACAGAAAAGGTATTTGACTGCTATTGAAGAAGGGAATCTTCATATCCTTCCGGGAAAATTCTATGCCCGTGCCTTCATTAAAGAGTATGCTAATGCAGTGGGCCTTGACCCGAACGAGTTATTGGATGAACATAAAGAAGAAGTCCCGGAGACAGAAGAGGAAAATACTGTCCAGTATACACGGATGCAACGGAGCAGAAAAGAGAGTTCCGATAAAGGTCCAGCTATATTTTCAATATTACCGAGTATTATAACTGTTGCTCTTGTCATCGGCATTTTCTTTGCTGCCTGGTTCTTCATCCAGGAAGCGATGTCTGGAGAAAGCACGGAACCGGTAGAGGAGCCGAACGATAATGTGGTGATAAATAATCCAGATGACGAAGATGAGAGCAAGGATGCTGGCACGGAGGCGGATCGAGGTTCCGATGACAGCAATACCGATAATCAAGGGACTGGGGAAGATGACGGCAGTGAGGATGATTCCCAGGAAGAACAAGCTGAGCCTGTGTTTAATGTCATCGAAGAAGGTACAGGATCACCTCCATTATCGCAAATCGAGTTTACGAATGCTGGGGAGCAAGTGACCCTTTCCTTGAATGCTGTAGGAACTGGCTCCTGGCTTGAAGTAAGAGGCGGAAATAATGATGAGATCATTTACAGCGGGACGCTCACGGAAGAAAATGGCGAGATGGAGTTTGATGTCACCGGACAGGACGAACTTAGTTTTAATATTGGATATACACCGAATTTAGAGATTGCATTCAATGGCACAAAACTGGAGTATCCAGTGGATCCGGAAGAGAAGGATCATCAAAGAATACAAGTCAGCATTCAGTCTCAGACAGGTGGAGAAGAATAAATGCAGAGGTTGGGACAGAACAAAACTGTTTAACTAAGGAAGGCGAACAATGTACTGGATTTCCGGAGAAGCTATTCTCCAATAAAGATTTCCAGCTAGTTCGGCTCTCTCTTTTGATAAACACTTTTGTCCCAGCCTCTTTATATCTTAATACTTTGGGTTCTAGAATAACTTGATGATTTACTTTCCGAACCAAAAGCTTCTATATATGTACAGGAGGAAACCTAGCTATGAATACACCAAACAAAATCACATTATCACGTATTTTCCTTATTCCAATTTTTATTATCCTGTTAAGCGTTCCTTTCAGTTGGGGCGAGTGGAATATAGGGGAGGCAACTCTTCCTGTATCACACTTTGCTGCCGCGCTATTATTCATCATTGCTTCAACAACTGATTGGGTTGATGGCTACTATGCCCGGAAATATAACCTTGTCACTAATCTCGGCAAATTTCTCGACCCGCTGGCAGATAAGCTTCTTGTGTCAGCAGCGCTTATTTTGCTGGTTGAAATGGGGTTGGCTCCGGCTTGGGTGGTTATCTTGATCATCAGTAGAGAATTTGCCGTGACCGGGCTGCGTCTAGTTGCTGCTGGAGAAGGTATTGTCTTAGCGGCAAGCAGTATGGGTAAATTGAAAACAGTTACCCAGATAGTAGCAATTTCCGCCTTGTTGCTCCACAACTTTCCTTTTTCTTATATTGGATTTCCATTTGATATGATTATGCTTTATGCTGCATTATTCTTTACTGTCTATTCAGGGGTAGACTATTTCATTAAAAACTGGCATGTAATGAGGGATTCCAAATGACAAAAGAGATGAAAGCCGAAATCATTGCAGTTGGTACAGAGCTGCTGCTAGGTCAGATTGCCAATACGAATGCGCAATGGCTCTCACAGCAGCTTGCCCGCCGGGGGATAAATGTATACCAGCATGCAGTTGTCGGAGACAATCTTGACAGGGTGACAGCTGTCTTTGCTGATGCCCAGGATAGGTCGGATATTATCATGGTCACCGGCGGACTCGGTCCTACAGAAGATGATCTGACCAGGGAAGCATTCCAGAAAGTCAGTGGATTGGACATGGTAGAGCACGGGCCCTCCATGAAAAAAATTGAGTCTTTTTTTAAGGAAAGAAAGACCGATATGACACCCAATAATCGAAAGCAGGCGCGTGTTTTTAAAGGTGCTGAAGTGCTGGATAACCAGGCAGGTATGGCCCCTGGCATGATCGTGGAGAATGAAGGCGCAACATGGGTCTTCCTGCCGGGAGTTCCGCGGGAAATGAAATGGCTGACAGAGAACAGTGTGTTGCCTTATTTGCAGAAGCGGACAGGTATAAAAGGAATCATCAAATCAACGGTTCTTAAATTCATAGGCATTGGAGAATCACTTCTGGAGCATGAATTAAGCAGCTTGATCCAGTCTCAGAGCAATCCTACGATTGCTCCACTCGCACAGGAAAGCGGTGTAGTCATCCGGCTTACTGCAAAGGCCGATACAGCCGAGAAGGCGGACGAACTTATCGAAAAGACAAGTCAGCAGATCCTGGAAAAAGTCGGACAGTACTATGTCGGAAGGGATGAGGAATCCATTGAAGGCCGGGTGATTTCCCTGCTGGCTGAGAAGAACAAACAGATAGCAGCCGCGGAGAGTTTGACTGGAGGAATGTTCATGCAGAAGCTGATTTCCGTAGAAGGAGCTTCAAAAGCATGTGCCGGTGGGATAGTCTCCTATACCGAGGAAGTAAAGAAAGACGTGCTCGGCGTCTCGGAAAAAACCATTCGTGAGAAAGGGACGATAAGCAGCGAATGTGCCTTGGAGATGGCAGTCAATGTCCGGAGGAAGTTGGGTGCAGATGTGGGTATCAGCTTTACAGGAGTAGCTGGGCCTGAGAAAGCGGAAGGCCATTCTGCAGGAACCGTCTATATTGCTATTTCACAAGAAGGCGGCAGGGACGTGGTCGAGAAATTCCTCTTGAACGGTACCCGGGACTCCATCAGGCAGAAAACCGTCACAAAAGGTTTGCAATTTATATTTGAAACGCTGAAATGATCTTTTTCGGTAATCCCTGCTCGTATTAATTGTTTTTGGAGTATCAACGTCTTCTATTATTCTATTTTCCTTCTAAAAGAGGGAGGGAAATAAGAGAACATTTATTCGTTTTTTTCTTGGCAAATCTATTAAAACGATGTATGATAGGGATAGATGATTAAAGGAGGCCACCATATTGAGTGACAAAAAACAAGCTTTAGATATGGCTTTGAGACAAATAGAGAAGCAGTTCGGTAAAGGATCCATCATGAAAATGAGTGAACAGGGTGAACAAAAAATCGCAACGATTCCAAGCGGCTCACTCGCCTTGGACGTTGCGCTGGGAATCGGCGGTTATCCGCGGGGCAGGGTAGTGGAAATCTATGGACCGGAATCATCTGGTAAAACGACCGTTGCCCTTCATGCCATTGCAGAAGCACAGCAACAGGGCGGGCAGGCTGCTTTCATCGATGCAGAGCATGCTCTTGATCCGACCTATGCACGAGCTCTTGGTGTAGATGTTGATGAACTTCTACTTTCCCAGCCGGACACGGGTGAGCAGGCATTGGAAATTGCAGAAGCACTTGTGCGCAGCGGCGCAGTAGATATTATCGTCGTCGACTCGGTTGCAGCACTAGTGCCTAAAGCGGAGATTGAAGGGGACATGGGTGACGCCCATGTAGGTCTTCAAGCACGTCTGATGTCCCAGGCATTGAGAAAGCTTTCCGGTGCTATCAATAAATCGAAGTCAACTGCCATATTTATCAACCAGATCCGGGAGAAAGTCGGTGTAATGTTCGGAAACCCTGAAACTACTCCAGGTGGGCGTGCCTTGAAATTCTACTCTTCTGTCAGATTGGAAGTGCGCCGTGCTGAAAGCCTGAAGCAGGGGAATGATATGGTTGGAAATAAAGCAAGAATCAAAGTGGTCAAAAATAAAGTGGCCCCGCCATTCAAACAGGCGGAAGTCGATATCATGTACGGTGAGGGTATTTCAAAAGAAGGTGAAGTGCTGGATATAGGGTCTGACCTTGATATCGTCCTGAAAAGCGGTGCCTGGTATTCATATAATGAGGAAAGGCTTGGCCAAGGACGCGAAAATTCCAAGGAGTTCCTTAAACAAAATAAAGATGTAATGGCAGAAATACACACGGCCATCCGCAACCATTATAATCTGGACGAGCCAGCTGAAGAAGAAGAAGAGGCCAGTCAGGAAAGTTTTGATGTATAAAACGAAGGACTGAAATTCAGCCTATTTTCAAAGAATCCTCTCCCCTAGATGGGCAGGGGGTTTTTTCCTGTTTGAAACAAATCCCTACATTAATAATTGTTACGTTTTCTTGACATTATTAATGTAGACAATTAGAATTAAGTTGTATAATTTTATAATTTTTATTATAAGATGTATTATTTTCTATGTCCTTGAACTTGGTACATGCCGACAATAATGAAGGTACAATTTTATAGCAATAGGAGGTGAAATCGTGGACATTATTATCTTAGTCATCTCCATTTTGCTTACTCTAATCGTCGGTATTGTTGTTGGTTATCTGGTTCGTAGATCTATTGCAGAAGCTAAAATTTCCAGTGCTGAAGATTTGGCAAAACAAATCGTGGATGAGGCACACAGAAATGCAGACGCCTCTAAGAAAGAGGCACTTCTTGAAGCGAAGGATGAGATTCATCAACTGCGCCAGAAGACGGATGACGAACTTCGTGAACGCCGTCTGGAAGTACAGAAACAGGAAACTCGCCTAGCGCAAAAAGAAGAGAATCTGGACCGTAAAAGTGAATCATTAGACAAGCGTGAGCTCATGTTAGAGAAAAAGGAACAATCGCTGACAGAAAAACAACAACAAATTGAAGAAATGGAAAGCAAAGTGGAAGCCATGAAACAAGAGCAGCAGACTGAGCTTGAACGCATTTCAGGTTATACGACCGACCAAGCTAAACAGATCATTTTGGAACGGATTGAACAGGAAGTGGCACATGAATCGGCACTGATGATCAAAGAAGCAGAGAACCGGGCCAAAGAAGAGTCCGATAAGAAAGCTAAAAACATTCTTTCGCTTGCATTGCAGCGTTGTGCAGCAGATCATGTTGCAGAGACAACGGTATCAGTGGTAAATCTGCCTAATGATGAAATGAAAGGACGGATTATTGGTCGGGAAGGCCGTAATATACGTACCTTGGAAACTTTAACAGGCATTGATTTAATTATTGATGATACTCCTGAAGCAGTCATTCTTTCCGGTTTTGATCCGATACGGCGGGAAACCGCTCGTATGGCATTGGAAAAACTGGTCCAGGATGGCAGAATTCACCCTGCAAGAATTGAAGAAATGGTGGACAAGGCCAGACGTGATATGGATGATAATATCCGTGAGTATGGCGAGGAAACTACTTTTGAAGTCGGTGTACATGGGCTACATCCAGACCTGATCAAAATACTGGGTCGTCTGAAATACCGTACAAGCTATGGGCAGAACGTTCTCAAGCACTCAACAGAAGTTGCTTATCTGGCAGGACTGTTGGCTGCTGAATTAGGTGAAGATGTAACGTTGGCAAGAAGAGCCGGTTTACTTCATGATATTGGTAAGGCAATTGATCATGAAGTGGAAGGAAGCCATGTGGAAATCGGGAAAGAACTTGCAATGAAATACAAAGAGCATGAAGTTGTCATCAATTCGATTGCTTCACACCACGGAGATGAGGAAGCTACTTCTATTATCTCTGTATTGGTCGCTGCAGCGGATGCACTTTCTGCCGCCAGGCCTGGAGCAAGAAGCGAAACATTGGAAAATTATATCAAACGGCTTGAAAAGCTGGAAGAGATTTCGGAATCCTTCACCGGTGTGGAAAAATCCTTTGCCATTCAGGCGGGAAGGGAAATCCGCATAATGGTAAAGCCGGATGAGATTGATGATGTGAAATCTGTAAGTATTGCACGTGATATTAAAAAACGAATTGAATCTGAACTCGATTATCCGGGCCATATCAAAGTAACTGTCATAAGAGAGACACGGGCAGTAGAATATGCGAAATAGTACCGGCAATTGCAAGTGGGAGCAGCCATCCAGCTGCTCCCACTTTTTCGTATGCTTGCCCTTGTTGTTTATTTTGACTTTATAAATTACTTGTGAAAAACTATTAACACACTAAATAGATAGGATGATTGTAGCATGAAAATATTATTTATAGGGGACGTCGTCGGTTCTCCAGGAAGAGAAATGGTAGAGGAATATCTGCCGAAGCTGAAGGAGAAATACCATCCGAATGTGACCATCATCAATGGGGAGAATGCAGCTTCTGGAAAAGGGATTACGGAGAAAATCTATAAGCAGTTTCTGGAATGGGGCGCCCAGGTCATAACTATGGGAAATCATACATGGGATAAAAAGGAAATATTTGAATTTATCGATGATGCCAAATATATGATCCGTCCGGCAAATTTCCCTGCCAACAATCCTGGAAAAGGAATTATCTACCTGAATCTCAATGGAATAGAAGTGGCTGTGATCAACTTGCAGGGCAGGACATTCCTCCCGGCAACAGATGATCCTTTCCAGAAAGCAGATGAATTGATTAATGAAGCCAAGAAGCGGACAAACATTATATTCGTGGATTTCCATGCGGAGGCTACGAGTGAGAAACAGGCAATGGGCTGGTATCTGGACGGAAGGGTCAGCGCAGTAGTGGGTACACACACACATACACAGACTGCTGACGAGCGAATCCTGCCGGAGGGGACCGCATATATTACCGATGTAGGGATGACTGGGCCTTATGACGGCATCCTTGGTGTGGAGAAAGAAGCAGTGCTGAAACGTTTTACAACTTCCTTGCCAGTACGTTTTGAAATTACAAAAAAGGGTAAAAAACAATTAAATGGCATTCTTGTGACAATAAACAAGGATGGCAAAAGTACAAAGGCAGAAAGAATCCTTATTAACGATGATCACCCATTCTTCAGCTGAATAGTTGAATTTTTCAAATTATTGATCCATAATAGGGAATATGCTGACATCTCCAAGAATATAGTAGCAATAGAACTACAATAGCAAACGAAGGAGGTACTAGTAGTGGAAGTATTAAAAGTTTCAGCAAAATCAAATCCCAATTCAGTAGCAGGTGCACTTGCAAATGTCTTAAGAGAACGAGGTTCAGCAGAGATACAGGCAATTGGCGCAGGCGCGTTGAACCAGTCTGTGAAAGCGATTGCGATTGCGAGGGGATTTGTTGCACCGAGTGGTGTAGACTTAATATGTATCCCGGCATTTACTGATATTATGATCGATAATGAAGAACGGACAGCAATAAAGCTGATCATTGAACCGAGATAAATACTGATAAATCCAGAACCTTCCTAGCTTTAGGAGGGTTTTTTTGTTGCGGGAACAAGTAGGATATTGTTAAATTTAGTGGGAGGGTTTATACTTTAGTAATGTATCTATATACATAATATAGCAAATAACACATATTATCCTGCCAAACATATATTCAGTAACCTATTATTTAAGAAAGGAGACTAAGATATGAACGAACAGCAGAGAAAAGAACAGGCCCATATCAAAGAGACGGCAAATATAGAAAGAATCAAGAACACTTCAAGTGATGAAATGATTACCAAATACTTCCAAGCCGAATATGAACCCCAATCACCAGACATTAAAAAAGCTAGGAAACGCCGGAAAGAGGATGTTCAATTCCACTATGATTTTTCTATCCCGGAAGATATGCAGCAGATTGGGAAAGGCAAGAAGTTTCTGATCCGTACATATGGCTGCCAAATGAATGAGCATGACACTGAGGTGATGGCCGGCATTCTGACAGAAATGGGATATGAAGCAACTTCTGATACCAATGAGGCGGATATCATTCTGTTGAACACCTGCGCCATTAGGGAAAATGCTGAAAACAAGGTGTTCGGGGAAATTGGCCACTTGAAGCCGTTGAAGCTGGAGAACCCCGACTTGATTATCGGGGTCTGCGGCTGTATGTCTCAAGAGGAGTCGGTGGTTGACCGAATTCTAAAGAAACATCAGCATATCGACTTGATTTTCGGTACCCATAATATTCACCGCCTGCCGCAGCTGGTGAAGGAAGCCATGTTTGGAAAAGAAATGATTGTTGAGGTATGGTCGAAGGAAGGCGATGTCATTGAAAACCTCCCAAAGGCCAGAAAAGGAAAAATAAAAGCATGGGTAAATATTATGTACGGCTGCGATAAATTCTGTACCTACTGCATTGTGCCGATGACTAGAGGTAAAGAACGGAGCAGGCGTCCAGAGGATATCATCCAGGAAGTACGCCACCTTGTAGCACAGGGTTATAAAGAAGTCACGCTGCTCGGTCAGAATGTCAATGCTTATGGGAAAGATCTAGAAGATATCGATTATGGACTTGGTGATTTAATGGATGATATCCATAAGATTGATATTCCAAGGGTAAGATTTACAACTTCCCATCCTAGAGATTTTGATGACCGTTTGATTGAAGTGCTGGCAAGAGGCGGTAATCTATTGGATCATATCCACCTGCCAGTACAGTCGGGAAGCAGCGAAGTCCTAAAAAAAATGAACCGCAAGTATACGCGGGAGGAGTATCTGGAACTGGTCCGGAAGATCAGGAAAGCTATGCCGGATGCTACCTTGACCACGGATATTATTGTCGGCTTCCCTAATGAGACAGAGGAGCAGTTTGAAGAGACGATGAGCTTGGTAGAAGAAGTCGGTTTCGAATCTGCCTATACTTTCATATATTCTCCAAGAGAAGGAACACCGGCCGCGCGTAAACAGGATGATGTTCCTGAAGAGGTGAAGAAACAGCGGCTCCACCGTTTAAATGAACTAGTGAATAAGCAATCTGCAGAGGCCATGAAGAAGTATCAGGGCCAAGTGGTGAAAGTGCTGGTTGAGGGAGAAAGCAAGAAAGATCCCGATGTACTGGCCGGCTATACAGAGAGGAATAAACTTGTTAATTTCAAGGGTCCTAAATCAGCAATTGGAAAGATTGTGGAAGTAAAGATAACGGAAGCAAAAACATGGTCATTAAATGGTATAATGGCAGAAAAAACAGTTGAGGTGAACTAACCATGGCAGAATATACACGCGAGCAGGTGCTGGGAGAAGCCAGAAAACTTGCTGAAATGCTTGCAAATACAGAAGAAATCGACCGCTTTAAACAAGTGGAAGCCAAAATTAATGAAAATAAAAAAGTGCAGCAGTTAATCCAGAAGATTAAGACACTCCAAAAACAAGCGGTTAACTTTCAAGCATATGAAAAAAAGGAAGCATTGAAAAAAGTAGAGGAAGAGATTGACCGGCTGCAGGCAGAAATAGATGAAATTCCTGTTGTCCAGGAATTCAAAGAATCACAAATTGTAGTTAATGATGTTCTTCAGCTTGTATCCGGTACAATTGCCAGAGAAGTGACCAATAATGTCATTGAGTCCACTGGCGGGGATATCCTGGCAGGAGAGACAGGCTCCAAGTCCTCTAAAAATGCTGGCTGTACCCACTAAAACACTCCCAGGTTCCGACCATTCGGCACCTGGGTTTTTTCTTTGGAATAGGATAGAGGATGGCTAGATAATCGTATATGGAGTCGCTTTCCTTCAAGAAAAGGAAATGGATGAAAGATGTGTTCCCTCCTTTTTTAAAAGTCAGTTATGCACTTTAGGTATTTGTCTTGCATAAAATGACTATGAAAAAAGAGGAGGTAAACGTAATTATGACTTTTCTTGAAAATGATTATAGAGAGATCATAACAAAGGCTGTGATTGGAAAAGGAAAGAAATTCACCAAGGACACTCACAATGTCTCATCATCACATAGGCCATCCAGCATTTTGGGCTGCTGGGTGATCAATCATTTATATAATGCGAAGAAAAAATCGGAGGATACGGTAGAGATAAATGGAAGCTACGAAATTAACATTTGGTATTCATATAATGACAACACAAAAACAGATGTTGTCACCGAAAGGGTCACGTACCGCGACCTTGTGCCTTTGTCTGTAAAGGATGACCAATGCTTGAACGATGATTTTGATGTCTTCGCCCGAGTGATTCAGCAACCGAATTGCCTGGAATGTAAGATTGATCAAAAAGGCCAAAAAATTGTGGTGGAAATCGAGCGGGAATTTGTCGTGCAGGTCATCGGGGAAACAAAAATCCGCGTAAAGGTCGATCCAAAATGGGAGAAATTTGAAGATGATGATGAGTTGTGGGATTTTGAAGTAAGTGATGATGAATTGGAGGATGTGAAAGCAGATTTTCTTGGTGATCATAAGGATTAGGGAAAAAATACGGGAGATAATATCTCTCGTATTTTTTTGCGCTGTTTGCGACAATCAAATATTGGTAAGCAGCAATTCCACCCCGGTTACAACGCCCAACAGCAGGCCTGGTTTAGAGAATCGAATGTGTAGATAAACGGTCGCTTCTACTTTTATTTGTATGATATAATGTTTTAATAGATTTGGGTTTTGGAGGGTGAATGATGGCAAAACACACACCAATGATGGAGCAATATTTGAAGATAAAAGCACAGTATAAGGATGCTTTCCTGTTCTTCCGTCTGGGAGATTTCTACGAGATGTTTTTCGAAGATGCTGTCACTGCAGCCAGGGAATTGGAAATCACTCTGACGAAGCGGGATCCCGGCCAGAAGGAACCCATTCCAATGTGCGGTGTGCCGTATCATTCGGCAGAAAATTACATAAAAATGTTGATAAATAAAGGATATAAGGTGGCTATTTGTGAACAAGTAGAAGATCCCAAGACAGCAAAGGGTGTTGTTAAGAGGGAAGTCATTCAGCTTATCACCCCAGGAACAGTAATGGAACAGAACATGCTGGATGATGGAGAGAATAATTATATTGCAAGCCTTACCCATTTTGAAGATGGTTCTTATGTGATAGCCTATAATGACCTTTCAACAGGGGAAAATCGTCTTGCTCTAATTAAAAATGGTTGGAATGCTGTCATTCATGAGCTGTATAATCAGCCGATCAAAGAAGTTGTAATCAGTCAGGACCTGCCTGAAGAACTGCAGAATAGCCTGAAGGAAAAGGTGGATGCTACACTGTCATTCCAGAGTGATACTGATTTGCACGAGGACTATAGGCATCTATGCGGCAATGTAGATGACCAGCGGTTAGTTGAAGGGTTCGGACGATTGATCAACTATATTCAGGAGACACAAAAGAGATCCCTTGATCATCTTCAGCAGGCTGAAGTAATTGAACTCGATCATTTCCTTTCCTTGGATATGTTTTCAAAGCGGAACCTGGAATTGACAGAAACCATCATGAAAAAAGGCAAGCAAGGAAGTTTGCTGTGGGTACTCGATAAAACAGTGACGGCGATGGGGTCCAGAATGTTGAAGAAGTGGCTGGAACGGCCTTTGCTGGATAAGGCATCAATTGAAAGGCGGCAGGAAGTTGTTGAAGGCTTTTATCGAAATTTCATGGACAGGGACTCGCTCCGTGAAATACTGAAATCAGTGTATGACTTGGAAAGGCTTGCTGGACGGGTAGCTTTTGGCAACGTGAATGCCAAGGATCTTGTGCAAGTCAGGAAATCTCTCCAAAAAATACCGGAACTCAGGGAGACGCTCCGGCAATTTGAACAAAAAGAGATACGCGAATTAGCCGAAAATCTGGTCTTCCCTGAACATTTAGTAGAATTGCTGGAAAACAGCCTTGCGGAAGATCCACCAGTATCCATAAAAGAAGGTGCCTTGATCAAGGACGGATATAATCAGCAGTTGGATATCTATCGTGACGCATCAAGAAATGGAAAACAGTGGATTGCCGAATTGGAGAAGAAGGAAAAGGAAGAAACGAATATAAGGTCCTTGAAAGTCGGCTATAATCGTGTGTTCGGCTATTACATCGAGGTGACCAAAGCGAATCTCCATCTGCTTCCTGAGGGAAGGTATGAACGAAAACAGACGCTTACGAATGCCGAGCGTTATATCACCCCGGAATTGAAGGAGAAAGAACAGCTGATTCTGGAAGCTGAAGAAAAAAGTGTGGAGTTGGAATATCAGTTATTTCTCGAAATTCGAGAGCAGATGAAGCGGCATATCCCCGCTTTGCAATCATTGGCCGAAACAGTCAGTGCTATTGACGTATTACAGTCATTCGCAACAGTAAGTGAAGAAAACAATTATACGAGGCCAGTATTTTCAGATCAGCGATTATCAATTATACAGGGACGCCATCCGGTAGTTGAACAGGTCATGAAAGAGGGTTCCTTTGTCCCAAATGACGTTACATTGGATAACGAGACAAATATGCTGTTGATCACCGGTCCAAACATGTCAGGGAAAAGCACCTATATGCGGCAGCTGGCATTAACGGCAATTATGGGACAGATTGGCTGTTTCGTACCTTGTGAGCAGGCTGAACTTATTATTTTCGACCAGATATTCACCCGGATTGGAGCTGCAGATGATCTTGTATCAGGGCAGAGCACGTTCATGGTTGAGATGCTTGAAGCGAATCATGCCGTAGCGAATGCCACGGAAAGAAGTCTTATCCTGCTGGATGAAATCGGCCGGGGTACTAGCACCTATGATGGTATGGCATTAGCACAAGCAATTGTCGAATACATTCATGACCACATTGGAGCCAAAACGCTGTTCTCTACTCATTACCATGAGTTGACTTCCTTGGAACAGTCTCTTGCCGGATTGAAAAATATTCATGTACGAGCTGAAGAATTTGAGGGAAATGTAGTATTCCTTCATCAGATCCAGGATGGAGCAGCAGATGAAAGCTACGGCATCCATGTAGCAAAGCTTGCTGATCTGCCGGAAAGCCTTATCAATAGGGCAAGCGATATACTTAAACAGCTGGAAACAAGCAGCAGTGATGCCGTGTCTACACCTCCTATCCAGGAATTGGAACAAGGAACAGGGCAACTGTCCTTTTTTGAAGAACAGTCCAGTACAGCGGTTCGTCAAAGGCCGGAACGTTATGAACAGAAAATTATCGAGGAACTTAAAGAGATGGAACTTTATGATATGACACCAATGGATGCTATGAATTATTTGCACAAACTGCATAAGAAAGCAAAAAAGCAAAGTGATTAGAAAGGATTGTTTGCATGAAAATTGTACAAATGCCTGATTCGCTGTCGAATAAAATAGCCGCGGGCGAGGTAGTGGAACGGCCAGCCTCGGTAGTGAAAGAGTTGGTGGAGAACAGTATTGATGCAAACAGCAGCTGGATTAAAATAGAACTTACAGAAGCAGGCCTTCAACAGATTAAGATCACCGATGACGGAGAAGGCATGGCGGAAGAAGATGGGGAGAGGGCATTTTTAAGGCATGCCACAAGCAAAATTAGAAATGAGAATGATTTATTCCATGTAAATACTCTCGGCTTTAGAGGAGAAGCCTTGGCAAGTATAGCCTCAGTCAGCCGTCTTACTGTAAAAACTTCACAGGGGGAAGCTGCCGGAACCCTGCTGGAATTGGAAGGCGGCCGGATCATCCGGAAAGCAAAGGGAGATGCGAGGAAGGGAACGGAAATCACGGTCAATGATTTATTCTTCAATACACCTGCGCGCTTAAAGTATATGAAAAGCTTGCATACGGAGCTGGGCCATATTACTGATTTGCTTAATCGCCTTGCCTTATCTCATCCCAATATACGCTTTGAAGCAATCCATGATGGAAAGGGTCTTTTTCAGACGGCGGGCACTGGTGACATGCTTCAAGTAATTTCCAAGGTATATGGAATGAATGTTGCTCGACAAATGTTGCCTATAAATAATGCCAACCTTGATTTTTCGTTAGAAGGCTATATTGCCAAACCAGAGGTCACCCGGGCCAATCGTTCCTATATTTCCACAATTATCAACGGGAGATATATAAAAAGCATTCCACTGACACAGTCTATTATCCGTGCCTATCACACATTGCTTCCCATCGGCAGGTATCCTATCGTCGTACTCGCTATTGAAATGGATCCAATCCTTGTGGATGTCAACGTTCATCCAACTAAGTTGGAAGTACGCTTCAGTAAAGAGAAGGAACTGTTTGATTTAATCGAAGCTACCATCAGGCAAAAATTCCGGGAAGTTACATTAATTCCAGAAGTCCAGCAGCAACCTCTAAAAAAACAGAAGTCAGAGCAGCATCACATGGAGTTTAATATCCCTTCTGCTTCGTATTTTGAAAGGAACATTGCTGCTGATAAGGATATAACAGTAAGTGAACCAAAAGGTGATTTTATTTCGGATGAAGATGAGTCGCAGCCATCTATCCAGGAGCCTAATCCTTCAAGGAATAACACTGTGCAGAAGGAGGAGTCGAAACAAGCAGAGAAGCGATTCGAGGAGAGGCAGCCGTCCTCTCCAGATATAACTGACACTTCTAGACGTGTACCAGCTATGTATCCCATTGGACAGCTTCAAGGTACATATATTCTCGCTCAAAATGAAAATGGCCTTTATATGATCGATCAGCACGCGGCACAGGAACGGATAAAATATGAATTCTTCAAAAAAAATTTGGGAGAAACCACAAAGGCATCTCAGGAACTACTGTTGCCGTTGACTTTCGAATTTTCCCGGCAGGAGACTATTTTCATTGAGCAGTATAAGGAAGAGTTGGAAGAGGTAGGGCTGTTCTTGGAGCCATTTGGCCACCAAACATTTGTTATCAGGTCCCATCCTAATTGGTTCCCGGCTGGGTTTGAAGAAGAAGTGATCAGAGAAATGATTGAACAAGTGATACAGACGGAAAAAATCGATATTGAATCAATACGGGAGGAAGCGGCAATTCTTATGTCCTGTAAACGGTCGATCAAAGCCAATCATTACTTGAATCATGAGGAGATGTCACGATTGCTGGAAGACTTGCGGCAAACCACAGATCCATTCACATGCCCGCACGGAAGGCCGATCATTGTTCATTTTTCCACTTATGAACTGGAAAAAATGTTCAAGCGTGTCATGTAGAGGTATAAATAGGATATCACCTGACGATGATAGTAGAAAAAACCGAGGTGTCCTATGGAAAATCAACGATTGATCAATTTCCTTAATCAACTGCTCTCCAATTACTTTATCCTGTATGTAAAGCTTCATCGTTATCATTGGTTCGTACAGGGCCGACATTTCTTCCAGCTGCATGAAACGTTTGAGGAAATGTATGAGATGATAGCGGAAGATTTGGATGGGGCAGCGGAGAGAATTCTGATGATTGGGGGAAAACCGTTGGCAACCATGTCTAAGTACTTAAAAGAAGCAACATTGCCTGAGGCCACTGCAGATGATAAAGAGAATGAAATGACTGCCCGTCTTCTAGAGGATTTCACTCAGATTATCCAGGAAATTCGTGAAGAGGGACTGCCTTTGGCAGAGGAAAACAGCGATCAGCCAACTGTTGATCTGCTTACTGTATATCAAGGCAAATTGGAAAAATATTGCTGGATGCTTCGGGCGTACCAGGCTTATGAATAAAAAATAGATAAATCATAGGTTAGGGGAAGAAGAATGGTGCAAACAATAATTGCTATTGTAGGACCGACTGCAGTAGGGAAGACGAAATTAGGCATTGAAGCTGCAAAACGTTTAAATGGAGAAATTATCAGTGGGGATTCCATGCAGATCTATAAGGGCATGGATATCGGGACTGCAAAAGCAACAAAGGAAGAAATGGAGGGAATTCCTCATCATATGCTGGATATAAAGGATCCTGATGAGGAGTTTTCCGTTGCTGATTTCCAACAATATGTCCGAGGTTATATTGATGAGATTACTGCCCGCGGCAAACTGCCAATTATCGTTGGCGGCAGCGGGCTGTATATCCAGTCAGTCTTGTATGATTACCAATTCACTGATCAGAAACGGGATCCGGCTCTAACTGCCCATTATGAAAATATTATTGCTGAGGAAGGGATTGATCCGCTTTATTCCAAACTTAAAAAGGTAGATCCAGAGCAAGCAAACAAGATCCACCCCAATAACCACCGACGGGTCATCAGAGCATTGGAAATCTATCAAACGACAGGGCAGACAATGACGGATTATCTAAATAGACAGCAATCATCCAATCTATATAATCATCTTCTCATTGGGCTGGATATGGAAAGAGAACTTCTATATCAGCGGATCAATGACCGGGTAGATAAAATGTTGGAGCATGGCCTTGTTTCAGAGGTGCAGCGTTTATACAAGGAAGGATATAAGAACAGCCAATCCATGAAAGCTATTGGATATAAAGAAATTATTCCTTTTATTGAGGGAAAGCAGAGTCTTGAGGAATGTGCCACTGTGTTAAAACGAAATTCCCGAAGGTATGCAAAACGCCAATATACCTGGTTTAAGAACAAATTGGAGGTCAACTGGTATAAGGTGGATCCCGAGACAATTAATGAAAGATTTAGAATAATTTTCGATGATTTAGCAGGATTTTTAGGTGATGTATAGAAAGTATATAATACAGACAGAAAAGAGGAGGAAGTTTCATGGCACAATCGGTAAACATTCAGGATCAGTATTTGAACCAGTTAAGGAAGAACCATATATCCACTACAGTATTCCTTACAAATGGATTCCAATTGAGGGGGATTATTAAAGCATTCGATAATTTTACTGTCCTGCTTGAGACGGATGGAAAGCAACAGTTGATTTTCAAGCATGCCATCTCTACTTTCGCCCCCTCCAAAAATATCACTTTGGACAAAGAATAATAAAAGCCAGCGGACGCTCGCACGCGTCCGCTTTTTATATGGTGTCACGGCATTGTTCAGCCCGAATAATGGGCGTTTGTCACAACCCTTTTCCTGCATGCGTATACTGTCATGGATAGGAGTGATGGCATGGAAACTCAAATGATTCAAAATATAAATGGAAAAATCAATATCGTTTTTCAGGATAAAAGGGAAACGGAAGCAAGTGAAAACAGCCAGTTCTCTAAATTGAAAAATAACCCTTTCTCCCATATTGATGAAGAATTTTCTTCCTTTATAGCATTGAATGAACTTAAACAAACAATCAAAGAGATTTATGCGTCCATTGTCATTAATGAAAGAAGGAAACAAGAAGGGTTGCGTGCTTCTCCCCAGGTACTTCATATGCTTTTCAAAGGAAACCCAGGAACGGGAAAAACAACGATTGCAAGAAAGCTTGCAAAAGTATACTACGAGATGAATCTTCTTTCCAAAGGGCATTTTATAGAAGCGGAAAGGGCTGACCTCGTAGGCGAATATATAGGACAGACGGCTCAAAAAACCAGATCCGTTCTCCAAAAAGCTAAGGGCGGAGTGCTTTTCATAGATGAAGCATATTCGCTGGCACGTGGTGGAGAGAAGGATTTTGGCAAAGAAGCGATTGATACATTGGTAAAGCATATGGAAGATGATCATAATGATCTGGTCTTGATATTGGCTGGATATCCAAATGAGATGGACCGATTTCTTTCGTTAAATCCGGGGCTGCAATCGAGATTTCCGTTTATCCTTGATTTTAAGGATTATGATGTTTCTCAGCTAATGGAAATAGCTAGAAAGATGGCTTCAGAAAGGGAATATAAGCTCGAAAAGGAAGCCGAGTGGGCGTTAAGGACCCGCTTACAGAAAGAATTGCAGCAGAATAGGAGGAACTTTTCAAACGCACGCTATGTCCGAAATATCATTGAAAATGCTATAAGACAGCATGCTGTACGACTGTTGCAACAGGGCAAGATATCACCTGATGATCTGGTATATCTTACTAGAAAAGATATTGAAGCGGAGAGAAAAAAGGGGAATGATTAGTCTTTTTGTTATTCCGAATTTTCTCTGATATGATATGGTAGGATCATTTGTGGGTATACTGTTCCTAACAGAAAATGCCTTGCAGAAAGGGGAAGTATATGCCGGAAGAGAAAATATTAATCATGGCAGTGAACAAAGATAAGCAGCACAGCGACCGCTTTCGTTCCTCACTGGAGGAATTGATGTCCCTCAGTAACACAGCTGGCGGGAGTGTGCATGCTGTAGTCACACAAAACCGTCAGCGAATTCATCCTGCTACCTATATGGGGGAAGGCATGATTGATGAAATTGCTAAACAAATCGAGGAATTGGACATTGATCTTGTCATATCCAATGATGAACTGTCTCCCGGCCAACTACGTAACTTAGGAGATAGGTTCGGGGTCCGGCTGATCGACAGAAGCCAGCTGATATTGGATATCTTCGCGCAGCGTGCACGCACCAAGGAAGGGAAGATGCAGGTTGAGCTTGCCCAGCTGGAGTATATGCTTCCACGGCTTCATGGCCAAGGAACAGCAATGTCTAGGCTCGGTGCCGGAATCGGAACTCGAGGCCCTGGGGAGACAAAACTGGAGACGGACCAGCGGCATATCCGGCGAAGAATCTATGACATTAAACGCAGATTGAAGATGGTCGTCCAACAGCGTGAGCAGTACCGCCAAAGAAGAAAGGCCAATGAAGCCCACCAGATTGCTATTGTGGGTTATACTAATGCGGGAAAATCTACTTTATTCAACAAACTGACGGACAGTGGTTCACTAGCAGAAGACCAGCTCTTTGCCACGCTAGATCCTCTTACCAGACAGATTCAGCTGCCATCAGGGCTTCACACACTTATCACAGATACCGTCGGGTTTCTGCAGGAACTTCCAACTTCACTTATTGCGGCTTTCCGATCCACACTGGAAGAAGTGACGGAAGCGGATTTTCTTCTACATGTTGTGGATGGTGCACATCCGGACCGGGAGCAGCAACAGGATACCGTTCTCAAATTGCTGGAAGATTTAGGTGCACACACTCTCCCGGTATTAACGGTCTATAATAAGAAGGATCTGTTTGAAGATGATTTCATTCCTATGCACCATCCTTATATAGCGATCAGTGCTTTTGACGAAAAAGACATCGAGATCCTTCTGAAAAAAATAGAAACCATGCTGACAGAGCATTGGGAGAAATACTCTGCCACCTTGCCGCCGGAAGAAGGGAGGATCATAAGTAAACTGGAGCGGGAAAGCATTGTAGAAGAGAAAAAGTTCTTGGAAGATACAGAGCATTATCAAATAAACGGTTTTATACGCAGCGGGCATCCGCTCAATAGCATAATAAAGGAGCACTAATGACAGATGATAGAAGAATGGAGGAAACAGGCAGAAACTGACTGCAGTTACAAGCATGCAGAAATCGATAGAATTGCGGAAGCCAATCAGAGACGGGTGCTTGACTCATTTCAGAACAATCGGATCAGTGACAGTCACTTTAACTCAACCACAGGCTATGGATATGATGATATTGGGCGAGAAGGCCTGGAGGCAGTATATGCAGAAGTGCTCGGCGGGGAAGATGCCTTAGTACGCCCTCAGCTGGTATCCGGGACCCATGCTATCTCTACAGTATTGTCAGGCCTTCTACGGCCGGGCGATGAGCTGGTTTACGTTACTGGCAAGCCGTATGATACTTTGGAAGAGGTTATTGGCAAGAGGGGAAATCCACCAGGTTCTTTGAAGGAATTCAATATTGATTATAAGGAAGTCCCTCTTATGGAAAGTGGGGGGATTGATTACGCCAAAGCAGCACAAGCGATAACCAAGCAGACAAAAGTCATTGGAATACAACGCTCTAAAGGGTATGATGATCGGCCCTCTTTTACAGTGGAACAAATTGGTGAGATGGTTAAGTTTTTCAAAGAGATAGATGAAAACTTGATTGTTTTTGTGGACAATTGTTATGGAGAGTTTGTAGAGGAAAGAGAACCTTTGCATGTTGGGGCTGATATTATAGCCGGTTCATTGATAAAAAATCCAGGAGGAGGCCTGGCACGTACTGGAGGTTATATTGCAGGCAAAAAAGTGCTTGTTGAACGTTGTGCAAACAGATTAACTGCACCCGGGCTCGGTAAAGAAACCGGACCTACGCTAGGTACCTTGCAGGAAATGTATCAAGGCTTCTTTTTGGCTCCCCATGTTGTAGCGGAAGCATTAAAGGGAGCAATATTCACTGCAAGGTTTTTGGAATTGGCCGGCTTTCAAACCAGCCCCAGTTATGACTCTATCCGCACTGATTTAATTCAGACAGTGAATTTTAACACAAAGGAACAGATGATAGCATTTTGTCAGGAAATCCAAAAAAATTCCCCAGTGAATTCTTATGTTACACCTTTTCCAAGTGAGATGCCCGGATATGAGGATGAAGTGATTATGGCCGCCGGGACGTTTATTCAAGGTTCAAGCATCGAGTTGTCTGCTGATGGACCAATCAGAGAGCCTTATACCGTATTCGTCCAAGGGGGACTCGTTTACGCCCATGTAAAAATTGCCATAACTAATGCAGTCCAAGCCTTAAAAAAGAAGGGTATTTTAGAGTAAAAAAGGGAAGTAAATAAGTATAGAATATAGTCGGCACTTCTTTATGTTATATATCCTTACATTTAATTGACAGTATAACTAACATAGCTTATAATAATATTTAGAAAGTTGAGGGGATACATATATGAATGATCAGGACCGTCGTTCAATGCCCTTATTTGGAATTGGAATAGTTATGAAGCTCACCGAACTGACTGCAAGGCAGATCAGGTACTACGAGGAGCATGGTCTGATTCACCCGGAGAGAACCAAAGGCAATCAGCGATTATTTTCCTTCAATGATGTGGACAAGCTTCTGGAGGTTAAAAATCTTCTGGATAAAGGATTGAATATTGCCGGTATTAAATTGCTGCTGACCGAAGAAAAGAAAGAGGCCGAACAGCCTGAGGAAAAAGAAATCAGCGATAAAGAGATGAGAAGAATCCTCAGGAATGAATTGAATGATGCTGGCAGATTCGGAAAAGCAAGCATGAGACAGGGTGAATTATCAAGATTTTTTGTCAAACGGTAATAAGTATAGGGGGATACAAAAGGAAGTCATGATTCCCTGATGATTACTTGAATATATAATAGGAGGAGAAAGAATGGGGAAGAAACTAACGAAAGACGAGATTCTAAAACAAATCAAAGAAGAGAATGTAAGATTTATCAGACTTCAGTTCACAGACATGCTTGGAACTATTAAAAATGTGGAAATTCCATTGAGCCAGCTTGATAAGGCATTGGATAACAAAATGATGTTTGACGGTTCTTCAATCGAAGGATTCGTGCGCATTGAAGAATCTGATATGTATCTTTATCCAGACCTGGATTCTTTTGTGGTATTTCCATGGACATCAGAAAAAGGGAAGGTTGCTCGATTCATCTGTGACATCTACAATCCGGATGGAACTCCGTTTGAAGGCTGCCCACGCTATAATCTCAAACGCAACCTGAAGAAAATGGAAGAACTTGGCTTCGACGCTTTCAATATTGGTACAGAACCTGAATTCTTCCTGTTCAAATTGGACGAAAAAGGAGAACCTTCCTTAGAACTGAATGACCATGGCGGTTACTTTGACTTGGCACCTACCGATCTTGGGGAAAACTGCCGGAGAGATATTGTGCTTGAACTGGAGGAAATGGGCTTTGAAATTGAAGCTTCCCATCACGAAGTGGCCCCAGGTCAGCATGAGATTGACTTCAAATATTCCGATGCAGTAAAGCATGCCGATGATATCCAAACATTTAAGCTGGTCGTAAAAACAATCGCCAGAAAACATAATCTTCATGCCACGTTTATGCCAAAGCCATTATTTGGCGTTAATGGTTCTGGTATGCACGTGAACATGTCCTTATTCAAGAACGGAGAAAATGTATTCTTGGATGAGAATGGTGACTTACAATTAAGCGATGTGGCCTACCAGTTTACAGCAGGTATCTTGAAGCATGCAACAAACTTTACTGCAGTAACCAATCCAACAGTGAACTCCTATAAACGATTGGTACCTGGCTTTGAGGCACCTTCTTATGTTGCATGGTCAGCATCCAACAGAAGTCCGCTTATCCGTGTGCCAAAATCCCGTGGGCTTAGTACCCGTATCGAGGTCCGCAGTGTAGACCCATCTGCCAACCCTTATATGGCAATGGCTGTGCTACTGGCTTCCGGGCTAGATGGAGTGGAAAATCAGTTGACTCCTCCACAATCTGTCGACCGTAATATCTATGTGATGTCGAAGGAAGAGCGCGAGGAAAATGGTGTAAAAGACCTTCCTGCGACATTGCTGGGTGCATTGGAGGAAATGCAGCAGGATAAGGTGATAGTGGATGCATTAGGCGAGCACCTATTCGAACACTTTGTTGAAGCTAAAGAAATCGAATGGGATATGTTCCGTACTACTGTACATCCTTGGGAAAGAGAGCAGTATCTGACCTCTTACTAAGCTTGATATGATGGGATTTAGGTGAAGGGGCGTTAAGGAAAAATAAAGTGGATGAGCGCTACCGCCCCTTGAACGCCCCTTAAAATTCCAAAAAAATATTATTTTAAAATACTGTCCAGATATTCTTCAAACTGGGCAGTATTTTGTTGTTCCATTTTCTTTGATATATGAGAGTAAATGTCAGCGGTTACTTGGTAACTGCCATGGCCTAAACGCTCTTGAATATGCAGGGGAGGGCGACGACCCCAGCCGGCATGGCTTTATCATCTATCCGTTCCTGCACAGCACATCGGCCAAAAACCTGTAGAAAATCATCCAGGAGATGGAACAGCATCGGTTCTTCGATACCTATGCCTTCTTCACGAAGGGGCAGGAAAGCTTCAGCCAGGTGGTGAACCGATTGATGGACAGCAGGGTCATCACGGAATGTAAGAGCTTGAAGGTGTTCCCGCAAACATTCGGGATCAATTATCTCCTCGCTTTCCAAGCAAGCGAAGAGCAGGTGGTAAGAGAATTGGCATACCGGAGAATACTCCACGTGCCCGCCAATGAAACAGGCAATACGATTAGAGGCCATCCAGAAGGACTCAGCCAGATTGTCCAGCATGAAGGTGAGGAAATGTACTTCGTCAATTTGCTGGATACCGACCTCGTAAAAATCAAACATATCCTACAATATCGGAAAGACAGATACGAGCTGAACGGTCGCAAGGTGCTGGTGCTCACACACCCGGGACTCCGCCCGGAACATGAAAGACTGCTCCAGCATGTCCACCATGTGCATTTCCTGGAAGTAGGAGGAGAGATATTGGATACGGCATTAAGGAATCAAAAATGATAGGAGGAAAAATCATGATAGCTGAGAATCAGCATTCTTATCCCACGTATGAAATACTTACAGATTTGAAAAGCTTCACCAGGCATACCCATACGGAACGGTCGCTGAATAAGGAACTGCAGACCTTCCAGCCGGAGATTCAAATACGGATATTGCAGGCGATGAGAGTGTTACTCGCCGACGAGATGGCTTATGTGATTTCCATCGATAATATGAAGCGGTACAGGGCTCCTTACTAAGGGAAACAGGTGTATGAATGGATGTTTATGCAGGGAAGAGCCGGACAAAAGAAACATATACCCACACTTTGCCATTTAGATACGAATACGCTATCATAATATAAATGAAGGGAGAGAAGCAAAAATTGATCTATTTATATGTCACGGCTGCTTCCCTGTTAACTTCTATAATATTAAAGACTATTCAAGTCAAACGTGGAATGAAATCAGACTATAACTTATGGATATTTGGTACGTTGTTAATCATTGGTCTTATTCTGGGAAGCATTGGTCTCGGATTTGAATTTAAGTACAATGTATATTTCATGGCATACGGAAATCTCCTATCTTTTGGTTCCCTATGTAGTGTGATAACTTCGTATCTTTGGGAAAAGGGAAGACAAAGGGTTGATAGAATGAGGAATAAGCGAGGAGAGATGTAGCGTTCTAATGCAGTACCGTTCTTGATGACGGTGCTATTTTTATGCCTGATGATAGACTAAATACCTAATGCTTAGGTGTACATGATAATCATCGACACAGATATTGTCATACCAGTTATCTAAGTTCGTGGCAATATGACTTCTTTTGTCGAAACTATTGCCCCGGTGTTGGAAAGTTGTCATAATCTTTTTCGTTGGGTCTTCATACGAAAGACCTACATCAAGAATTTATTGAAGAGGGGAAACGAATCATGGAGCAAGTGATCGAACCAGTGGAAATGGACCTGCCTGCACTTATTAAGAGAAAGAAGCAAGAAATGATTCAACTTGGCTTGGCGCTTGGATTGGCAAACCCTAAGACGGTAGAATGCAGCCAACAATTGGACAACCTCCTAAACCAATTCTATTTTAGAGAACTTTACTAGAAACTAACACATCATACGAAAAAAATAAGATATCCTTGAAGATGGGCACCGTGTGAGCGGTGCTTATTTTTATGCTCAATTTTTCCAATGAGGTGATACAAATTGCTAATGACCATAACCCTGATCGGCTTCACCCTGGCCGTCACGGGATGCTTCCTCCTATTCCAGGGGGCGATCATCCCAAGTCCGTTGTTCCCCTTGGGGGTAGCCGGAACCCTGTTAGCATTTTATTTCATGAATAAATGGCGCGGAAAAATAACCATTTCGCCTGTGGTGAAACGCCTAGTTGGTCTCACCATCACTCTGTTTGTCGTCATGTCTCTCGCTGCCATGGCCTTTCAGGTCTGGCATTGGGAACAGATGGTGACGAGGGAATTCATGATGAAGAGGACCCTGCTTCTGTTTGGAACGCTTGGCATCTACTTGAACGTCCTCTTCATGCGTGCGGAATCCGCCTATCGGAAGAAGAGGGGCAACCAACGGATAACCGAACAGCCACAGGAGGGACACACGGAATACAAAAGAGACTTGAAACAGTCGAAAAGCAAAAACAGCGAGGAAATCGTGACCGTACTGGGAAACTCCCTAGAACATAGCGACACACCCATCGTGTGGAAGGGGAAAGACATGTTCACCCACATGCTGGTAGTCGGGGCGACCCGGTCAGGGAAAACGGCATCCGTTCTGGAGCCGATGATCTACCAACTTCTCCTGCAGAAGAAGCAGGAGAAGAAACTCGGCTTATCGGTGGTGGAGCCCAAAGGGGGAGTTTGCCGAGAAAGTGAAGGAATTCTGTGATGAAATGGACATTCCCTATATTTACATCGACCCCACCAGCCCGGATACCCATAAATTCAACCCGATGGAAGGTAACGTGGAAGATGTCGTGGAAGGCACCGTCATTGTATTGCGCGGATTATTCGGGAAACAGGACGCATTCTTTGCCAATGTGCAGGAGCTGGCAGCCCGGAATGTGACCAGGCTGTTGAAAGAACTGAAGGGCGATGGGGTCGACCTGATGGAAGTGTTGGAGACGTTGAGAGACCTCAAACTTCTGGGACCAATGAACTCCGGATGCGTGAGGGGGAAACGGATCTTGTTCACTCCATTGAGAACGAGTTGCTCGGAAGCATGGCGGAGAAATACAAACAGTTTGTCATCGGCCTGCGCGCCCAGCTGGAGAACATCACGAGCAACGAACTACTGAAAAATATCATGTGCGGCAAAAGCGACCTGGGAGTGGATGAACACTTTGCCAACGACGGGGTGCTTATCGTGAATACGGCCCTTGGCACCCTCAAAAAAGCCGGAGATGCATTTGGCCAATTCCTGATCATGCATCTGCAGAACGGTACTTTCCGCCGGCCGGGAACCGAAGACACCCGCACGCCGCATTTCATGTTCATCGATGAGTACAAACGCTACATCAACCCACAGGTGGAGATATTCCTGTCGCTCGCCGCCAGCTACAAAGTATCCGGCATTCTGGCTTCACAGTCCTTGGGGCAGCTGGAGGTGGAAGCGGGGGATATTAGCCCGCGTGCCATGAAGCAGGCCATCATGACCAACTGCCGGAACAAGTTATGCTTCAACGGCATCGGCTTCCGGGATGCCCAGGAATTTGCGGATGAGTTCGGGAAGGACAAGATCGTCATGCGGCAATCGACGTACAAGCATCTAATCTTTCTGCCGAACCTCTTCCCGGATTCCTACCGGGATACAGAGTCGGAGGAATACCGTTTCGACCCAACAGACATCATGGACAATCTGCCGAAGTACAGCTTCATTCACAAAATCATGTATGAAGCAGCCATGCAGAAACCTTCCCTTGCGCGAGGGAACTTGGTGCCAGCCGATTGGAAGGAAAAGAAGGAATGGGAAGACAACCGCCTGAGGGTCAGGCTGCATAACGGGTTGAAAAAAGCCGGGGCTGGGACAATAGCTCAATTAAAACGGATTTCAAACGCAGGCAGAAGCATGCAGCAACATACGGTACAACCCGCAAATCACGTATCCATGAAGCGAACCGTTGGAAACTGGGATGTCAGACAGACGGAAGAAACAAAACATGTTTCAAATAGAATAGAAGAAGAATCGCCGTCCACACCTGTTCAGCAAGAACCCCCTACGGTTGCTGTTCAAGAAGAAACACAGGATGCCCCGATTAATGATATTAACTTGGAGCAAGAACCATCCAGCCCAGTGGTTTCACCTTTAGATTATCCGCCGGAACAAGAAAAGAGGGAGGAACCAGTTCAAAGCAGTCTGGATGGGGAGCAAGGTACCAGCCAAAAACAAGAAATTGAACAAAAAAACAAACCAGTAACGGTGAAACCCAAAGCATCCAGCGACGGCTTTTTTGGGATTAGAAAGTCCTTCTCCATAGAGAGGGGCTTTTTATATAAAAGTATCTTAAAGAAATTCAAAACCAATTTGAAAAGGAGAGATTTGCAATGGCAGAAGAACTGAACGAAAAGGTGATGATTGAAGGGTTTGACCCAGCCAAAATGGTGGACCAGGAACAGGATCATACGATGGAAAACTGGATGAAAATCTATGGGGCATATCAGAACAACAAAATCCTTTATGCTCCAATCTCCGGTATCGAAAAAGTTGGACCGGACGGGGAAGAAAAGAAGGCTTGCGCGGTCGTCCGTGTCGGCTCGATTCGGGGATTGATTCCGCTGGAATTCACCGGGGCACAGAACCTCCGGCAGCTGCGTTCCATGACGGGGCAAGATATCGCCTTCATGGTGCTCAATTACGACCAGGAGAATGAGCTCTTTACCGGTTCCCGGACAAAGGCGCTGGAAAAGATGGCTGACATCACCCTTCGGAAAATCGAGGAAGGAGATGTCATCCCGGCAGTCGTCCGCCATGTAGGCGATGACTATATGCTCGGGGATATCGGCGGTATTCAGGTGTTTCTCCCGATAGCGGAAATCCGCTACGGATGGATCGATGATTTGCACGAGGAATTCAAGGAAGGGGATGCCCTGAAGGTGAAAGTCCTATCCATCGACGAGGACAAGAAGGAAGTAGAGGTCAGCGCGAAGGCCCTGCAGCAGAATCCATGGCCGGATTGCGTGAAGCGGTACCAGAAGAACGGGGAATACGTCGGAAAGGTATCAGGAGTCCGGGAATATGGCGTATTCGTCTGCTTAGAGCCGGGCGTCGATTCCCTGTCCAGCCACTTGAAATTCCAAAACGTCCAGAAAGACGACCGGGTGCTGGTACGGGTGGATAACATCAATACGGAAAAGGAACAGATCCGCACGCGCATCACCCGGGTATTGTAAGGAGGCATTCAAATGACAAGCCCATTCTCCATCGAACAGCCATGGGAACTGCACTGGAAGCGCCTTCCGTCCAATTTGAAAAAAATAAACTATGTCAATGATGAGTCACCCAAGGAATGTGCCGCATTGGAGGCGATGGCGAAGATAGGAATAGTCGGGGGAAGACAGCTCTCCCGGTTGTTCCGCTTACCGAAGAAGCGGTTGAAACGGATGGTAAGAGAACAGAAAATCGTGCGCCATGAACTCCATGTAAACAAGCAAGTCATGCCTGTTTATACCCTCGGACAGGTAGGAGCAGTGATTGCCGGTGTCCCTTATGAACCGAACTACTGGGTGGAATACCAAACGAAAGATGTTTTGAAACGGTTGATGTTTTTTGAACTGTATCCCTATTTTCCCAATTCGACAATCCTCCCAGCCCCCGAACCCTTTACGGGAGCCATCGAGTTTCAAGGAAAGCTGTTCCATATCTATGTATCCCGGGGCGATATCAAGGAATTGATCATGCACCTGAAATGGAAAGGTATTGGTCATGAGCGACTGATTATCGTTGCGGAATCCTTGAAACATCTCCAGTCCTTGAAGATGTATGCAAGAGAATTGAAGTTGCGTATAACCACGGATGAAGACCTACATGCAGGCGAGGGGAAGTTGTTTTACCTGTTAAATCAATATGGAGAATTCGTCAAAGAAGGTTAGTTTTTCAAGGTCATATCTGGTAAAAGAAAAATGGATAATACTTTGAGTTAGCTATTGGAACTGGGAAGGGGGAAGACGTTGAAACATCTATCGGATGAACTTTTGGTCCATGCCTATAAAAAGGCTCTGGCTATGGAGTTGGATAGAGACTTCATTCTTCTGCTGGAAGAGGAGCTGGAGAGAAGAGAATTGTGGCATTGGGTGAGGCATTCACCCGAAAATTAGTGTCTTACTTTACGGCACAAAAGTATAATTAACACACCATAAGTTACAGACTTTAAAGAGATTATGACGTTTTAGTTAATTCCCACATTTCTAAGGGGAAATATGGGAGGATGAAACTACAGCGAGTTTTTAGCTGAACTATGAAGGGAGTTGAATAGATGTTTATTCTTATACGGAGAATAAATGATTCAACGGAGGTTCTAACTAAATCCAACAGCCAAATACCTAAAATGTTTCCGGACTTTAAGTCAGCAAAGATATTCGCACAAAAGCTAAACAATAGCATGGAAATGGACAAACAATGGAAAGTGAAATCAGTGATGAATGAAAGGGATCGTCTAAATAAGAGGGCGTAAGTAAAAAGGCAGAGATGGTATGTTCTATTATTGAACGGTAATCTTTGCTATAATTATCTTGTACAGCAAGGCTTTCATGGGTGGTGGCTCACTCCCTGACTTCCATGACGGAAGGGGGTGATGCCTGATGACGGTATTTGAATCGTTGGTTCTGATGATTTCCTTTGGAACGTTGATGGTTGCGATTCAGTCCAGTCAAAAAAAATAACCACCCATAAAAGCTGGCAAGCGTTTGGGTAGTTATTTTCCCACTCAGTGAGCCGCCCCCTTGAAGGGCTGTTGTACAAGACCACTAGTGTGACCGCACTAGCGGTCTCTTTTTATTTTATGCACTGATTATATTTTTATTATACCCGATATTGGTGGGAATGAAAACCGTATGGAAGCTTTGTATGTGTTTCATCAAGCATGCAGATGGCTACATAGGTATTTTTTGAGTGGACTGAATTTCTGGAATTTTTTCCCAAATGGAATGGATTTTCATGGTAAAATAAATGGTGAATTGTGAAAAGATCTACTTAAACTAAACCAGCTAATAGTTTGTCAACATTTTTCAATAAAAAACTTAAAACATCCATGATATACTAAAAAAGATCATGACAAATAACCTTCCGCTAGGTTCTCATTGGAAGGTTTTGTATTATTTAGATAGATATAGTCGTTAAGCTATATCTTGGAAAGTTGTTCTGTTCTTTAGTAAGGCAAAAATCCAATGTAAGAGCTTATTTACACAGGCGATGACAGCGACCTTAAAGGGCTTTCCTTCTTCACGTTTCTTATCATAGAACTCCCTCATTCTTTTGTTTCTGGGGAGTATTTCATCTGTGGTTTTCTTCTTACGACAATCACGAATGGCACAACGAACTGCCATATATAAGGCATGGCGAAGTCTACTTGATCCTCTTTTAGTAATCCGGTTTTGGGTAGCTCTAAATTTACCAGATTCAAATACACTAGGATCTACACCAGCGAAAGCTACAAGCTTTTTAGGATGGTTAAATCGATCTATCTCACCGATTTCAGAAACAATCGTGGCAGCGATTTTTTCTCCATTACCGGGGATGGATTTGATAATATTATATTCTTCAATTTCCTTAGCGAGAGCGTCTATCTCTGACTCTAACCTTGATAGATGCTCTTTGTATTGAAGAATAATGTTGATGTACATACCTAAGCTTAATATATGACTCTGGTAGACAGTCTTTTCAAAAGGATTACGAACTGCCGCATCTTTTAGTTTTAGGGCTTTTTCATTTGCCCACCTGACTGAGCGACTTTTACATAATTCTTTAATCTTATTCGAGATTGTTTTATCACTAGCCTTTAATATGTCTTCAGATGACGAAAACTCTTGTAATGTTAAGAGTGATACCACCGAATACAAATCACCAAAAACTCCTCGATATTCAGGAAATACCTGATCAAGTACAGCCTGAAATTGAAGTTTAGTCTGAATCATAACGCCTGTAATATTTTCGTGTTGTCTCGTAAGATTACGAAGGTTTAATAACTGAATCTCTCGCTTTTTATATGGCTCTAACTCCTCTTTATAATACAAATCGCAGAGAAGATAAGCATCGACTGCATCGGTCTTTACTTTTCTTAGACTAGAACTCTTTGCCTTATACGAAATTAAAGGATTGATAATAATTAATAAATATCCACGTTCATCTAAATATTGGACAACTGGTGTCTGATAATGCCCAGTTGCTTCTAGAATTACAGGTGGCTTCTGACCTGTTTCTTTCTGTACTTGATCCAAGAACTCTACAAGTAAACAAAGCCCCTCAAGAGTATGAGATACTTTAAAACTCTTACGAAAAGGTTTGCCTTTATCTACAAAAGCTTGAACCTGACTTTCCCCCTTTGAAATATCCAGACCAACGACTGGATTCATTCTCGACCATCTCCTTATCTTTTATTTGCCGGTACCCCTAATACTTCTTGTAGTTTCATAGCTTCGCTTGTTATACGAGATCACAGTCCCAACCAGCCTCAATCATGTTTCTACAAGTAGGGGGCGAACGGTTTACTTGACGGGATCCAGGTCCCACGGGCAGTTACGTTCTACCCCGGCTACAGTGTTATAATAAGACCATACAAAAAAAGGTCAACCAGAAATATTTAGCATTCTGGCTAACCTTATAATACGAACGGGGCAGGATAGTTTTAAAAAAATGGAACTTTTATTGAGAATAACAACGTCTAATTTTATGGAGGTGTATGTATATGAAAAAAATAATGAGCATTATTTTTCTTTTTGCAATTATGTTGTTAGCTGCTTGCTCTGGACAAGAAGAAGGGGTTTTAACAAGAGTAGATGTTCAAAAGGTTGATAAAGAAGGGAATTACGAAGAAGTTGTAATGATAACAGATAAAAAATCAATTGAGTTGTTAAAGAAAGCCTTCGAAGATATTAAATGGTCCCCCAATACAAAGGTTAACATGGCTAGAAAAGCAGATGTAAAAGCAACTTTATTTTTCGAATTTGATGAAAATATGCCTGAAAGATTGGTTGAATACGAAATTTGGTTTAATGAAAGTGCAGGTACAGCAGAAATTGTCAGCAATAATGATGATGAAGGCTATGGAGAATTAAATACAGATAATACAAAAATTCTTAGAAAAAATCTATTAAAGTGATTGGTGCGTTTCTTCAATGTTGAGGGATACTTTTCCTAATGAAGAAATCTAAAAGGTAAAGGTTCGAGGGGGGATATAATGAATATAAAAGTGTTTTTAATTTCTTTTGTTTCTGTTTATGTGCTGATAAGCCTACCTGCAATATTAGGGGTAGGATATGTGATTGATTGGGTTCCAGAAGCAACGTTATTTCAAAAGTTTAAAGGATATGTAATTGATGGGGTTACTGATAACTTTCTTATAAAAATAATAATATCGTGTATTGTAGGAATTGTCGTTAGTGTGGCTATTTCAATGAGACAACAATCAAAATGAAAACCAAAATTTGTGAAGTAATACACTTAAAGTAAAGGGTGCAATAATGAAAGGGAGCAACGTGGAGCTTTAGACGTTGCTCTCCTTCATTCTAAAAATATTTTCTGTAAAACTCTTGGCGGAGTCTTCCACTTAATTGGGCATAGATTCGAGTTGTTTCACTTTTTTCGTGACCTAAAAGGCTTTGTATAACTTCAAGTGGAGCACCATTATTTAATAGATGTGTAGCATAGCTATGTCTATAACTGGTGAGGATGTATAGATTTATTAATCCCAGCACTGTTGGAGATACGTTTAATAATGTATCTCATTTGAGCAATACTCATTCTATGCGGAGAACGTTCTGTAACAAATATAGCTGGATCATTGTCGTTCCTGCTGTTTAAGTATTTCTTCAGCCATATATCACAACGAATATTAAAATATACCTCTCTTTCTTTATCTCCCTTTCCTCGAACAATTGCCGATTGGCTTCCCCAATTTATACTATTACGGTCAAGTTTTAAAATTTCTCCTATACGACACCCGGTTGAAAACATAAATTCAAACAAGGCTTTCTCCATTGGAGTAGAACAGGCATCTCGTAAATATTCAATCTCTCTTTCTGTTAAGAATTTTGGAATACGTTTCCCCACTTTTGATTCTTTAATTTTACTAGCAGGATTATTATCAATAACCCCTTCTTCGTGTGACCAACGAAATAAGGATCGTAAAAACCTAATTCGGTGGGATAAACTTGATGGTTTCAGGTCTTTTCCTGATTCGGAAAGATATTGCTTTAGTTGTTGGGTGGTGAGGTCCTTCATATTTGTATTACCGAAATAGTTAACTAATAATTTTGCTTGCAGCCTGTATGCATTTAAAGTATGTGGAGAAAATCCTTCAATTCTTTTATCAGCCTCAAAAGATTTTACTGCTTCCAACAATAACAGAATAATCACTCCCTATTTAGTATTTTAAATAAGGATGTCCGAATAACAGAAAATAATAATAATAATTCCTTTAAGGATTTTTAATAATCTTAGGAAATTGATGTTACAATTGAAGAAAATTTAGCAACGGGGCAGTTTAGTTTAGGAATTGACTTTAGCTCTTATTAAACATTCGGGACATATTGCCTAAAGGTCACATAACATATTAAAAAACACAAGAATCGTATTAGGTTCTTGTGTTTTTTTCTTCTTTTAATATTAAGCTATGGATGTTTCTGCTTTGGTTTTGCAGGACAAAGTTTAGCTTTGGCTAACCTAATTTCTTTTCTTCTGTTGGAAGTATGTTTAGAAGTTATTATATAAGTTTTTCTCGCTCTTCCATTGGAGGTTGTTCTTCCATCCAACCGTTTCTAATCATAATTTTCGCCCCCTCATGGGCATATTCGAAGATATCTTTCATGAAAACAGTAGTTTTGGCCGCTAAATCATTCCGCAAACTAAAGGCAGTGCCTATAGAGTTTCCTCCCATTGCAAAGCTGGAAAAGAGACTGGTACAATACATCATCAATTTATCAGAGAAGGGGGCCACTGTTGAACGTGTAGGATTCCCACCCGATACAACAGGTGTCTGAATACCGTCTTCGAGAAAGACTTCGTTGAGTTCCTTAGTGATGCTTTTGGCAATCTCTCCTCCTTTGGTGAAATATTTCTTTACTTCCGGTGTATGGGCACATTGAGCAAAACCAGTAATCATTTGGAGTCCGGTTATATTTGTTTCAATCGCATGAAACATATAAGCAACTTCTACTGTATTCATTGTTCGCTTTCTAGTTAGTGGATTAAGTCCTCCTCTTAAATAAGAGGTGTCAGTAATAAACTCCGCCTTCTTGGGCATTGAAACATAAGGAGGCCGGGCATGCATCCCTTTTTCAATTAGATATTGTGTACAAGCATTGTAATATTTTTGGGTAATAGCAGTGAGATCTTTAAAGATCATGATAATATCTTCCCGAGATGCCATGGTTATATTTAGTGTATGCAACCCCATACTAATTTCCTTTATCAAGCGTACGAACATGATGTCGAAACCATTGTCGTATAGTTTAGGTACCCCTTTGTTGACGTCCTCGGAAGTAAATCCAACTGGTATTGCAGCTCCTTCATTTTGAAAAATTACTGCTATTTTTTCTACATATGGGTCAATTTCTTCGTATAAGTCACCCATTATGTTTTTTGCTTGTTCGTCATCAGCATTCTCTATGAAATATTCCAACATCCGCAGAATCATCGTTTTTTGTTGGTACGTAAGCCATAACGTACCAAGTTCTGATGAAGTAAGTCCGGGTTTTTCAGGCATGTAATATTCCTCCTAGTTTGTATCCAATGTTATGTAGTCTTTAGTATTCCTTAACCTTTGGGATTTATTAATGGTAACTGTGTAAAGAGAGAATAAATGTTTAGATTGTTTCCTTTGAATATATTTTCAACAATATCCATCTTATAATTGCTCCGGTACATAACCCAATTGGCAAGAATAATATGGGCAGCCACATCGGACCTATTTCGTATCCAAAAAGTGTAAATTTAGGTGAAAATATTAGACCTGTTGTAACAAAATAGGCTGAGAAAACAAGAGGCAAATAGGCAAAGGGTTTGTCCTTTCCCCCTCCTGCATCATTATATGCATCCCAAATAGAAAAGAAATATAAACACGGATAAAACATTAGCCACATATAATTAGTTTCAGCGATTGCTTCTTCAATCTTAAAATTCAAACTCAAAATAATAATCGTGTTAAAGTTTCCCATCACATTAATGAGAAATTCTAGGCCTATTAACAGTATTCCTTTTATATATTTTCCATTTAGCAATTGACCAAAGCCCGGCAAAGCAATGCTCCATAATAAAACTTCCAATTTTCTACTTTTTTTAGAATAGTCTATTCCCATAACTTCACCTAATTTGCTAAGCCTTTTCTATCAGTAGCTCTTTTACTTTTTCATCTTCTATAATGGACAGTATATATTTATTTACGATATCCATTTACATATTCCCCCATAATGTTCCTATTTCAGCAGATGGGAGTTTTAATTCTTCTTTATCCATGTAATCACCTCTTTCTAATGTTTCCCTAATTTTAGGGTTTTAATTAGATTACTGTTCGAGTTATTCTAAGGTGTTTTTAACAATCGGGTGCTTATTTTCAAGAAGGATTAAGCACCTTATTTATAAAATTAAAGAAGTAGAATACATTGAAAAGGGTTTTAATATTCTATGTTAAGATAATTTAAGACAGAAGAAAGGGTGACTGAAAGGTGAAAAAAATAACAAAATATATTTTCTTTTCATTGTTAATTTTGATGTTCATAAATGGTTGTAGTTCAGATAACAATGAAAAAAATACAACAAATGAAAATATCTTTCAATACGAGGGTACTTTAATAGGCGATAACAGTGCAGTAATTAACATTATTGGGCAATTACAACATAGTGAGGAATTTAATGAAGTCTCACTTCAAACAGAAACAGAGCCATATGGAATGACTTTAACGTACAATGAAATTGATGAGACAATGATAGAAGAGGAATATGAAGAAACGGCAATTCACAATGCTACCTTCCTGTTCGCTTTAATTGATAATGCACAGTGGATTACCTTCGTTTTTGAAAATGATGAATATAAAATAACAAAGGAAGAATTACAAAAGTGGTATGGTAAAGAGTTAAGTGAATTTAACAATGAAGAAGAATTAAAAAGTCTTGTGCAAGAACAATTGGAAGATGGAAATAAGGTAAATCAGTTATTAAACTAACGGGTGCGATTGTTCAATAAGAACAGTCGCTTTTTGGTGTTAATGGGCAGGTTGTCAGAATATAGGAGTGACAATATGAAAATAAAGGAAAAAATCTTTGAGATGCTGTTTAACGAAAATAAGTATAGAGGTATTAAATTTTTGTTTCTCATTATAATTTGGATGGTAGCAATTATTATAGGTATTATCCTTCCTGAATTTAAACAGGTTTATATCGTTTTCTTTGTACCTTTATTAACAGTTTTTTTATTAAGGATATAACCAAAATAATGTGGTACAACAAGAAAAATAATATTAAGACACGTGTAATAGATAAGATAGCACCCTTTTTATATGTTTTAGTAATAATCGCTTGTTTCTGTTTTGTCTGACGGTATTAAAGTATCGGGTGCATTAGGGAATTGTGGGCTGTTATTTTTACAACTCGTTTTCATTCCGGAAATTAGATCTCAACAAAAGTGGAGTTTAGCAGAAAAGTGAAATATGAAGTTACAGACTAAGGGGGAAGGAAAATGCTAACAGATTTTAAAAATAGTCTTTCGTCTTTAAATGAAATTATTTACTTTGATGATAATCAGTTTCTTCGAGAGAAGACCAGAGATGCAGTTAGATTACAACAGCATATTGATGTAGCAATTGAGTTATTAAAAAGCACGTTAAATGAGGAAGAAGAGTACTTTGTTCGGGGGACACTTGGTAATTTGTATAGGATAAATGGGGAACCGCAAAAGGCTATTAACAATCTAAACTTTTGTCTTAATTATGCTAAAGAAGGCCAACTAACATCAAAAGAGGTAGTCTCCCTAATACGTCTAGGGGAAGCATTAAAATATAATAACAATCATAATGAGGCATTAAACAAATTCAACCGGGCTTTGGAAAGGTGCCAGTCTAATAATTTGGATAACTATATAGACTTCGTACAGCAGCATAAAGGGAAGTGTCTTATGGAATTGTCAAGGTTAGATGAGGCTGAAGAATGCTTCTTAGATGCTCTTAGGATAAGGAAACAAAAAGGAAATCCGGAGCTAATTAGTTCAACACAAAAAGCAATTGATTTATTAAGTTCCTCTTTGGAGAGTGATGTGAAATAATTGGATTTACTCTTATGCTAACGGGGGCGATTTCGTAATAAGGAGCAATCGCATCATTAATATAGGAGCAGTTTAGTAAAAGAGCCCAGATTAATCTTTGTTCAGCAATTGGGATATATTGTTTATGATAAAGGTGAAATAAAATCACTTATAGAGATAGTTATTTATCTAATTTTAGGGAGGGATAAATAATATATATGAAATTTAAAGTTTATAACAATGCTCATGATTTTGAGAGAAAAGTAGAGCCGATTTTATCGGAAAAGGAAGATGTATTTAGTCTTTTTTGGGGTGTACTGCCAGCAATTAAAGCTGGTAATTATGAGGATGCTTTTATGGCCACAATTGAGGAGGATGGAAGAGTATTAGCTCTTTTCCAAATGACACCCCCGCATCCGTTAAATCTTATTTTTGTCGATGAAATCCGTTTAGAAGAATTATGGATTTATTTATAAAAAGAATGGTCGAACTTGAAATTAACTTTCGTTCAATCATCAGTTTGAAACCGTGGGCATACAAAGTCGCGAAGAAATGGGAAATAGAAACTGGTAGAAGTCATCAACTACTTATGGATCAGGGATTGTATCGATTAAATAAGGTAAATGAAACGCTTGAACATAGTCCTGGTACTTGGCGCTATGCAGAAGAAAGTGATTCTTCACTTGTCGAAAAGTGGTACAATTTATTTGAAAGTGATACTGGAATGCCGATCTCACCAATCGAACAAGTGAAAGAACGTGTTGCAATGTTTCTAAAGGAACAAGAGGTTTTTCTATGGGAGGATAAAGGAAAGACTGTATCAATGATGAAGAAGTCACGTCCGACAAAGAACGGTGTAACCGTTAATTTGGTTTTTACACCAAAGGAAGAGCGTAAAAAGGGATATGCTCGGACGCTTGTTACGGCCGTTTCAAGTGAACTACTCAAAGACTTCGACTTTTGCGTACTATACACAGATATGATGAATCCGACATCAAATAAGATTTATAGGGAGATTGGCTATGAAAGAATTGCGGATTCTGTTCATCTTGGTTTTGATAAAAACGAATGATTTTGTTTCAATAACTATTCATATTTAAAGTGGAATCTTCAACAAACGGGTGCGATAGTCCAAGAAGGATTATCGCACCCGTTTGTTGAAGGTAAGTATTAACAGGGCAGAAGAGTTGAAGAAAAATATTTTTGGGGGAAGAAAGATGATTAAGAAAATATTTGGCTTTAAGGAAAGAAAATCATTAGAAAATATTACTTTGAACAACATCCAAGACAAGATGTATGAAATAGGTTTCAATAAGGAATTTGCTGAAGAAATAATGATTATTTTAGAAAAGAGATTTAACAAGTATGGTGAAAAAGAATTCCAAGAATGGTTTAACGGATTACATTATAGAGTACCAGAAGAATTAAAAGATGAATTACTTGCTACTAAGATATATGAAAAACACTCGCTCTTAATTGAGGAACAAGTGAAAGAGTTAGAAAAAGAAACAAAATTGTCCTGGGAAATACAAACTGAAGATTTAAAGAATATAAATGAAAAAGCAAAAAAAGTTCAGTTAGTAATAAGAGATAGGCTCTCAGGTATTGCTTTAGACTTGTTAACCTAAAGTGTGGATTGTTCAATAAGAACAGTCGCTTCTTGTGTTAACGAATGGCTGTATTGTTAAACAAAAGTTCCATATAGGGAAACTTTTTATGATTTATTACGTAGTTATTATATAGTTCTTTATAAAAAGATGGGGTGATTGAATGTCACTTACAGAATTTATACCTTTAATAATTATCTTAATTATTATCTTGGTAATTGTTGCTGTGATAGCTGGTATAGTAGTAATCATTAAGAAAAGTTCATTTAAGAATGGAGAAAAAGAGGAAACGAATATGGATTTAAGGAGAAGGGTTGAAACTTTGGAAAGAGAAATAGAGGATATTAAAAATAAATAAAAAGGCTTTTGTTCCACAAAAATAGCAGTTTAATTGAACAATATTACACAAAAAGTCGATTTCTTAACGTCATGGAAATCGACTTTTTTAGATTACATTTTTGCCTAATTATAAAGGTCTACTTTAAGTTCCGTCCAATTTTTTAAAAAATGCTGTTGACTATTCAGTTCAACTGTATTACGTTAATATAAAGTCTAACTATATAGTTAAACAGAATAGAAGGTGAAAGTATGAAACATAAATTATTGCCATTGTCTGAAACCATGCATTATATTTTATTAGCTTTACGTGAGCCACTACACGGCTATGCCGTAATGCAGAAGATAGAAAAAATGAGTAATGGTACCGTTATTTTAGCGGCTGGTACGTTATACGGTGCGATTGAGAACTTGAATAAACATGGTTGGATCGAACCTGTCGGAAATTCAGGCCGGAGAAAAATTTATATGATAACTACAGAAGGAAGCGCCATTTTGAGAATGGAACAAGAAAGGCTCATGCATATTTTATCCTTGTATGAAGGAAGTGAATCAAATGAAGAGGTTTAAAGTATTTTTTAATATTGAAAAAGAGGAGCAATGGCTTAACGAGCAATTACAAAAAGGCTATCGCTGTACTAAAGTTAGTGGATTAGGAATATACACTTTCGAAAAAACTGACAAGAGATATGTTATGCGACTTGATTATCAAGATTATCTATCCAGGCAAAAATTCAAGGAGTACAAAGGGATATATCAAGATTTCGGCTGGAACTATATAAAGGGCGCCTGGCTTAGCGGAATACGGTATTGGCAAAAAGAGGATGATAATCAAAATGAAATCTTCTCGGATCGCCAATCTAAGGGTAATTATTATAAAAGGTTAATGGGTTATTCATTTTGGTTAGGTATGCTGTGTTTGTTTTTTTCTTATTCGATATACAAGGATTCGGGATTATATTTAACTGAAGGGCTTTGGAGTATGAAAGGATCATTGTTTTGGAAAGCACTTTTATTTGAAACCCCATTTGTTCTTTTGAGGTCCCTTCCCGTACTTATGGCTGTTTTCTTTGGCAGCAGTTTCTATAGGGCTTATCGAAAGTATTCCATGTTAAAAGAAAGCTAGGAAGTTAATTATGAACTTTTTAATCAAAGAAGTAATTGTGGATAGTGTATCTATCACCATCGGGCGCCTATCAGAATAAGATAGGTGTCTTAATTTTTGTGAAAATTATTGAATTGGATTATTTTTCTTGAAATAATTGGTATTAAGCAATAGGGAGCAGGATTGGTTAATAGTAAAACTTTAATTCTAATTCGTACATAAGGTACATTTAACGGAATGATACATACAGGTCAAAGGGGGGATTAAATATGTCTAAAGATGGTATTGTCATTGTAGCCATAATTTCTGCTGTGATATGGATTGCGGTTTCCCGAAAGGCTGTAAAACCTTCAAAAGAAATAAATTGGAGAAAAATGATAACCTTACTGTCTGCGGGATCTTTATCGGCATTAGTTATAACTATTTCGCTTTTTCAAAGGCTGCCGTTTTAATTCAGTTAACGGGTGCTTTAACACAATAAGGATATTTTCTATATGGCGGCCTATCTGTTCGAACGAGGCAGTTATCTTGAATAAGAAACAATTTAACAAGGGAGGAATGATAGTGAATTATAAACCATTAAATAGGGTCTGGTTACCATCTACATTGATCGGAATTTTCTTATGTATAATAGTACCAGCAGTTCAAATACCTACGTCTCTGCTTTTAATTCTTTTACCAATTGGGATTGTATTATCTCTAATAGGGATTGCAGGATCGATTCTTGTAATACAAACAATTCCTTAGCATATGGCGTGTTCCGGTATGCTTTTTTTAATGAAATTTTTTGGAACGCATGTTTGTTCTCCTGTTTGCGTAACAAATAGTTAATATCGCAATATAAACATTTTTACAAAAAGTTTACAAAAATGATGCAAAATTATTGGAAAAATATGCTAGTATATATTGTGTCGAATAGGAATATTCGATGGAGCCTTTGGTCCTAAAAAATAATGAGGTGATAATTGTGGAATTAAAATTAGATTTTGACGTATTGGAAAACCTTGAGGATGAATTGAATATTGAAGAAGTGGAAGCTCTAGATTTAGAGGGAAGTACTGGTGCTGCAGAGGGAGCATCTTCTGTGGGTTCTGGAATGCCTATTTTTCCTTATTTTTGGTTCACTTGCTCTGCTTAAGATCCGGAATTTATAATTTCACACCATAGAACTACATAATTCTAGTATATAAAGGGGATCAAAGGCTCCCTTACATGTTTTAAAGAACAATTGGAAGGTATGAATTCAAGTGAACGATATCTATTGTTTTGTAAACGACCTTAACTTAAGGGCCCAGTTAAAAAGACAGACTAACTTTAATATTATAAGCAGTTTAAAGGAAATTAAGGAGAAAAAGGCTAATTTAGTAATTTTTTTAGAAGCCATTGAAGATTGGAATGCAATGAAGTTAGTAATAAAGAAAAATTACCTTAACAACTTAATTCTTATTCAATCTCGTAACGATGGTTTAATGGTCTCTACCTTTTCTCCGGATAAGATAGGGTGCCCCCGATGTGTAAATATTTATAGTGAGAACTCTTTTTTAACTGGTTCTAATAGTATACATGTTCGCAACCTAAAGGTTGTGGAAGAAATGGTGCATAAGTTGCTATACATGAACATGAATGGATATTTTCAATATGTGTTAAATATCCCTGAAAGTATGAAGGTGGTACTGCGAAAAGTCCTTCCTTCGATTGCTTGTCCAAATTGCTCCAAATTATATGAGCGGCGATTTCCCATGGATACTCTTCTTCCTCCGAAAAAACAGAATAGGATGAGGAAGTATAATGATCAAATGATTAGTAAAATAGTTTCAGGTATTCCGATGGGAAAGTACAGCCTTTTTAGTACTCCAGAAGTTTATAAAATGAAGGGGGTATACCTTTCTAGAGTAGAAATAAAAAGTGCCAAAAACACTTATGGAATAGGTAGGAGCTTTTCTAAGGAACAAGCAATTAATATCTCACTCCTAGAAGGGCTGGAAAGGCTCTCTTTAAATGGCGATATTGGGAAAATAGACCATATAATGCAGGCATATGAAAATCTACCAAATGCCATTCATCCATATCAGTTAATTAAAACACCTTTTATATTTAGCCCAAGCTCTTATTACAGTTGGGTAACCGCGTTAAAGTTATCGTCCAATGACCAGGTGATGATTCCTCAACAATTAGTGTTAATAAATAAAGAGGATACTCTGAATTATAGAGGCGAGAGGAGATTCTATTCAGCAACCTCCCATGGTACAGCAATAGGGGGAAGTAAAATGGAAGCTGCTTTTTATGCAATCATAGAATACTTTGAGAGAGAAAATGGATTGGAAGCCTGGTATTCAAGAAAAAACTTAAAAAAATGGCCTTTAAAGTTTTTCGAGAAAAACGAGCAGACGAGAAATCTTATTAACTTCTTTAAACAAAATAGCTGTGAGTTACATGTTATTTCTACTAATAAAATGAAAACCATTTCTACTGTGTGGATCCATCTTTCTTGGAATGCTGGGCAACTAAACGTTTGCGGAGCGGGAATTACACCGGACAGTGCTGTACAAAGTGCTTTATTGGAGTTATTTACAGGATTTCTAAATTTCAAAACTATAACTAGAGAACAAGAACACAGAATTCAATATTTAAATAGAACTTTTCAATTCCAGAGCATGGAAGATCATGTTCTCTATTACCTCCAAAGCAAAGAAAGAAGTCAGTTCTCATTTATTGAAGACATTCCTTATGAAGAGGAAGCTACTTATCTAAAGTTAGAAAGAAGGTCTGAAGAGATACAAAGAAAAGGATTAAGTGGCTTATTCGACATCATCAAAGACGAGGTGAGGGGATTAAATAGGGAAATATATTTAGTAGACTTAACACCTCCGATAGTAAAAGTGATCGATCTTAATTTATCAGTGATAAAGGTATTTATGACTAAGTCTCATCATTTTAACTTTGGTATTTATGATGACACGAGGCAACCACACCCATTTTTGTAAGTAGTAGAAAGGTTGAGATTTTATGATAAAACTGCACCCCAATATTATCACTAGAATATCACCCATACCAATAAGTGAATTAGATAAATTAAAAATGAATACAACTTTGAAATTAATGGAGACTCTAAAAGAAGAAAGTTTTGAATTTGATTGTCTTACCAATGAGATTTGTGATGAACTGTATGCTTTAATTCAAAATGTTACAGACGTAAAAAAGCGGAAATCACTTTTAAATTTAAAGAGGAATATTTATAACAACAGAAATGTTTCTCTAGAATTTGAAAGCGTTTCTACTGGAATAACCACTAAGATAAAAGTATGGCAGGACAAAAAAAATGAAATAAGTATTTTAGAAGACAAAATAAATACAAAGCTTGAGGAGGAATTGAGGGAAAAAAGAGTAGTCTTGCAAGAATTGGCCAATATAAACTGTTTACGAAGAACCACACCTCTTTCAAGTTCCAGCTTACATAGGAAATGGGATAAATACTTAACAACACCGACTATCCAACAAAATAAAAAGACAAGGAAAATAGAAAGATCGGTATTACTTTACTTAACTAGAATGATTGCGAAAACTAGTCCTTTTAGTTCCCTTACATTAATCGGCCATGCAAAGATATCACCCTATGCTTCTGATTGGTATCTACGTGAACTATCTTGGAAGTCAGATATATATATTAATAATATGGTTTCCATCTATTTATGGGAATTAATAACAAAAAGTTCTTTGGCTGCATTTTTACCTTTGGAAGTGACTCCCCATTTGAAAATAGTTGATGAAAATACAAGGAGAATGCAATTTGTGAAGGTCGAGCGTAGCAGAGTCAATTCTAAATTTTGGTCCCAGGCTGAACAACGTGTTGAGCTTCCTTTTAATGAACAAATATATTCTTTATATAAATATATGAAGCTTAATAAGGACATTTGTATGAGGGACCTGGTAGAGAGCATGCCTAATGGGGCAAATAAGGAGCAGACGAAAAAATTCGTTGAAAAGTTAGTTAATATTAAATTTGTGGATTACCAAGTGCCCTTCAAGGAACAAGACAGTGACTATCTTGAAAAAATTCATCATTTATTAAGCAATATTAATATTAAGTATAAAGGGTCAAATTATTTTCACGATCAACTATGTCATGAAATTCAAAATTTACGTTTTCTACTCATTAGACTATCGAACGACAACCTGGAAATCCTGTTAGAAAAGGTACAACACCATTTGAATAGAATTACTAAACTGTTCGATGACGGTTCTAAGAAATCTGAAACAATAAGCCCCCTCATATATGAGGATTGTTTTATTGAACAAGATTTAACTGTTCCGAAAAAGAACTTAGATGTTTTTTTAGAAGACATTCAAACGTTGGAACCGTTGTATGTACTGTTTGATCCTCAAATACCCTTTAAGATTTTTATCAAAAAGAAGTTTGAAGAAATCTATTCAGAAGGTGAGTCTGTAAACGTTCTAGACTTTCAGCGAAAAATTCAAGAATTAATAACCTCAGCTAATGATGACATCCTATCTTATATAACAGAAGATCTTTCGAATAACCTTCTTTATAAGGAATGGCTTGGACTTCGAAAAGAATTTTTTGACAAAATTTATTCATATACCAATACGGAGCAAGAGGAAGTTTCGATACACAAGAGTTTCTTATTGGAGTTATCAAAAAAGATCCCGAAGAAGATGACATCCATGCAGCCAGAATCCTGGTCATATTTTATGCAACCTTTAGACCATGGGGGATTTGTAATAAATAAAATTTCCGACGGGAACGGTAAGTTTATGAGTCGATTTATGCAAGGGATAGCAGACCATGTTGGGGTTGATATTGCAGAAACTACAAGGAAGTTTGTTGGGCCAAATAAAAACAATCTAGCCGCAGAGCTAAATGGAGTATTTGGATTCAATGCGAATATTCACCCCGATGTCACCGAATATGAAATTGAGTATCCAGGGGTAAGAAGCAAAAAGAATAGTAAATACGTGATTAAGGCAGAAGATATCATTGTTAAAAATGACTCGGAAGATAAGGGGTTAGGGTTATATTCCAAGGTGCTTAATAAAAAGATTGATTTATATTACTTACAATTTCTTAATTTAAAACTGGTCCCACCGCTCTTCCGTTTTCTATTATACTTCTCTCAATCATGTAATCCAAATATATCTGTGAATGAGGCGTTTTTCCATAAGCATACTTCTACGGGTGAAGTAGTTGTCCAATTACCAAGAATTAAAATTGGAGAAACTATCATACAGCGTAGACAATGGTCAATCAGCAAGAAACAATTTCTGGAGGAGAATTCTCAGGAAAGTGGGCACATGGAGAAGTTTACGCAGTTACACAGGTGGCTTGAAAAACATTCTATACCTAAACAATTTTATTTGAGGTCAAATGTTACCCTACAATTCGCTAATCAAAACAGCATCACTCATTATCAAGATGCAATGAGAAAACCTCAATACATAGATGCGGACAGTTTCCATTTATGTCAAATTCTTTTTAATCAAATTAATGTCATGGAAGAAGGGTTTATTATTGAGGAAGCGCTACCCAATGATCGCCAAATTCCACTGAAGATTAACGAGCGGCGCCATATGGTTGAATTACTAGTAGAAACTTATAAAGCAGAGGTGTAATTTATGAAGTGGAACAGTTTCCATATTTTTTACCATGACCAGAATCGATGGGACCACTTTCTTATCTATTTGTATAAACGTCTGATTGATATTTATGGTAAAAACACTCTGCCCTCGTTTTTTTTCATAAGATATTGGGAAGGAGGACCTCATCTTAGATTTAGGGTGAGAAACATGGGTGAAATAAATAAAGACAAATTTGTTAGGAGTATTGCCGATTTTTTTCTCGAGTTTCCTAGTGAGATAGAAGTTAACAAAAGCGAGTTTTATAATCAGTACCAAATGTTACTGGATAATCATGAAGATAGGGAGTGGTACCCTAACCATTCTATCCAAGAGTTAGCATACATACCAGAGACACGAAGATACAATGGAGAAACAATGTTGCAATTAAGTGAATCACAATTTGAGTTTTCGTCTCGCTACGTTATTAAATTCTTAGAAGTAAACAATCCAGATTTGAAAAGGAAATATAACCATGGTCTTTACATTCTATCTTATATGGTGAGAAGTATGAAACTTTCAAGGCAGCTGCAGATAGATTTTCTCAGATCTTATTGCATTGCAACCCTTCAAACCTATGTGCCAGAAGAAATAGAAAAATACTTACAATCATATCGATTAAAGCTAGAAAATAATGATTTAGGTAAGGCTATAAGCAAATACTGGTCTAATAATTCCAACATTCTTTATAAGCAGTACACAAATTTTACAGAACAAATTATAGAAAGTGTTAAACAAAATAATTTTGTATTTAACGATATAAAATTGAAATCAATAGAAGAGTTAGATGTGTATTCCCACGCTATCATCCAACTGTATTGGTCATGGATTCACATGTTTTTAAATCGGTTAGGTGTATCTCCTTTGATGGAAGCGGAGCTCACATTTCTACTAAGCAATTCGTTAAATACCCATCCCATAAAGGAGCAAAAATATGAAATATAAAACCCTAAATATATATATCCACGATTCCAAGCAGCATAATCAGTTTATTGTTCAACAAATTCAGCCTCTTCAAGAGGAGTTATCTCGTAACAAAAAGTTAAAAAATTTTGTTTTGCGCCATTGGAGAAAGGGGCCACATATTCAGTGGCATATTCAAATAGATAAAGAATTTACGATGGACCATCTTCTCTGGATAAAAGGAAAACTTCAGGAGAATATTGGCCAATACTCGTCAGTGAATCAGCTTACCCAGGCAGAATTAAAAAAGCAGTACTTAATGTTAAAAGACTTTGAGATGGAAGTAGAGGATTTATTTCCTATTGAACAGGATGCTACTATAAAATTAGAGGATTCTTCCCTTAGAACCGATATTTGGGGGGAAACGGGGGTTGAATCAATTAAGGAGTATTATGTCAAAAGCAATAAACTTATAATGGAGATGCTGAATGAACCTGTGTCAGCTAAATATAAAAATACTATATGTATGATGATTGCTGCCATCCATGCAATTGGAAAACCAAATGAGACTCAATTAAGCTTTCGATCGCATGCAGAAGCTTTTTTAAACCGCTTTGATAAAGAAGATGAAATAAGAAGCCATTTTGAAAAAATTTATAACAAAAATAAAGGAAATATAGAAGTATTAGTTAATGAATTGATAGAGAAAGAAAAGTACTTTAATGAATGGCTAAATATATATAAAGATACGATAAAAGATAATGAACCATTAATTGAAAGCAGACAACTATTATTACCAGAAGCGGAAACTTATATGAAAATTGTACAAGAAAACCAATGGAATCCGGGTTATGAAGGGAGAATTAGTGAATTTCATGGTCACTTAAATTCCCTCCCTAAATATGGTAAAATAAAACAAACGATGAATTTCCAAATTAAACGCCTTATTCTTAACTTTCTTTATCTTACTATCGCCCAAATAGGGATTAAACCGGTAGATAAGTTCTCTATGTGTTATTCCATATCAAGGTTTTATGAAGAGAAGCTTAATAAAAATTGGAAACAACAATTAGATGATAATCATCAGACTGCTAGTATTAAATAATAAAGGGGGCTCTCCGCCCTTTTTTCTGTTAGTGAGGAGGCTGACTGTGAAAAACAATACTTTATTAGAGGTGGGAAACGTTGAAGTAAGCCTAAATAATGAGAAAATAATCCGTAACCTGCATTTCACCTTAGATCAGGGAGAAATCTGCGCCTTAGTCGGCCATAATGGAGCAGGAAAAACAGTTACGATGAAAACAATCATGGGGATACAAGAAAAGAGTCAGGGAGATATTAAACTGAATTCTGTTAGTATTGATGCAGATTATCTCCAATATAAGTCGCAATACTCTTACATACCTGAAGAACCTATATTATTTACGGAATTAACTGTCCTTCAACATTTTCAATTGTATGGGACAAGTTATAAAGTTCCAGAAAATGTATTTGAGGAAAGAGTTAATTATTATGTGAATGGGTTTGAACTAAATGGGAAATTACACGAATTTCCTGATGGCTTATCAAAGGGGATGCGGCAAAAAGTTAATATAATAAGCAACCTAATTACTGATGCCCCACTTCTGATCATCGACGAACCTTTCATCGGTCTGGATGAGAACTCAGCCTATTTTTTAGAAAAAGAAATTAAGAGAAAGTCTCAGCAAGGTATCACCATTTTAATAACGTCCCACGTAATAGAGCGTGTGAAAAAGTTTTGTGATTCTTATATTATGTTAAAAAATGGAGAGATCATAAATAAAGGGCAGATTGACAACCTTTCTCAAATAGAAAGAAGGTTCACAACGTGAAAAGTCAGGAATTTAATGCATATAAGTTTATTAATAAACAACGCAGAAAGAAAATAAGAAACCAATATAAACTGGCTTTTTCCATTCTCTTTGACAAGGTAACGTTAGTGTATCTGATTCCACTCTTTTTTGTAGGTATCCTTCTCTTCAAGGAATCGATTCAAGGAGAAGCTGGTTACATTTATAGCCTCAATCAATATAATTATTCTGTAACCATTTTTCTCACTTCAATCATTTTTCTTTTCTATTCATTTAAAAGTTTATTCGACCCTAGATACAAAGTGACTAGTTCAGATTTTAATTTAAGCTTGCTTACATACGATATAGAAAAAATCATAAAAATAATCATTCTTCACGAGCAGGCAAAGAGGTTGATCGTCTTTACTATTGTTATAGTTGCTCTCTACGGGCTGGGGATATTTTCTCTCAAGACTGGTTTGCTGTTTGTAGTTTCATTCGGTGTCACTGACTTCTTCTCGGGTTTAATACAGTGGGGAGCATATCAAAAAAATACGAAGGCGATAATCGCTCGAATCTTATTTAGTACAGTCGCCATAGGTATATGGTTAATTGCTTTTACCACCTTCCTGATAGATTTCTCATTTATAGTTTTCCCGTTTTATCTTATCTTGTGTGGAACATTCTCGATCTTCCTATTTAAAAGGACACTAACTGAGAATGTAAATTGGAAGCAAGTCCTTCTATTGGGGGATGAGAAAACGTGGAATTTATTGATAGTTAAACTGATAACGGGAACAGGCTTTAATAACTTAGAGAATAAAGGTCGTCTACCCGGCCTAACCAAAAATATGAAAGTAGATAATCCACCCTATGATTTAACTTCTGTAATAGCATTATATTGGAAGCGCTATTTACTTTTAAATAAAGCTTTATCCTTTAATGTTATAGTGAATTGCCTGGCGATTCTGCTCTTTTTAAGCCTGAGTGTCAATCTACCATCAGGAATGAATTTAGCTATCCCGACTTTAGTTGGTATGTATTTACTGTACGGTATATTTAAAAGTAAATTGGAAACTATGCATTTCCAAGTGCTGCCGGTATCAATTAACAGCCACATAGATGCCTTCTACCGTATAACATATTGGTTCATTTTAGCATTACTTTTGGCACATTCCGTAGTTCTTGTAATAAATTCTTCATTTTCTTTAGGATTGATTCCAGTGATCATTCTAGGTGAATGGTTAGTAGTTTCTTATACTTTCAAAACATTGTTGAATCTGGGAATATCGTACTTTTTAAGGATTAAGCATTATTATAGGGCTTTTCACTTACTCATAATACTGTTATTCCTTACTTTGCTGACGTTTATGGAGTTATTTCCGCTGATATCAGCTTTAATCGTAGGAATATTTTTAACAAAATCAATAGTGAAAAGGAGAAACTTTGGAGAGCTATCTTTCCAGTTAGTAAAGAAGTAACTTCCCATTCCCTGAATTAACCTTTTTCTTATATAGGGGAGAATCCAATGTTTTGGATCACTGGCTCAATGCTTTCCTTTGGAACATTGATGGTTGCGATTCAGTCAAGTAAAAAAATAACCACCCATAAAAGCTGGCAAGCGTTTGAGTAGTTATTTTTCCCACTCTGTGAGCCGCCCCCTTGAAGGGGTGTTGTACATAGCCGCTAGTGTGGCCGCACTAGCGGTCTCTTTTTATTTTACGCACTAATTATATTTTTATTATACCCGATATTGTTGGGAATGAAACCCTCATGGATGGTTAGTATCAATTCATAAACATAAAGAAGGTTAAAATTTTATCAGAAAGGACTGTATTATTCTGAAATTCACCCCAAGAAAAATGGATTTTTATGGTAGAATAACTGGAGAATGTAAATTAATACACTTAAAGTAACGGGGCAGTTTGATTTAAGATGAGTATGAGAAATTTTATGTGGCATTGGACAAAAAACGAGTAACAAAAAACCTCTTAAGAGTAAGAGGTTTAAACAATCGTATTTTCATTTATTAAAAGTTGTAGGGCTTCCGCTGATTCTTCAATATTATCAAATAATATGACCGTATTATTTTTAAGATTGGTTATCTCTATAGTCCTTGTATGTTTTAAGTATCGTACTGTCATTACTGGTTGTTCATTAGAGTTAAATGTATGTGTAATCTCAACATTGTTGTACTGACAAAGAGTTTCAAGCATTTTTATTAGACTTTCTTTTGACATTTTAGTTGTTCCTCCTTAATAGATGGAAGATGACTAAGGAAAGTCAAAAGGTTCCCAACAATTGTTTTGTTAATATATTAAGTATAACATATATATGGTATATTGCATAGTATTTTCTGAATAGTTAGAATGATGTGTGTAATAAAAGCGAAGGTTCTTATTAAACTACGGGTGCGATTGTTAAATAAGAACAGTCGCTTCTTGTGTTAATGGGCAGGTTAGTACAACAAGGATTTTTGTAGAGAAATGTTTTATAAATGCAGGGGGTAGTACCAATATGTTAAGGAAAAGTATCAGATTCCCCTTAATTGTTTTTGTAGTATCAATTATTTTGCAGTTAATTGTTGATAAAGAAGTTAAGTGGGTTGATAATATAGGGGTATGTCTTACAATGTTCTTGCTTATTCTATTTTATAATTGGTAAAAGTACCATAAAATGGGGGGAAGACCATAATGACAAATAAAGGGTTTTTCAAGGGATTTGTTACTAGAACATAATAAGATAGCTATTAACGAATCATTGTTCATAGTGGTGTTCCTGAAAATCAATTCATCTATGTCAAAAATTCCTGGAGGTAACAGAATGACTAAGGAGTCCCAACTAACTGGTGCCGTCTTTTTATCCAAATTAATTACACAATACGCCCAGTTACATTCAAAAACAATTGGAAAGGCTGCCAATGAATATATACGTCAAATTGGCATAAGGACGGGAGAATGGATAGAAAGTTTCTATGACGAAAGCAAAGAATTAAACTGGACACCTGATAAGTACGCTGAGGTAATTGTAGATCTGAAAAACTCAATCGGGGGTCATTTTACTATTTCGGAAGTACATCCTGACCATGTCGTAGTACAAGCAACAGGTTGTCCTTTTGGAGAAATTGTACAAGATGCTCCGCACCTTTGTAATATGACATCAAGCGTTTTTGGGGGGATTGCAGCAAGAAGGTTTGGCTATGGGAAGGTCAGTTTGCGGAAAAGAATAGCTTTAGGCCATTCTGGTTGTGAGGTAGCGATTTATTTTGAACCTAACGAAAATGAATCTGGGGACGAGTATAAGGACGTACCTATAACACCTAAGAATGGAAATCCCTTTGAATGGGAAGAGGAAACCATTAAAGCGTTACATACAGAACTGGAAAAAAGTGATCAAATGATTGTTTCTTTGCTCGATGAAATTGAAGATTTAAAAAAACAAGTTAAGAAGACTGAGGAACAGAAATAAAAATTATTATTAAAGATGCTGAATTAAATGCTAATAAAGAGTAGGTGTATATATTATTTCATCTTGAGCTAAAGAGTGCGTTAGGGAAATTGTGGGCTGTTATTTTTACAACTCGTTTTCATTCCGGAAATTAGATCTCAACAAGAGTGGAGTTTAGCAGAAAAGTGAAGTATGAAGTTACAGATTAAGGGGGGAGGAGAATGCTAATAGATTTTAAAAATAGTCTTTCGTCTTTAAATGAAATTATTTACTTTGATGATAATCAGTTTCTTCGAGAGAAGACTAGAGATGCAGTTAGATTACAACAGCATATTGATGTAGCAATTGGGGTATTAAAAAGCATGTTAAATGAGGAAGAAGAGTACTTTGTTCGGGGGACACTTGGTAATTTGTACAGGATAAATGGGGAACCGCAAAAGGCTATTAACAATCTAAACTTTTGTCTTAATTATGCTAAGAAGGCCGACTAACATCAAAAGAGGTAGTGTCCCTAATACGTCTAGGGGAGCATTAAAATATAATAACAACCATAATGAGGCACTAAACAAATTCAACCAGGCTTTGGAAAGATGCCAGTCTAATAATTTGGATAACTATATAGACTTCGTATAGCAGCATAAAGGGAAGTGTCTTATGGAATTGTCAAGGTTAGATGAGGCTGACGAATGCTTCTTAGATGCTCTTAGGGTAAGGAAGCAAAAAGGAAATCCGGAGCTAATTAATTCAACACAAAAAGCAATTGATTTATTAAGTTCCTATTCGGAGAGTGATATAAAATAAATGGATTTACTCTTATGCGAACGGGTGCTTTACTGTAAGAACAAGGAGTTGTCGATACGGCAGCTCCTATTGCGTTAAAGGGCAGAAGAGTTTAGGGAAAAATTCACTTGAAACTAACTTTAAATTAAAATCGTAATTTATAAACATAGGTATTTTTTTAGCAAGTTATTTATGAAAGGATGTTAGCCCGAATGAAAAAAATTCAATTGATGATTGCAGTTCCATCATCAATTCTGTTGTTTCTATCTTTATTTTTAGGTTACAATACTGGATTATATATATCAATGGGCGGAATCTTCGTATCACTTATTATCAGGCAAATTCGTATACAAAAATATGCTTATATGTTAGGTCATCCTGACAGACACCTTGGTCGGTTTAGTAATGATAATTCTATTGATCCTTTAGAGCAAGCAGAAACTTATGAAATCGACTTTGAAAAAGGCAGTAACAAAAAATAAATTATTAAACTATATGGTGCAAGAGTTGAACAAGGAGTTCTCGATGTTCCAGCCCCTATTGTGTTAAAGGGACAGTTTAGTTTAAGAACTACTTAATGTATTGGTAAACTTTTATTGTATTTATATCGTATTCTACGATATAATCGTTTGTGACGATGTAGAGGAGTGATTATATGATTGATGAAATAAATAGATACTTTTCTGATATTTACTTTGAACTTCATCCAGTACACCAAGAAGCCATTTCCCACCAAAGTGTCCGTATTTTACAACTGGTACATAAAAAGCAGTTTGTAATGGTTCGAGATATTGCAGAGCGTCTATCTATATCACATAATACTGCGTCGGAACACGTTAAAAAGCTAGTGACTAATGGATGGCTATATAAAGAAAGATATGAAAAAGATCAACGTAAGGTTTATTTGCATCTAACGGAACCTGGTGTACAGGTATTAAAGAAAAATACAGAATTAGATGAAGAGAAATTAAAAGCTGCACTTGATAAGTTATCAGCTGAAGAAAGGATAGAAGTTGTTAAAGCCTTTCAGTTACTAAGTGGGGTATCAAAATAAATGTATTTGTTTATAAAAATCGTAAGTTCAGCAGCAATTATTGGCATAGTTACCGAATTAGCTAGGAGATTTCCAGCTTATGGAGGGATTATAGCCGCTTTACCTTTAATTAGTATCCTAAGTATAATTTGGCTATCTGTACAAGGAGAATCAGCAAAAACAATTAATGAATTTACAGGTGGAGTGATAGTGGGTCTTCCAGCAACAATTATAATGCTCCTGATAATTTATATGGCATTTAAACATTCTATTCATTTATCATTAGCGATTTTATTTGGAGTTATCGGCTGGGGGTTCTTTTTAATCATTCAAAAATATATAACCGAAATATTCTTCTCCTAGAAAAGATAAAATAACTTATTCAAACGGAACATTGTATTTCAACAAACGGTTGTTAATTGCGGAACAAGGCAGGGGCTTCTGTTGTTATCAGAGCAGGTTAGTTGTGCTAAACCATTTTTATAGGAGGACAAATATCTAATTTGATAATAGTCGAGGAGGCAATAAAATATACGCTCTAAAGAGATTTAGTTAGCGAGTATATTTTATTGCCTCCTATTTTTATATTAAATAAAAACTTGAAACTTTTTAGCTATAATTATTCTCTAATGGTAAAAGGAGGGTAAGCATGGGGCAGTTAAAATTAATAAAGAAAGCTAAAGCAGGAGACAAAAAAGCATTTGAAAAACTTCTTTCGTTATATAGTGATCGGCTATACCGTACTGCGTTTCTTTACACTGGTAATCGGGAAGATGCACTGGATATTGTACAAGAAACAGCCTACAAGGCATTCTTAGCCATTAAACAGTTGAAGGAGAACAAATATTTTTTAACATGGCTAACCAGAATCCTCATCTATACAGCTTATGATTTGAAGAAAAAGCAAAAGAAAGATATTCCATATGAGTATATCAGTGATCTACCTTCAAACAAAAATGAAAGAACCGATGAACATATTGATTTAGTTAGGGCGATAAATGAATTACAAGATAATCAACGTGATGCAATTATCTTATTTTACTATCATGATCTACCAATTAAAGAAGTCGCCAAAATTATGGGCATCCCTAAAAATACAGTAAAGACTTATCTTCAAAGAGGAAAAAAGCAATTAAAGAATACTCTGAAAGGAGTGGGTTACAGTGAAGGAAAAGTTATTTAAAGAAAATTATGAAGAGATTGAAGTGCCAAAAGATGACGTTTATAAAGCGATTAGGAACGGTATCCAAAAAGCAAACGATTGTAATCTGAAACAAGGGAAAATAGTAAGCCGAACAAGGAAGTTTATTATTTCTTCTGCAGCCGCTGTTACTTTACTGTCTTCCAGCTTTATTGTTCCCTCAGCATCCCATGTAATGGCTGACGTTCCATTAGTAGGAAAGTTATATTCCAATTTCAATGATTTAGTGGGGAGAGAATTAGCTTCTCAACAACTAATTACTCAATTAAATGAAAAAGCTAGTAGTGAAGGCATAAATGTGATGATTACGAGTTCTTATTACGATGGTGCGGTGTTAGGTGTTACTTTTGATGTGACGGGTGATGTGAAAGAGGATCAAAATGGCCAATTGAGTGGGTTATATGAAATATTTAATGGAGACGAAACAATTTCAGAAAGCCATGAAATCGTCTATATGCAGCAAACTGATAATGGGTATACGGGACAAATACAGTTACATTATCCGGAAGATCAGTTGCCTGCTGACACGACATTTCCTTTAGAGTTTTTTAAAATCGGTGAAAAAGAAGGAGTATGGAAATTCGATGTCCCTATTAAACAACTACCACATGAAGTATTAAATGTTGACAAAGAAAGCGATAATCAAGATGGTAATATACGCGTTCATTTCGATTCTATTATAGCGGGCAGAGCCTCGACTGCAATTAATTATACAGCAACCTTTCCAGCTACAGGTAAGAACAATCAAGTTCGATTAGAAGCTTATGATGATCAAGGAAATAGAGTTAATATTTCGATGGACGGAATCGACTTAGAAAAAACTCAAGTGAATAATCAAGTGATTGTAAAAGGCAGAAGTATAATTCCCCATGAACTAAAAGGAGAAACCAGTTATATTAAAATTCATCCGAAAGTGGCTTTGACCGGTAAAGATCCAAATAATCCCTTAGAATTAAAGTCGATAAAAATCAACTTGAATAAATAAATAATGATTATTCCCTAAATTAAAATTAAAGTATAGGGTTATTAAACAAACAGGTGTAGTACTTCATCCAACAACGGGGACTGTCATAGTGATTGTTCCTGTTCCTTTATTGGTGCAGGATAATCTAAAGAAAGAACAGTATGATTAGGAAGAGGATAAAAATTGTAGCTTGGGAGGTTCTTTAATGAGAAGTAAAGTTGTAATCATTTTCATTATTGGATTAGCTGGGTTGGGTATATATTTTATCGCTAACCCAATGGGTGTTTTTGAGTTGATGATAAAATAATAGTTTTGGTTAAAGTATCATACTACGACTTTGTGAAGAGATATATACTTTAAGTTTATTTCCAGAAGAATTTTAAAAGGAGAGAGAAATTATGGGATGGTTATTGATTTCAGCCATAGTATTTATGGTCGGTTCATATTTCGTAGCTATTGCTGTATGGGAATTTAAAGAAGGTAAAGACAGGAAAAAATATATAGCTTATATGTTAATTGGATTATTTTTGATATTCGTCCTTCCACACATAATGCAATTACAAAAGTTTATAAGTTAGTATGCTCTTATAATAGGAGAATAACCTACTTGTTCCATTAAAGGGTGCAAGAGTTAAGCAAGGCGATCATCTAAAAGAATGTTTTTTTAAGGGTTGTTTATTGAATACTCTGTTATTATGAAGATGGACTTATTTAACTATAGGAGCAGGACTGTTTAATAGTGGAACTTTAATTTTTCTAATTCCTACATAAGGTACATTTAACGGAATAATACGTGTTAAAACAAAATATAAAACAAGGGGGTATTGAATATGTCTAAAGATGTTATTGCCATAGTAGCCATAGTTTCTTTTATGATATGGATTGCGGTTTCCCGAGAGGCTGTAAAACCTTCAAAAGAGATAAATTGGCGAAAAATGATAACCTTACTGTCTGCAGGATCTTTATCGGCAGTAGTTATAACTATTTCGCTTTTTCAAAGCCTGCCGTTTTAGTTCCGTTAATGGGTGCGATAGTTAAACAAGGAGTTGTCGATGTGACAACTCCTATTGAGTTAAAAGGCAGGATACTTTAAAAAGAAGGGAGTTGTTTAAATGCCGATTTGTAATCATTGCGGTAAAGAATGGACTTGGCAACAAACGATTAAAACACTATTCAGGTTGAAATGTCCACATTGCGATAATAAACAATATGAGTCAGCTTCCTCCAAGAAAAAAACGTCTATAATCGGTCTACTCCCACTAATCGCATTGCCTATTAACGTCTTTTTAAATAATCCGTGGTGGATGGTTGTCATTATTATGAGTCCACTGATAGCAGTTGTATTAAGCGTCTATCCATTTATGATTAAGCTTTCAAATGAACAAGAACCCCTTTGGTGAGCCAAAATTTAGCTTTTCGCTATTAAAGTAATGGGTACTTTAATACAACAATGAAATCGTCAATATGGCGGTCTTTTTACTTAAGAGAGCCAAATACTTCAATAAGGGTAATGATTATTTTATTAAGCAATTATACGAGGAGGCTACATAGTGAAGAGAACAGAAAAGAAGAGAAATGAAGGAATTACATTAGTAAGTGTAATTGCAGGTGGATTAGCAGGGTGGGTAATTAATGTTGGATTGAGTATTTTGACTGATACTGAAATGACTCACCTTTATGGAATATCAATATTTTTAGGTGTTATTGTCGGTTTATTATGGGATATAGCAGATAAGTTAAACAAAGATTAAGTATAATATTATAAGAGGTTATAATGTTGAACATTAGTTTCTCTGTAATTGTGAAGAATTGTATTTAAACTAATGGGTGGCTTTAACACAATAAGGAGAGTGTCTATATGGCAGCCTATCTTTCGAACGAGGCAGTTCTCTTGAATAAGAAACAATTTAACAAGGGAGGGATGATAGTGAATTCTAAGCCATTAAATAGGGTCTGGTTACCATCTACATTGATCGGAATTTTCTTATGTATAATAGTACCAGCACTTCAAATACCTACGTTTCTGCTTTTAATTCTTTTACTAATCGGCATTGTATTATCTCTTATAGGGATTGCAACATCGATTCTTGTAATCCAAGGCAATTCTGATAATTAATCATTAAACTTTGTCAACTTTCTAGTGCTTATCAGAAATAAGAGTAGCGCCCTATCTTGTTGAAAAGGGTCATCTCCGAAAGAAAGGGGGAGGTATGGTTGCCTAAAGTTAAAATTAGCCCATTGATACTTGTAGGGTTATTTATGAGTTCAATAGCGATGGTTTTGTATGCTTATAGGAGCTATTCTAACCAAGAAATAAGTCACGGAATTATATTTACATTGTTATTTATTTTTCTCTTGGGATTAGTAGTTTGGGGCATTATTAGAAACAAAAGGCTTAACCATAAACAGTAAGTAATCTGGTTTTTCTTGTTAAATAAACGGGGCAATGGTTTAAAAGGTGATCATCGAAGCTCGCCTTTTTTTGGAAAAACATAAGAGTATTGTTGGAATATTATGTTAGTATTGCATTAGAGATATTAAGCTAACATGGTATGTCAGTTGAAGAAATGTGGTGAACTAATTTTCAGGAGTAAAAACTTCTAATTTGGTTGGGGTTTCCAGATGAAAAGACTATATAAGTCCACACAAGATAAACAAATATCAGTGTATTAGGTGGTTTATGCGATAAGTATAGAATTGAGGTTAGTATCCTTCGAATAGTAACTGCCTTGTCAATCTTTTTTACTGGTGCAATAACACTGTTAATTTATATTATAGCTGCAATTGTTCTACCTACAGATAAAGAAATTAAGAGATAAGTGTATGAATAGAAAGCCAGCCCAACGAACGGAGACAAAAGTTGAACAATGAGGGGGCGATGTAACAGCTCCTATTTTAATGACGAACAGAATAACGCATAATAATTAACATTGCTTGAAAATATCCTCTTTTATTGAGGGAGGGGAATTTTCCATGAACATTTCAAAGCATAGATTGATTTTTAATATAATATTTATACATATTTTTTTGGTTTTGTTTATAACTACCTATTTGTAACTGCTAGACTAAACTTAACAGTTTTCGCTTGATAGAATTGAACACTTTCTCACCACTAATCCCTTCGATCCATGTAAAATTAACAAGAATGTTAATGACTGGCATGGAGGGAGTAAGGAGTA